>JAAXHD010000004.1 GCA_012271015.1 Candidatus Poribacteria bacterium | reverse complement strand
CCTTCTGAACCACTAATGCCTTCGTAGACCAGAGATGTTGCTTCTTCTGAGCCTGTTTCCCTAACACAAGCGTATCCGTAGCCAGACGCCATTACGCTCACGATCAATGATGCATATTAAAAATTCGGTCTGAATAATTTATTCAACCAATCTCAATGAAACACGGCCAGTGATTGGCTAATTCTACAATCTTCTTTTGCGCTAAGTTTGACGTCAATCGTATGTAACGCAAATTTTACATGAATTTTAGCGTCATTGGTCCATATGGACCAATAAATTGCAGTGCGTGACAAGAATGAGTTAATTATCATGGTCCATACCGTATTGTTGAATTTCCATCCCCTGTGCATTGCATTTTAAAAGCCACCAATAACCGCCGCGTTTCCACAACAGTCCACGTGTCTAGGCTCAAGAGATACATCGACCCTGCTGATCGTCCCACTCGGGAGCCGCCTTTTCAAGTGGATGAACCGTTTTTGGCTGATAGCAATTTGCCTAGGGACAGTTTCATCTCAGAGGATTTGAACCTCGATCTCTCTCGTCACCAGGCCCACGCGGACAGCGATGACGTGGATACAGCACCCACTCAAGCTACAAATGTTCCCCCGGTTTCTGCTGCTAGTACCGCCCATCCTCCTTCCTCCTTAGCGCCTACACCGGCAGGCTTTAGTTCCACACCTACTTCAGCCGCGTCCGAGCCAGCGGGGTCTTTGGCCTCAGCCTCTCGATTACTGGCCGATTCAGATGGCGCTACTATGGACCTTGCTGCTGACCCCTCTACCGTTTTCCAAGCTGAGCGCATCGTGCGACATCGCATACGCAACAGAAAACCACAGTTTCTCCTAAAATCGTCGGGGTTTCCCCATGCCCAGGACACATGATATGGGAGCCACGTGAGCATTTACTTGATGATCGCCTACTAAAGGATTATCTCAAACGAAATCCTGGCGCTAAACGTGTTCTCCATCCGGACCCAGACTACAATCCTCGTGTCACTGCCATCTCCTCTTCTCCCCATACCGAGGCGTCCTCTGTCTTCGCTTTCCTGACGTTAGAGACTGATAGCACGTGTTGTGACGACGCCCTTCTTCTGGTTACCCGCCTAAAGAAACCGCTTATAGTTAACGATTCGTGTCATGTACAGCCTTCCCAATTGTCCACTGTTCCCGCCCAGAAGCCTGGATTTCACCCAACTACACCCCAAGCCCCAGGGAAATCTTATGACGTCATTTTCGCGCCAAAAACCGTTAAAATAAAAAAATCCAAAAACATACGATTGTTGGGAATGCAAAGTTCTATTATCGTGCAAAGT
>JAAXHD010000267.1:5571-8404 GCA_012271015.1 Candidatus Poribacteria bacterium | reverse complement strand
AATGGTCGCTTCTCCAGTATCAGGATTCAGGCGATACACGCAGGTCGGCAATTCAAATTCAGCGACGTGTCCTTCGTAGTTGAGCATAATACCGTATCCGGGATCGGTAAACCAGACATGCCCATCGGGGTGGACTGCGACATCGTTGGGTGCGTTGAGTGGCTTTCCCTCAAAGCTGTCCATCAGCACGGTAATCGTTCCGTCATATTCGGTGCGTGTGACGCGTCGTGCTCCGTGCTCACAACTAATTAGCCTTCCTTGACGATCGCGGGTATGCCCATTGGTATAGTTCGAGGGTTTGCGATAGACGCTCACATCGCCGGTGGATTCCTCCCATTTCAGGATCCGGTTGTTCGGAATATCACTCCAGAGCAGGTAGCCGCCATCACCGAACCAGACGGGTCCCTCTGCCCAGCGCGATCCTGTCCATAACCGTTCGACAACAGAATTACCGATTGTATATTTTCCAAAACGAGGGTCCAGTACCTCAATTGCGGGGTCTGGATAGCGGACAATCGATCCGTCCCATTTTCTTTCTGTACGCATGCAAATCTCCTTAAACAGCAAAACGCTTTCGATTTCTACAAATAGTATACCACAAATTGAGAAGTTCTACACAGAAAATCCATCTGCCATCCAAAGGCATTCACTTCTTCTGTAGGGGGGAACTCCGATTCCCGACTTTCTTATGCTCCCGATAAAGGGGGTTAACTGATCGCTGATTGCTGACTGCTGATAACTACTCCGTAGGAGCGATCTCCCGATCGCGACCTTTTCCCGAAAATCAACATAAAAATCGAAAACGGTATGGCTTTGTATCTATACACTTTTCGCTTGTCTGTTTTATACCAGCATGGTACAATTGCAATATAAAATTGCTTTGTTCAAAACACTCTATCTTCAGTAATATCTCCTCTATAAAAGCCTCCTCCCGACCGAGAATATACGCAACAAAATTAGAATGTACACAACAGTATAAATAGAGTTATCTATGTCAAACAAAAACACATCCCTAAAATCCGGTATCCGAGATAACCTTCTTCGTGAAACAGTTCACGATTTTCTACAACAGGAAATTAAGAACGGTTCCTCCCTCTCCATCGTATCCGCCTATTTCACCATCTATGCTTACGAAAAGATGCAACACACCCTCAACAAAATAGAGGAACTCCGTTTTCTTTTTGGCGACCCCGATTTTGTCAAACGTATGGATCCGAACAATACAGATGCAAAAGCGTTTGACATAACGGATACAGGTTTACAACTCAACCAGCAGCTCCGACAGAAACCAATTGCTAAAGCGTGTGCCGAATGGATAAACGAGAAGGTAGAGATCCGCACGACCCGCGAAGCAAATCTGATACACGGGAAAATGTATCATATCACCAATAACGGCGTTGACAAAGCAATCCTCGGCAGCTCCAACTTTACGGCGCGCGGACTCGGACTCAGTTCAAATAACAGCAACATCGAACTGAATCTTGAAGTGGATAGCGACCGAGACCGAACCGACCTCAAGGCGTGGTTTGACGAACTCTGGAATAACGATCAACTCGTTGAAGATGTCAAAGAGAAAGTACTGGCAAAACTGAATCAGATAGGGCAAGATCACCCGCCAGAACTTATCTATTACAAAACCCTATACGAACTTTTCCGTGAAGAAATTGAGACCCGAAAAACAAACGAACAGACCCTTGAGGATATACATCTATACGACACAAAAATTTGGGACAAGTTATACGACTTTCAAAAAGAGGGAGCGAAAAGTGTTATCGCTCGCTTGTTGCGACACAACGGTTGTATTTTGGCGGATAGTGTCGGTTTAGGAAAAACATACACAGCACTTGCGGTCATCAAGTTCTTTGAATTGCGAAACGAACGCGCGCTTGTTCTCTGCCCGAAAAAACTCCGCGAAAATTGGGCACGCTATCCAGCCTATAACTCACAAGCATCTAATGAGTTCCTTGACGATAAATTTGGATACACCTTACTCTCACACACTGACCTATCCAGATATAGCGGTGATTCTGGCGGTGTCAATTTAGAAAATTTCAACTGGCAGAATTTTGACCTGATTGTTATTGACGAATCCCACAACTTCCGAAACGATACCAAACCTCGTGAGGACAAAGATGGCAACTTCCACCACAGTCGTTATTCCCGCCTATTAGAAGAGGTCATCAAGGAAGGCACAAAAACCAAAGTGTTGATGCTTTCCGCGACACCCGTGAATACATCACTCACCGACCTCCGCAATCAGATATATCTCATGACAGAAAAACGCGAAGATGTCTTTAGAAACAGTTTGGGGGTTAGCAATATCCGCACTTTAATACGACACGCACAAAAAGCCTTCAAAGCGTGGGAAGAGAATGCCACCAGAGATGGCACAAGAGATAAAACAGAATTATTTGATACGTTAGGCACAGAATTTTTTCAACTCCTCGGTGGCGTTTCTATTGCACGTTCCCGAAGGCATATCATAAAATACTATGCCGAAGAAATAGAAAAAATTGGTGAATTCCCTACACAACTGGATCCAGTCAATTGCCATCCACCTACCGACCTGTCAGGTGAACTTTCATATAAGGCATTGGCGGATCAGATAGGTGATTTTGAGCTGTCCATCTATAGACCCTCCAGTTATGTTGTAGATGAGACAGCAAAACAGCGGTTAGCAGATGAGAAAAAGCGACTCCGTTTCAATCAGGAAGACCGTGAGAAATTCCTCATCGGTATGATGCAGACCAACTTCCTCAAACGGCTGGAAAGTTCCGCCCACTCCCTCTCCAAAACACTTGAACGCACCATCAACAAACACAATGAAATGCTG
>JAAXHD010000267.1:0-5549 GCA_012271015.1 Candidatus Poribacteria bacterium | reverse complement strand
ATGGAAACAGGACATCAGCCAAGATAAACAGACCTTAACCGCTGTGTTGGAAAAAGTGAAATCCATCACACCGGAAAGAGATGGAAAACTGAAAGAGATTAAAAAGCACATTCGAGACAAGGGACTAAACCCTCCAAAGGATAAGGACGAAAACCCCAATCGTAAACTGCTCATCTTTACCACCTTTAAGGATACGGCAGAATATCTTTACGATAACTTGTCTAAACTCACATCGGAATTAGGGCTGAACATGGCACTGGTTTCGGGCGACAGCACGCAAACAACCTGCGGAGAAAATAAATTCAACGATATCCTCACAAACTTCGCACCCCGCGCAAGAGAACGTTCTGAGGATACCAACGCCACTATAGACCTGCTGATTGCAACAGATTGTATATCAGAAGGGCAAAACCTTCAGGATTGCGATACTGTCCTAAACTACGATATACACTGGAATCCCGTCCGTATCATTCAACGGTTTGGACGTATAGACAGAATCGGGAGCAATAACGTCGCCGTCAAGATGATTAACTATTGGCCCACAGAAGATATGGAGGTCTATCTCCGCTTACGAAATCGCGTTGAATCCCGCATGGCACTCGCCGATGCTACCGCAAGTGGTGATGACGATCCATTGAATGAATCGGCTTACGAACACACACAGATGGAACTCAATTTCCGGGACAAGCAGTTGGAGCGGCTCCGTGAAGAAGTGCTTGATTTAGATGACCTCTCTGACAGTGTGGTAATGAGCGACTTTACATTAGATTATTTCTTTGCACAACTCCTGAAGTATCTCGAAAGAAACAGAGCGCAACTTGAGGCAACACCAGATGGTGCTTATGCCGTTACCAGTAACGAAAACAATTCCTCGGAAAACGGCGTTATCTTTTTTCTCCAACAAGCCAACGCCAGCACAGATAAACAGCAGAAAACCGCCAGTCCTATCCATCCTTACTATGCCGTTTACATCCGAAACAGTGGAGATATCCGTTACGGGTGTATCAATGCGAAACAGGTGTTGGATCTGTTTGAAACGGTTACTGTTGGCAAAGAGGACACCATAGATGATTTGTGTCTCTGGTTTGACCAAGAGACGGAATACGGTGATAACATGACACATTACAACAAACTTTTGGACACCGTTATTTCGCATATCACACGGTCGCATACCAAGACACAGAGCCAAATTTTGAAGAGTGGGAATCCTCGCGGCGCAAGACTTACACCCGCATCCAAAGCTCCTAAAGACACTGGTGATTTCAAATTGGTGACATGGTTGATTATCACAACACAACAATCTTGACTCTTACAAAGAATGGCTTATTTTTAACACATGCCAAGCCCCAGCGGGGCGACATCTGTGTAGCAGGCATCAACCCCAAACACCCAAGCCCCAGCGGGGCGACATCTGTGTAGCTGTTAAAACTTGGCAACCCGGAACACAACATAATGAACAAAGACGCAATCAAATCCGCACTATCCGCAATACCCACCGGTGACTTCTTAGAAAAATCAAAAGACCTGCTCAGCACGATAGGCTACCGCAGTGAACTCACACTCGAACTCTCCGGCACCGTTCACGACTTTTTTGAGGAATTTCCACCGCGCAACCCGAACACCAAAACCGAACAGGAATTTCGCAACAATGCTGAATCCGTGCAACTCGTGTTCCAATTCACAAGCGACGAAATCGCTGATGACCCACAGGGAACGCTTTTTGAATCCGCTTCCTTTGACAAAGGAAACATAAAAAGTTTCCTGTTCTGTGCAGTTGAACTAAAAGATAACAACTATTCCCGCACCACATACGCCGAGTTCACACGGGAAATCAATAAAAGGCTATTCGCACCGACTGTGATCCTATTTCGCGCGGGTAATCGTCTGACGGTTGCTTTTGCCGATCGCCGACCAGACAAAACTGACGAAGATCGCGATGTGCTCGGACAGGTTACCCTTATCAAAGACATCCGCCTCCACAACCCACACCGCGCACATCTGGACATCCTCTCCGAACTCTCACTTGAAGCGTGCGTCAAATGGATAGATGAGAAGCAAAAACCGAAAAACTTTGATGGGTTGCTGGCGGCATGGCTCGCCAAGCTGGACACCGAAGAACTCAACAAGCAGTTCTATCGAAGACTCTTCGCATGGTATGAATGGGCAATAGCAGAAGCAATGTTCCCGACAGACGAAAACCGCGTCATAAAATCGGAAGAGCATGTGATACGCCTCATCACACGCCTGCTCTTCATCTGGTTTATCAAGGAAAAGGGATTGGTGGCAGATGCATTGTTCAACAAAGCGCAAATCCAAGATCTGCTGAAAGAAGATGACTTTGATACCGGCGATTCCTACTATCGCGCCGTCCTCCAAAACCTTTTCTTCGCGACACTCAACACCGAAATAGCCAAGCGTGGATTTAGCACACGGACAAACAAAACCCATCGTAATTTCTCGCGATATCGCTACAAAACGCAGATGAGCGACCCCGATAAACTGCTGGAACTGTTTGACAAAATACCGTTTATCAACGGAGGCTTGTTCGATTGTCTGGATAGTGAGGAAGCAACGGGAGACGGCGGCTACCGAATAGATTGTTTTTCTGATAATCAGCACCACAAGTTATCTATTCCCAACCACCTCTTTTACGACGAAAACCGAGGGCTCCTACCCCTACTTGAACACTACAAATTCACCGTCGAGGAGAACACACCGATAGAGCAGGAAGTTGCGTTAGATCCAGAACTCCTCGGCAGAGTGTTCGAAAATCTGCTCGCCGCCTATAACCCAGAAACCGGTGCAACGGTGAGAAAGCAGACCGGCTCCTACTACACCCCACGCGCAATTGTGGACTACATGGTAGATGAAGCGTTAGTCGCCACGTTATCCCAAAAATGCGACCCAACCGATGGCGACACAGAACTGTGGGAGGAACGATTACATTATCTCCTCGACTATGCCCAAGCCTTTGACGATGCCAATGAATGGTTTGACGACCGCGAAACCGACGCGATTGTGAAAACAATCTCCGAACTCAAGATACTGGACCCAGCAGTTGGGTCAGGCGCGTTTCCGATGGGGATGCTCCACAAATTGACGCTCGCACTCCGCCGACTTGACCCAGACAACAGTCGATGGGAAAAGTTGCAGAAGGAACGCGCAATACAACGCGCGGAAATAGCGTTTGAAACACAAGATGACCCGACGCGGCGTGAAGAACTCATCGAAATTGATGAGACTTTCAAACGCTATCGAGATTCAGACTTCGGACGAAAGTTATATCTCATCCAAAACAGTATTTTCGGCATAGACATCCAACCCGTGGCATGCCAGATTGCCAAACTCCGCTTTTTCATATCCCTCGCAATTGAGCAGGAACCCGAGCAAGACGTAGAGAATTTCGGCATCAAACCCTTGCCGAATTTGGAGACGCGCTTCATTGCGGCAAACACACTGATAGGGCTCGAACAACAACGAACATTGACAAGCAACAAAGCACGGGACTTAGAACGCGAACTGGGCAACAACCGCGAGCGGCATTTCCATGCGACCACCCGTCAACACAAGCGCAAATGCCAGCAAAGAGACGAGAATTTACGCACGGATTTGGCAGCGGAATTAAAAAGCATGGGCACCCCAGCCGATGATGCTGAAAAAATCGCTCAGTGGGATCCGTATGACCAGAACGCCACCGCGGATTGGTTTGATCCGGAATGGATGTTTGGTATCACTGATGGGTTTGATGTGGTTATTGGCAATCCGCCATATATACAACTGCAGAAGGAAGGTGGTAGACTCGGAAATCTTTATCAAGATAAAGGTTTTGATACCTTCGCTCGCACAGGCGATATTTACTGTTTGTTCTACGAAAAAGCAAATCAACTTTTGAAAAACAATGGACACGTCTGTTTGATCACTTCTAATAAATGGATGCGCGCCGGCTACGGTAAAAAGTTGAGGGATTACTTTGTAACGCTTACCCAACCGATTCAACTGTTGGATATGGGACCCGATGTATTTGATGCTACCGTTGACACAAACATCTTGCTTTTCAAAAAATTCGTATCCGATGCAACGACTACCTTCAGGGGTGTATCCCTCGGAGCAGACTTTGACAAACAGACCGATAACATTGCTCAATATCTGGATGATAACGGCACAACTATGGAAATGCCCACTAAAGGGGAACCCTGGGCGATACTCTCATCTGCTGAACTTAACCTGAAACGTAAAATAGAGAATGTGGGCAAACCGCTCAAAGACTGGAATATAAACATCTATCGTGGAATCATAACAGGTTGTAACGAGGCATTCATCATAGATGAATTCAAGAGAGAAGAACTTATAGATAGCGACGCAGCGTCCGCCGAAATCATCAAACCACTCCTGCGTGGACGTGATATTGGACGCTACCACGCCAAGCAAGCTGGATTATACGTGCTTGCAACCGGTTACGATCTGGATATTTCAAAAAAGAGGTATCCAGCTATTTACAATCACCTTGAAACTATAGGAGAACAAATAGAATCAGGAGCAATAAAATCAAAAGGCAAAGGACTTTTCAATAGAGACGATCAAGGGCAAAACTGGTGGAATCTCAGAGCTTGTGCTTACTACTTTGAATTTGAGAAGGAGAAAATAGTTTGGCAGGAAATGGCAACGGAAGGGAGTTTTATTATTGATAAAAATAATTTTTATTCGCTTGACACGACTCGGATATTAACAGGTGAACACCTTACCTACTTGCTTGGTATCTTAAATTCAACGTTTTTTCTGTTCGCATTCAAGAATTACTATGCGGGTGGTCATTTGGGTTCAAAAGGTGTTAGATTTAAGAGTGAATTTATGAAAAATTTTCCTATTCCACCTATCACCGATGCAAACCAACTCGTCGCCGGACAGATTGAAATGCAGGTTGACAAAATCCTTGATGCTAAGCACACCAAGCCCGAAGCAGACACTTCCAACCTTGAAAATGAGATTGACAAACGAGTATACGCCTTATACAACTTAACCGACAAAGAGATTACGATTGTGGAGGGGAAGGTCTGAATCGCGGATTGACGCGGATTACACAGATTTCACGGATTTTAAGCGCATCACATCGGCAGAACCTACGGGCGCGTCAACATCCTATATTCATCCAAGGTGCGACTCACAAATTTTGGTGTTTTTGTTTGGGAATTTCTGCGTATTTCAACGAGGTTCTCAGGCACTGCATTCAGCGGAGTGCTATGTCTATAAATAGGTGGCAACTTGCGTTATATTAGCAAACATGAGAATGCAACTTGATGATACCAAAATCAATAATCCGCGTCATCCGTGACATCCGCGATAATCCGCGATTCAGAAAAGGCGCGCGAACAAACACAAGGATACCACCAAATGAACATTAATCTGAAACATAAAGACATAACCGAAAAGATCATCGGGGCAGCGTTTGAGGTGCATAAGTTTTTGGGTAACGGCTTCCAGGAAGTAGTTTATCAACGAGCGTTAGCAATTGAGATGCAAAAAGCAGGGTTGGAATTTGTTCGGGAAATTAA
>JAAXHD010000410.1 GCA_012271015.1 Candidatus Poribacteria bacterium | reverse complement strand
GCTATTCGTGATATTGAATTCACCGTCCAGTGTCTTCAGATGATTCATGGTGCCAAGCGAAAGGCATTGTGTTCGCACAATACCTTGGAAGTACTTGCGGCACTCAAAGCGAGTACACTGCTCAGTGCGGAGGATACGGACGCGCTCATGGCGGCTTATAGATTTTTACGCACGGTTGAAAACTGCATTCAAATTGAAGCCGATCAGCAGCGTTATCTGATTCCAGGAAGAGAAACGGAGGAACGGGAACTCGCCCGGCGCGTGGGATACCAACATACCGCAGAAACCGATGCGTTGGAGGCGTTTCGAGAAGATTATCGTGCCCACACCGAACAGGTACGCAGCATTTTTAAGAAGATCACCGCGACTTCGATCCAGTCCGAAGATGGGCTTGACATCGCCGTTCTACTTTCCGAAGAGGATCCACAACAGCTGGAAACTTTCCTGAGCACGTTCCGTTTTGAAAACGTGAGAAATGCGCAGCGTCTTTTAAGACAACTTGCGAACGGCGGGGACGGCATCCAATTCTCACCGAGTGTAAGACGCACCTTCTTTAAACTCGCGCCGACGCTCCTGAACGTTTTGCGCGACTCTCCTAATCCGGATATGGCGCTCCACTACCTCTCGGCGTTTACAGATAAAGTGGGTGCTCGGAGCAGCTACTACACAATGTTCGCTGAAAAGCCATCAACGCTTGAAGCCCTTACCCGTGTTTGTGGTTCGAGTTTATATCTCGCAGATATGCTCATCGCAAGCCCCGAACTCTTCGATCTGCTGACGGTCCCCACATTGATAGAACGTTCCAAGACGCTCAATGAGAAACAAACGGAGGCGTTGCAAGTGACCGAACAGGCATCGGAAGGTAGAATGCTATCCATGTTGCTGCGATATAAGAACGACGAGATTTGGCGTATCGCCTTGCGAAATATTCTCGGAAACGCGACCCTGCCAGATACGACCCAAGAACTCTCCGATTTAGCCGAAGCTACTTTGCAAGCTATTTACCCAGAAATTGAATCAGAACTCCGCGAGACGCACGGCACGCCACTTGCTCCCGATGGAACACCTGTAACGTTCGCTATTATTGCAATGGGTAAATTTGGCGGACGAGAATTGAACTTCAGCTCAGACTTAGACATTATGTACGTTTACTCGGCAGATGGTGAAACGACGCAAGGCATACCAAACGTGGAGTATTTTTCAGCTGTTGGTTTGGAATTAGTAAATCGACTCGCTGGAAGTCAGGGGATGGGTATCTATGAAGTTGATTTGCGGCTTCGCCCGCACGGGACAGGTGGTGCGATTGCCCTGCCGTTAGCAGGTTACCAGAATTACTACGACCGTACTGCAGAGATTTGGGAACGTCAGGCATTAACACGTGCTCGCGTCGTCGCCGGAGATATAGAACACCTCGGAAACCGATTTTTGGAAATCGCCCACGCTTTCTGTTATGCAGATGCCCTAACGTCTGAGGAGATCGCCGAGATAGTGCATACACGTCAACGAAAGGAAGCACAAGCGACTCGGAGGACATCTACTCGGCGGAGAAGGGGCGGCAAAGCACAGACATCTACAGTTAATGTCAAGTCAGGATATGGCGGACTTGTGGATATAGAATTTGTTGTTCAAACCCTTCAATTGGTGCATGGCGGTGGAGAAATTTCTGTGCGTGTGCAAAACACACCCCTCGCGATTGAAAGATTGTATAAGATTGGAGTGCTGACAGAGGAACAGCGCGATGGATTAGCGGCAGCGTATCAATTTCTCAGACGCGTCGAAAATGCCTTACGGATTGTACACGATCGAGCCCTGGACGCGCTTCCCAAAAATCGTGCGGAACTGGGACAGCTGGCACGTCGTCTCGGATATACGGGTGGGAATGAGAAACCCGCTGCAGAAGCGTTTCTACAGGATTACGGAAAGTGGACCGAGACGACCCGTGCACTTTTCAATGAAATTCTTGTCAGATGAACGTTATTCACCGTATACGTCTCACCGAACCGCAAGGAACAATTAAAATCCTTGAGAAATCGCGATGAACTTGCTAAAATGGATGCCAATTCATTTTGGAGTAGGGAGAAAAAAATTTATGGTTTATGGACAAGGTACACATCAATATACTGTGCAAGAAAATTGGTGGACACTTCCAGAGGGTTGGGAATTTGGTTGGGTCCCCGCTGTTGCTGTTGATTCACAGGACCGCATCTATGTTTACAGTCGCAGCGAACATCCGATGGTCGTCTTCGATCGGGACGGCAATTTTATCGACTCTTGGGGCGATGATATTCTCAAGGACGCTCACGGGATTTTCATTGATGACGACGATAATATCTATTGTACGGAACGTGACACACACGTTATGCGGAAGTTCACTACGGATGGTGAACTCCTGATGACGCTCGGTACACCGGATGTCCCCGGGGCGGAAGGCGAACCCTTTAATAAGCCGACGGATTTGGCAGTCGGCCCCGATGGCGAACTTTATATCACCGACGGTTACGGTAACGCCCGCGTCCACAAATACTCGCCCGAGGGTGAGTTGATTAAATCGTGGGGACAGCCCGGTACGGGTCCCAGTGAGTTTGACCTCCCGCATTGTGTGAGAGTTGATCCGCGTAATAGACTTATGGTCGCCGACAGGGAAAACAACCGCATCCAATTCTTCACCCTTGATGGTGAGTACATTGAATAATGGGGAGGCTTGGCACATCCAGATACGATCTACATCGACGAAGAGGAACTCGTTTATATCGCCGAGTTAGATCAACGTATCACGATCATGACGCTGGATGGCGAGGTTGTCTCTCAATGGGGTAGTGAACGCGGCAGTTC
>JAAXHD010000202.1 GCA_012271015.1 Candidatus Poribacteria bacterium | reverse complement strand
ATAACTCTTAAAACTGAAACGCTCTGGGAATTGCAAAATAGATGGCGTTTCTTCAACATGTATATGCTTAGGGAAATACGTTTCCAAAAAACAATATTCCCTTGACTTTTCGCTTGAAACATAGTAAACCTAACATAAGTTGTTATTGGTAGGAAAACCCCGTCCCTGCACCGCTGCTATCCTAAACAAAATGAAGGTTATTACCCGTATGCCGAAACAGAACTTCAACGAAAAACTGACCGCATTCCTCAAAACCTATCCCGACTTCCTTGACGACGCAGGCGAACTCATACCCGCCGCTGTCAGAGACCACGCATGGCAACTCAACCACGACCTCATCAAACTATTGCTTACTGACGCTAAAATAAAGGCAACCTTCTTTGACGAGATTGACGGACATTGGGTTTTTAACCATAACACCTTCATTAACTACATCACCGACAAAAACTTCCCCGCTAACTCTTACACCCAATTCCGTAACAAAATCGGGTTGAACATCGGCGGCAAATTCCTCCGAGAACGCGGCGAAGTCTCACTCGTCTGGCCCTACAAAGATTGCGTCTTAGAGGGTGGACAGACGAAGGAAGCGGAAAAGCGAAAAGAGATTTTCTTCAACGAAATCCTCGCACAAGACGAAATCAACCGGATGTTCGATCCGAAAGTCCTCACCAATTGGAAACGCCACACTGCCGAAGGCAAACAGGATGTAACGGACATCCAACGGGACGAGAACGGGGTTATCCGTGAAAACCTCATTATCAAGGGTAATAACTGTACTGCCATCGGTTTTTTAGACCACACCCGAAAGGAAGATTGTGCTACAATACAATCTCATTAGAAAGGAGTTATCCGATGGCGAAACGAAGAAAATTCACCCCCCGGGATTCTTACCATAGTGCAAACTGTTAGTTTGTACTGCAACCGACTAAACGTTCACCCCTCATAAAACTTCGCCTGTTAACCACTGACAACTGACAACGAAAAAATTGACAAACGGGTGATAGACATGCTAAAATAGATATGGACGCGTGAAGTCCGTCCAATAGATTTATGTAGCATCTCCTGAGACTTGAACACATTATCACGAAATAAGGAGTTATCCATGTACAACGCCAACCCTTTCCGCCAGCCAGGACAATGGTACCGAGGAAATACGCATAGCCACAGCACTGAGTCTGATGGTCAACTTCCGATGTCTGACCGGTTCGGAGCATATCGTGAGGCAGGGTACGATTTCCTCGTGCTAACAGATCATCGTAAGGTTAACGATGTCAGTGCTTACAGTACATCAGACTTTTTGGCAATATCAGGGAGCGAAGTTCATCCATCGAATCCCTATGGTGGTGCGACGTATCACTTTGTCGCCATTAATATTCATGAAACACTGAATTGTGCAAAGATGCACCCGAACGCAGTGCTCGATGAAATTAAAGCGCAGGGGGGTGAAGCCGTTTTATGTCATCCCTATTGGTCCGGGCATACGATTACAGATTATCTACCATTGCGAAATTATTTCGCGATTGAAGTTTATAACGATACCTGTATGAGTATCGGCAAAGGCTTTTCGGAACAGGCGTGGGATGATCTGTTGGATAGAGGAGGACCCGTTCTCGGAATCGCTTCTGATGATGCGCATGGTACCGAACACGACTGTTTCCACGGATGGATTATGGTGAAGGCACAAGACCTGTCGATTGAGAGTATCATGGAAGCACTCCGATCAGGTGCGTTCTATTCTACACTCGGACCTGAAATCGAGGATATGACATTAGACGGTGGCGAAGTTACGGTTAAATGTTCAGAGGCGCAATCAATTGTTTTCAAAGCCGAGTGCAGTCGCGGTCGGCGAATTCTGCCACCGGAGGGTGAACTGTTGACCGAAGCGACATATAGTATTCCGAATGGTGCGAAATATGTTCGGGTTGAAGTAACAGACGAAACAGGTAAGAAGGCTTGGTCGAACCCGCTCTTTTTCTAAAGCAATGCGTTTTAGTGTTTCGCTGGTGTTGTGATGCAAAACATTCTGGTGTGTCAAACAGGTGGCTGGATCGGTGATATGGTGCTGCTAACCCCCGCGTTACGCACCCTAAAGCAGACGTTCAGTGGCTCCCGTCTGGAACTTCTATTGCGTCCCCGTGTCGCAGATTTAATGCGATCACACCCTTATGTTGATGATTGCATCGTTGATGAAAAAACGGAAGGACGTTGCCGATCGCTCGCGAATTTGGTGCGTCAGATACGAAATAGATCTTTTGACCTTGCTGTTGTGTTGCATCCTACCTCATTCCGAAACGCTTTGCTACCGTTCCTCGCGCGAATTCCAATTCGTATTGGTACGAACGTCAGTGGACGTGGTATACTGCTAACGGAGTCTTCTGCGGATAATACAAACGGCCATGAGGTACATCGGTATCTACGGGTGCTGCAGATGCTGGACCTTGATACCACATCGGACGATTTGGAGTTTTGGCATACGGATGCTGACCGACACTTCATTGAAAATCTTTTGCGTGTTGAAGGTGTGTCGCGAGGTGATCGGCTTATTGCTGTTAACTTAGGAACAACGTGGAAGACAAAACGGTGGAATGTCGAAAATTTTGCTGAGGTAATCCATAAAATTACACACCTTGGCTCAGAAGCGAAGGTTGTCCTAACAGGTTCACCTGCGGAGCAGACACTTGCAGAAGCATTGCCTGCTTCGCTTCCGATAACTAATCTTATTGGAAAGACATCAATTTTGCAACTCGGTGCATTGTTAGAAAGATGTGAGGTCTGTTTAACCTGTGATAGCGGACCTATGCACATCGCCGCAGCGGTCAATACACCGACAGTAGCACTCTTCGGGCCGACAGATCCGAGGCGCCATCGTCCTTATGGGACTGGGCATACAGTCATTGAGAAGTCGGTCTCGTGTCGTCCGTGTTACAAGCGATCGTGCCATTTACAAAACGCACCCTATCTTTGCATGCAGGAAATTGGGGCGGGTGAAGTCGTAAAAGCGGTTGAAACGGAGTTGTACCAGAAGGATTGTATTGTTTAACTATAGTTTGGACAATTCGTGTTCCATTGAGGTAGAGTTTCCAAGGGTCCCCAGATTTTTTTCAAGGGGCACATATCGGCAGAACTCGGAGAAAAANNTCAAACGACGAGGGGAGCCCTGACCGTCCACAGTTTGAGTGAAACCCACCGCTATGTTTCTGGCATCGGTGGCTGTGTTGGGTTTCGCTGTATCTGTTGACAGGCCAAGTGTCTTTGCAGATGAGCGTTTCGGTAGGGACAAGAGGGGAGTGAGTTTTCCCGCTCAACCCAACCTACAGGTCTCCTGATGATTGATGATGAAGTGAAATTGTCCAAACTTTAGTATGTTTAAATATAAAAGAATAAAAAGGGAGACTGAATGAAGGACATCCGCGCATTGGTATTTGATTTTGGCGGAACTTTAGACGGGAATGGCATTCATTGGTTGGAACGAACATATCAGTTTATCCAAGAAAGGCATCCGGAAATTACGCGTGAAGCGTTTGACGAAGCGGATAAAGCAACGATAACAGAATTCGCATTCGGTGATCCTTCTATTGAGTGGTCTTACCAAGACGCTGTGAGCACCGTGGCATCGCGTTTGCGAAAGCAGGATTCTTCTATTAAGTTGTCTTACCAAGATGGTTCAATGCTGCCGATTGGAGCGGTCGCGTCTGAATATGCAGCACGTTGTACTTTGCGGGAGACTGCCGAGGCGATTGCAGTGGGAATTTATAAGCGGTTGGGGTTGAGCGAGAAGATGAAAGACGAGTACGTTGATTGGTTCTGTGAAGGTGCCGCTAAAAGCCTCGCAGAGAATCGGCGATGGCTTGAAACACTGCACGACACCTATCAACTGGCAGTGATTAGTAATAACTTTGGGAACACTCGAGGGTGGTGTGATGAGTATGGACTATCACCCTTGCTTGAGGTAATTATAGACTCTACAGTTTTAGGGATAGCGAAGCCGGACGCTCGCATATTTGAAGCGGCTTTGTCGGAATTAGGAGTTGCACCGGATCAAGCGATCTACGTTGGGGATAGTTATCCTGCAGATATGGTTGGCGGTAAGAATGCTGGCATGTGGACTGCGTGGCTTGTTGGAGATCAGATGAAACCGTGTCCAGATCTTTCTATGGTGGATGTTCAACTCTCTCATCTGCACGAATTGACCGGTTTTCTGGATGAAAAATAAAATTTTCAGGAGATAATGGGCAGACATCTCGTTCTGCCCATATAGTTGTGGTGTCGGATGTAGGATGTTGCTATAATTCTCGATGAAGACCGATGACTTTACCGAGTATCATTACATCCTTGACATCGAAGATGCTCGGTTCAATCGCTGGATTTTCCGGTTGCAACCGGACTCGGTCGCCATCGATAAAGAAGCGTTTTACCGTTGCTTCGTCCTCAACCAGTGCTACGACGATATCACCTGGGTCGGCATTTGATTGCCTTCTAACAACGACAAAATCACCGTCCAGAATTCCAACACCGATCATGCTCGATCCGATAATACGAAGTGCAAAGCACTCATAATCGTTAAGCATGCGCGTCGGCATTGGAAGGGTTCCTTCTATATTCTGCGATGCGAGGAGCGGTTCGCCTGCCGCTACACGTCCAAAGATCGGAATCTCAGTAACATTCCGTGGCACTTCCGCCAAAGCAAGATTTGCGTTCTGTCCTTCCAGCCATTTGCTGGTTTCAAGCTTCGGGTCTGCCTCTTTTAAAATCGAAATTGCGCGTGGCTTACCATCCTCCCGGCTGATATACCTTTTTTTCTCAAGGGCATTGAGATGGTCATGTGCCGCTTTCTCAGAAAAGCCAAATTGGCGACCTATCTCACGAATCGTCGGTGGGTAACCTTCCTTGATACGCGTCTGAATATAGGTGAAAATCTCGCGTTGTCTACCTGTCAAGTTCTTTGCCATGGGTCTGTCTCCTCTATCTCCTATAGTAAGCATTAGTTTATATTTATATATTATGCTATATTCAGTTTAAAAATGCAAGGAAAAATTAATCTTTTTTTCACGTATGGTAATTGTCCGGTTATAAGAGAATTGAAACCGAATAGAACTATTAACGTCTTAATTGAAGGATTAAAGGAAAAATTGAAAATGCAAAGCCTTAGTTTTTTTGCGCGTATTCTCGCTAAGTCCAGTCTTGCCTTTCTGATAATTACTTCGGTGATTATGGCTGTAGATATAGGGGTTGCGAAAGAGAAAGCAGAGAGGGTTGAACTTGATGGCATGGTCAAGGACTTTATACTCAAGGATGCTGGTGGCACCTCTCACGCTCTGTATAAACTTAGTGAAGAGAAACCTGCCACAGTTGTTCTGTTCCTCGCTACGCAATGCCCAATAGCAACAGACTATGCCGAGCGAATCGTTGTCTTAGTCAAGACTTACGATGAAAAGAACGTGCAATTTATTGGGATAAATTCAAATAAACAAGAGAAGATTGAAGAGATTTCGGAATACAGTGAGAAGTACGGTTTTGAATTTCCTGTGCTAAAAGATCCGGAGAATAAAATTGCTGATTATCTCGGAGCGAGAAGAACGCCAGAGGTCTTTCTTCTTGATGCCGAACATGTTCTGCGCTACGCAGGTGCAATTGACAACAGTCCGAAGGAGCCAACGAAACACTATCTCCGAGATGCTTTAGATTTAGTGATCACTGGAAAAGATATTCCAAAGTCATCCAAAAAGACAAGAGCTGTCGGATGTACGATTAAGCGAGTTCGGAAAACGAGCGTAGATAGAACGCCGTGAATTCCAACTGCAACCCTTGAATCTCTTCGTTAGCGTCACGCAGGGGGCGAAAAAACAAAATGCTTCGATTCTTTTATCATCTTTTTCAAGCAGTGTTAACTCTATTTTGGGTTGCAGGTATATGTGTGTTTCTGGCGATTTTTGCTACCATTGGGTTTGCAGGAGGTATGTTGATCGCGTGTTGGGAAGATGTCCGAGACATCGACTTGTATCGCCTTGAATACGATGCCGATATCCAGACATGGCGGCAACATCTGGAGGTTTACTCCGCAGTCTGCGAAGTGCAGGAAACCGATAAAATCGCATTTTTGATTGATAAATTGAAACGTTTGGAATACAAGAAAGTCGCGGAACTCATTCCAAGATTGAGTGCTCCAGGAGAGTATGCTATAGCGAAAGACGGGACCGTTCGTATCCATCTGCGAGATTTTGAATATCCGAATCTTGATGTGAAGGCTGGACACGTTCGGATTTCAGTGACGGACGAGAAAATTGCCGCTATCCGGAATGCGAATAATTCTGTACGCCAAAATTTCTACCTTGAACCTGAGAAAATCGGCGAGTTTGCCGATGATGAGGGTTCCACGCGTCGCCTGATTCCGCTACTGCAAATGCCTGACAAGCTCACAGGCGCATTCACTGCCATTGAGGATCGGCGATTTTCTGAGCATTGGGGGATTGATCTAATACGTCTCGCTGGGGCATTCAAAAACAACCTCTTGCACGGCAGTCGCTTGGCTGGGACCAGCACACTGACCCAACAGTTAGCACGAAATATCTATCTCTTCGATCAGCGATCCGATAGAAGTGTGATTCGGAAGGCACGAGAGATACTCCTCGCTGTGAAAATTGAGAAGGCTTTCTCTAAGGACGAAATTTTTGAACGCTATCTGAACCACGTTGATTTGGGTAGGTCGAGGTATGGCGCGAAAACGTATCACGGTGTCCAGCAAGCGGCACTCGGATATTTCGGGAAAGAGGTCTCGGAACTGGACTATCACGAGTGCGCATTGCTTGCCGCACTTCCAAAGGGTCCCTACGCTTTTTCACCTTTTTCCAACCCGGAAAGAGCACTAAATCGACGAAATATCGTACTCGATCAGATGTTTGATCAGGCTTATATCACGACTGAATCCGAATGGCGTACAAGCCGAGATGCCCCACTCCTCCCGCGAAACCTACCCAGAAAAGGGACAAGAACAGCACTGAAAGAAGCTGGGCATTTTCTTGACTATGTCCATGAAGCACTTATTCGACTGCCTGAACTCAAAGACAATTTGTATAGTGGCGGGTTGAAGGTATACACCACAATAGATATGTCCATGCAATTCGTCGCCGAAAGAGAGGTCGCAAAGCACCTTCGCGTGATGGATAAAACATACGGGGGGCGGCATCTGCCCGATTACGATACCAATAAACGGAATCCGCTCGGCATTGATCCCATTAATGATTACTTACAGGCGGCACTTATTGCTTATGAACCGAAGACGGGACACATTAAAGCGATGGTCGGCGGTAGGGATTACAACATCACTGGAGATAAGATTAATTTCTATAATCGAGCTATCGGTACTGCGAGACGACAGCCCGGTTCTGCATTTAAACCGATTGTTTTTGCGGCGTTGTTGGAGGACCCCGCAATTGTAACACCCACAACGGTTATTGTTGATGAGGAATGGGGCATACTTCCTTTCCCCGGACAGCCGATGTGGTATCCTCGGAATTATAGTAAATTTTTTAAGGGCAAAGTTACTGTGCGCGATGTTCTCAGAAGTTCAATTAACGTACCGACAGCGAAAGCGATGTTGGAGACACCGATCGCTGAAAACGGGAAATGGGAAGGTCTAAATCGTGTTGTGGATTTGAGCAGGAGAATGGGTATTAAAAGCCCATTGGATCCAGTGCCGGCACTCTCTTTAGGTTCATCTGGTGTGACAGTTCTTGAACTCACCTCTGCGTATGGTATCTTCGCGAACGGTGGCGTTCAGACGGAGCCTGTGCATATTCAGTACGTGCTGGACACAGCGGGGAAAATTATTTATACGTCTGATAACCGTCAGGATGAGCGGGCCCGCGTCTTAGATGAAAAGATCGCATATCAGATTACCTCATTTTTGGAGAGTGTGATTCAGAATGGAACCGGTAGACGTGCGGGGCGGATGGGACTGATTCGACCGGCAGCGGGTAAAACAGGAACTACCAATGAGAATGTAGATGCTTGGTTTGTCGGTTATACCGCGGATCTTGTTGTCGGTGTTTGGGTCGGCTTCGATAAGAATCGGTCCACCCGCCGTAATTACAATCAGGAAGGTGCTAAGGCAGCGCTGCCGATCTGGGCGCAATTTATGATTGATGCCGCTCGAGGTCCAGAAAAGCCGTTCCCTGTGCCGAAGGGTATTGTCTTTCGAGAAGTTGATAAAAAGAGTGGGCTCCTCAAAAAGATCGGTAGATGTCCAGAGGAGAACATTAGCAACGAGCCGTTTATTGAAGGACAGGAACCTAAGAAACTTTGCACGCTCCACTAGTTAGCACTAATTTGCTGTTTTTTCCCCTTTTGTGATATACTCGTAATTATCCAATGGACATGACTACAAAACGCCACTTCACAGGTCACTGCAATCATCGCGGACGAAACACTGTTTTTAGAACTCACACTCCGCGATGAGGAAACAATAGCGCAAATTCTCAAGCTCACATAACTTGGTGGAAAGGAAGACTTTATGACATCACAATACGAAATGCAATTTCCATTTACGACCAAGAAAGAAATCCTTTACTGGGAGACTCGTTATATTGAAAGCCAATCCGAAAAGCGTCAACACCGAGAGCAAGCCGTGATAGATATGAAAGAAAACGTAAAAGCACGCCAGACCCGCGAGACCTCCAGTGGTTATCTGGAGATAGCCGAATTGCGAATGATGGGACACTGGAAACACTATACGCTTCCCAGTAAGATAGACAAGAACCCACCAGGGCATGTTGAAAAGATCACCGCAGAAGCGTTCAGTCTTGATGACGATTGGGAGAAACTCAAAAAGCTAATAAGTTACTATAGAGGCTTACATGGTGTCAGACAGTCCGTCGCGTCTGTGATCCTACACCTCTATGATGCCAAAAAATATCCGATTCTTGATCATCACGCGCTTCGTTCTGTTGGGATAAAAGAAGAATACGCCTATGGACCCGAATATCCGTTCTGGCAGGAATATGTTGACTTGTGCCGTGCGAAAGCCAAGTGTTATGACGTTTCGATGCGAACGCTCGATCGGGCGTTATGGAAATATTCAGAGAGTGGCGCAGCAGCATATTTCAAAGTCATAGCAGATGAAACCCTCCTTCTTGAGCTCGCACGGCGCGGATATGATCCATCAAAATTACGAAATAGAAACCTAATTAGGTAATCGGAATGGAGAATTTTATGTTAACGTGAGTTTGATAAAGGCGATGGATTCTTGTAGGTTGGGTTGAACGAATCCATCTAAAAGCTGCACACAGCGCAAGGCTGACACTCGATGCAGAGAAGCCTGAAAGGACCAAGTGCCGAGTGAAACCCAACACATTCTTAACCCCATAACTGGGTGTGTTGGGTTTCGCTATCTCTCTCTCCAACCGTGGGGACTCTATATCCACATTTTTCATCTAAAAGAGAGAACTTTAGGTCTTTTCCCGCTCAACCTGCAGGAAATACCCCAGCAAAAACACCTACAGGGACAATTCAATTTTTATTATCAAACTCACGTTATATTAAGACACAAAACGCAACATAAACCGTTCAAATTTCTTGTGGTCTTGATGTAGACCACCGCTGGCAACCCCATATTGCAAGCCTATCAGAAATGTGACAAGGAGCAGAAGCCAAGATGAGAGAGAACTGGGAATTACTGACCAAGATTGATGATCCAAAAGATGATATTTCTGAACTGGATAACGCGCAATTTGAACTAATCTCAGACTTTTCACCACAAGGCGATCAACCCGAAGCCATTGACAAACTCACGGAAGGACTCCAACGTGGAGACAAAGCACAGACACTCCTCGGTGTGACGGGGTCAGGAAAAACCTACACGATGGCGAATGTAATTCAGAACGTCCAATTGCCCACGCTCGTTATCTCACCGAATAAGACACTCGCCGCACAACTTTACAACGAGTTTCGGACATTTTTCCCAAATAACGCCGTCCACTATTTCGTCAGCGATTACGAGTACTATCAACCTGAAGCATACATCCCATCCACGGATACCTTTATTGAAAAGGATGTTCGGATTAACGAAGAAATTACACGGATGCGGCTCGCTTCAACAGCGTCCTTAATATCGCGTCGCGATGTTATCGTGGTCGCGAGTGTTTCCTGTCTGTACGGTCTCGGTTCACCGGATGAATTTGAAAATCAGAGGGTCCAGGTAACCGTTGGCGATGTCGTTCGGCGCGATGCCCTCCTACGAGCCTTAGTCGATATTCAGTATGTCCGCAACGATATTGAGTTCTGGCAAGGTGTATTCCGTGCTCGCGGCGATGTTGTTGAAGTCTTTCCTGCTTATAGTGAGAATGCCTATCGTATTGAACTTTTTGGCGACGAGATTGATCGCATTAATGAAATTGATACAACAACAGGAGAGGTGTTGACACAACGGGATTTCCTTGAAATTTACCCCGCCAAGCACTTCATGACGGATGGTGACATCTTCGATCAGGCGTTAATTAATATTGAACTTGAGCTCCAAGACCACGTTCTGACTTTTGAGAAAGAGAATAAATTACTGGAGGCGCAACGCATCGAGCAGCGAACCCGATTTGACTTGGAAATGTTGCGGGAGGTGGGCTACTGCTCCGGTATTGAAAACTACTCACGGCATCTCTCAGGATTACAACCGGGTGACCCGCCGTATTGCCTGATGCACTACTTCCCAGACGATTTTCTTCTTTTTATTGATGAGTCCCATGTAACGATCCCGCAGTTGCGAGGTATGTATCGTGGTGATCGGTCCCGAAAGAAGACGCTGGTCGAGTATGGCTTCCGTCTACCCTCTGCCTTGGATAATCGTCCGCTTCGGTTCGACGAGGTGGAAGCGCGGGTCAACCAAGTTGTCTTTGTCTCCGCGACCCCTGGTCCCTATGAAATGGATAACGGCGCACAAATCGTTGAGCAGATTATCCGTCCTACTGGACTCATTGATCCCGAGATTTCGATACATCCAGTGAGAGGACAAATAGACCATCTTATTGGCAAAATCCATGAGCGCGTCAGGAGCAAACAACGTGTCCTCGTCACGACGCTTACCAAACGGATGGCGGAGGACTTAACCGAGTATTTGACGGAGGCGGGTATCCGTGCTGACTATATGCATTCAGAGATTGATGTGTTCGACCGTGCCCGCATTCTGCGTGAACTTCGCGAGGGTGTTTTTGATGTTCTGGTCGGTATCAACTTACTCCGAGAAGGACTTGACCTTCCTGAAGTTTCACTCGTGGCAATCCTTGACGCTGACCGTCCGGGTTTCCTCCGTTCTGTCAGATCTCTCGTCCAAACCGCTGGACGCGCTGCCCGAAATGTTGACGGTGAAGTCCTCTTATATGGGGATAACATCACCGAAGCAATGGGAGAAGCGATCAAGGAAACGCGACGTCGCCGTGAGATTCAACTTCAGTATAATACCGATAACAATATCACACCCGCGACAATAGAAAAGGCTATTCAGGAACTTATCGTTGAATCAACCGAAGAGTATAAGACTGAAAAATCTGACAAGTCTGCTATCATTGCAGAAACCGTTGAACCGCAAGACATTGAAACGAGTATTACGGACTTAACGCGACGCATGCGAAAAGCGGCGTTGGATCTCGATTATGAGGAAGCCGCCGCTTTACGTGACCGGATTGCTGAACTGAAAGCGCAATCAGCGGAGCAGTCAGTTTGAGAGCGACTGAGTGACTCGAATAAATCCTCGGAATTTAAAACTTGTATCTCAAAATGTAGTCTGCTAAAATACAATAGTCGATCTAACTCCATAACCTTAAATTCGATCCCCCGAAGATGAATGATTTTGGTAACTTGTTATTAAAATATTGTCTTCTTGAGGAAAAGAGAAAGGACTTTGCAATGTTTGTTTGTGTAGCCTGTGGCTATTTGTGGAAAGAAGCAGATAGTCCACCAGAAGAGTGTCCGGCGTGCACGGCACCTAAAGAAAAATACATTCCTTATGATGACAGAGCAGAACGTTGGGTCAAGCGTGCTGTCGCGGCACATGTTATGTATCCGGACGAAGAAGGTGCGGACCTTCGCTCAGAGAATTCAGCACTTTCGTCTCACATTAGATTTGCCCTTGTCGGGTTACTCGGTGATCTTGAGAAAGAATAAATGGCTGTCAACGGTCAGTCATCAGTTATCGGTTAAAGAGGCGGCTTGTAACAAGTCATCTTACTTTGGAGAACTCTCTGCAAACGTCCATTGTGACAGGAGTTTTCTTCTCTGGTGGCTGACGACTGACAACTTATATTATAACTTATAACTCATATAGAAAGGAAGCGGTATACCCTATACTGGGTTCTCTACAGAGTAGAGATGCCGCAAATGAAGAATGAAACAGATACGCTATCTGCTGATTCTATTCCTCTTTGCGACGCAAGGGATAGTATCAGCACAGGATCTCTCAGATCGTGTAGTAGAGCATATCTTTCCTAATGGTCTGAAGTTGCTGATGATTAAACGCGATACCTCCCCTACTGTTGCCCCTTACCTCCTCTTTAAAGCCGGTTCCGTTGATGAATCAGATGACTCACGCGGTATTGCGCACATGCTCGAACACATGCTGTTTAAAGGCACCAAAACAATCGGCACAAAAGACTACGAAAAAGAGAAGGTTGTCCTCGCCGAAATCGATCGGATAGGTGATACGCTTGACATGGAGCGCGCAAAAGGTTCCAGAGCGGATGCTGACAGAATAGCCGAATTAGAAGAAGCACTTAAAGCGCAACAGGAACTCGCCAAGGAGTGGATCGTTACCGGCGAATATACCGAAATCTATACGCAACACGGGAGTACCGGATTCAACGCTGGCACTTCTGTTGATTATACCATTTACACAGTGGAGTTGCCGTCTAATAAATTAGAGTTGTGGGCAATACTTGAGTCTGATCGGATTAAGAACGCTGTCCTACGTGAATTTTATGTCGAACGCGAAGCCGTCAAAGAGGAACGTCGGATGCGTGTTGATACCCAACCGGGCGGTAAGCTTTATGAACAGTTTATGGCTGCTGCCTTTACTGCTCATCCTTACGGCATACCGATTATCGGATGGCCCTCGGATATCGCCATGCTAAATCGGCGCAAAGCAGAAGAATTTTTCCGCATACACTACGCCCCAAATAACTCTGTCATGGCTATTATCGGGAATATTGACATAGATGAGACCATCGCCCTTATTGATAAACATTTCGGTGATATTCCGTCCCAGCCGCTCCCACCTGAAGTCACAACTGATGAACTTCCGCAGGAAGGTGAACGTCGTGTGGAAGTTGAGTTTGAGGCTGAACCGCAACTCATGATTGGGTACCATAAACCCACAATCCCACACTTTGACGATTATGTGCTGGATTTTATCAGCGCAATCCTTTCCGATGGACGCACCTCTCGGTTTTACAAAAACATCGTTGAAGAGGGGATCGCCCTCTCGACAAATTCATTGAACGGATATCCGGGCGCGCGCTACGATAATCTCTTTTTCATAGAGGGCGCCCCGCGGTCTCCACACACAACCGCGGATCTTGAAGAAGCAATTTACACCGAACTCGAAAGGCTCAAGACCGAACCTGTCGCAGAAAAAGAATTTAAACGGATCCTCAAACAGGTGGATGCCAGTTTTATTCGAGGTCTCAGCTCAAACGCTGGAATGGCACGACAACTCACCTTCTTTGAAGGGATCGCTGGCGATTGGCGTTATATACTACAATGGCGTGAAAGCATATATAAAGTTACGCCAGAGGACATCATGAGAGTCGCAAAAACCTATTTCACGAAAAGCAACCGCACCGTCGGCACACTCGTTAAGAAAGAGGCAGTAGCACCCGCCGGTGAAGATACGGAGGGCAGCGAATAATGCAGAAACGAACCTTTACCGGACTTGTCTTCGCGACACTCGTCACCTGTCTCATCGTGTGGGGTATCCCATCTACATTTGCCAGACCTCACGAAGAACTCACCTTTGAACCGATCGAGTTTAAACCACCCGTCCCAGAAAAGCGGATGCTCTCCAATGGGATGACACTCTATCTCATTGAGGACCATGAGTTACCCCTGTTTAACGTCAATGGGTTGATTAAAACCGGTGACATCTACGATCCTGCGGATAAGGTAGGCTTGTCTTCCATATTCGCATCTGTTATGCGAACTGGCGGGACGGTGTCGCGTGAACCGGACGCGTTGAATGAGGAGTTGGAGTCTATGGCGGCTTCCGTTGAAGTCGGTATGTCCCGAGAATACGGCACAGTTAACCTCTCAACCCTTGCAGAAGACATCGAAAAAGGGTTAGAAATCTTTGCGGATGTACTCAGGAATCCCGCATTCCGAGAAGACAAGCTGGAACTCCGTAAACAGCAGTCGGTTGAGCGGATCCGCCGACGCAACGATAATCCTATTCAACTCGCGTGGCGTAACTTCTCCGCGCTGCTCTATGGTACCGACCATCCGTTCGGATGGTATACTGACATTGAGGGCATAGAAAGCATTACGGTTGATGACCTAAAAGCGTTTCATGCGAAATATTATCATCCGAATAACATGATGCTCGCTATTACAGGCGGTTTTGATACGGAGACCTTGATTGCACAACTGGAGAAGGTGTTTGAAGGCTGGAAATCCACAGAGATTATGTTCCCTGACGTTCCAACCGTGGATTCCACTCCGGGAGCGTCGGTTAATTATATCTTCAAAGATCTCCCACAGTCGGTAATGCTCATCGGACATTTCGGCATTAAACGCACTCCCGATTTCCCCGATTTCTTCGCACTTCGGGTGATGAACGATATTCTCGGTGAAGGCGGTTTCACCTCTCGTCTCATGAAGGAAGTGCGTGAGAAAGCCGGTCTCGCCTACATGGTAGGCAGCATCATGCAAACCACATATTATACGAATCCAGGGGAATGGTTCGCTTATTCGCAGACCCGTACCGAAAAGACGGCAGAGGCGATCTCGCTTATTATTGATGTCGTTGAAGGTCTCCGAGATATGCCTGTACCTGACGATGAGTTACAGCGCACCAAAGATTCACTCATCAATTCGTTTGTTTTCGGGTTTGAGAGCAGTTCACAAATCGCTTTCCAGCAGATGATGCTTGCGTATCGTGGTTATGCCCCAGACTTCCTTGAAACCTATACGGATAATATCGCCAAGGTTACAGCGGCGGATGTGCAGGCAGTCGCACAAAAATATCTCCACCCAGACGCACTCACGATTGTCACTGTTGGGAATAAAGCCAATTTCGACCGATCCCTTGATGAATTCGGAGAGGTCAACGAAATCGAGATAGAGCAACCTGCACCGCCACCTGTGGAACCAATGCCTGCAGCGAGTGAAGGAGACATGGCGACAGCCAAAGAGATCGTCGCAATGGCAGTCGATGCTTATGGTGGACTTGAAAAGCTGCAAGCCGTCAAAAACATTGTTGTGGAAGGACGCGCGACTGCCAATTCACCCATGGGACCGATGAACCTTGATGTAAAGGGGTATCAAGTCTATCCGGACAAACTCCGACAGGATATCAGGATGCCTCAAGGTGAAATGAGTTACGCTTTCAATGGGACTTCTGGGTTTGCCCTGACCCCTATGGGACCGCAACCTTTACCGCCTGAAATGACGGCTTTCATGAAAGATGGTATTTTCAGGGAACCGATTTGGTTGCTCGCGGGTCTCATGAAGGACGATAGCTCAATTCAATACGTTGGCACTGACGAGGTTATGGGAAAACCTGCTGCGATTGTGCTCGTTCCACAGCCTTCAGGTGAAGTCCTCAAAATTTTCATCAGTGAAGAGACACACTATATCGTGAAGATGAGTTTCCGCGAGACGGAACAGGGCGTTGTCGTTAATAAAGAAACGCTCTTGGGTGATTATCGCGATGTGGACGGTGTCAAAGTCCCACATCATATTCAGCAGAATGTAGAAGGGGAACTCTTCACCGAAACTCGCATAAGCAGCGTCACGTTGAACGCAGAACTCGACGATTCACTGTTTCAGGAGCCAAAATGAAGACCTTAAATCTACGCGTTCGCTATTTTCAAGATAGCACGCCGGCAGATGTGCCGTGCCGTGAAACCGCTTTCATCCGCCGTGAGTTTGAAATGCCGTTGCCTGTTGAGGAGACGGCTTTGGTACTCGTTGATTTGTGGAACGTGCATTTCATCGAAAGCTGGATAGAACGCGCGGCGAAGATAACGAAGGAATGTGTCGTGCCTGTGATAGATGCAGCGCGGGAAGCGGGTTTGACAATCGTTCATGCCCCTTCTCCGTCTGTAGCGGCGCAATATCCGCAACTCAAGCGGCACAAACCGCCTGAACCGTCTACGCCTTCAGCATGGCCCCCCTCCGATTTCCGAAGTCGGGAGGGGGACTACGCCGTTTATCGGGGTCCTCGGAGTCAACCCCCCAGTATTGATATCCATTGGGAGAAACTCGCATCGCAACTTTCTGTCTCCCCGGCGATTGACGTGAAACCGGAAGATTTTGTTATCGCGACGGGACAGCAGTTGCATGATCTACTGAAGGAACGGCGTATCCTGCATCTGCTCTTTGCGGGTTTCGCAACGAATTGGTGTGTATTGGGCAGGGATTACGGTATCCGATCTATGGCGCGGTATGGCTATAATATTATCCTGTTCCGTGATGCCACAACTGGTGTTGAGTTTCCTGATACTTACGATAACCTGTTCACAACAGAGATCTCTATTCGGGAGGTGGAACAGCAGTACGGCTTCAGCGCATCGAACGCCGATTTCTTTGATGCGGTTGATGCCGTTTTGGTATAGAGAATGTTCCCCGTGTCATTTTATATTCATCTGCGGTTGAGGTGGTAGTTCAAAAAACAATTTCAAACGTGCACCGACTTACTGGTATAGTTAGAAAACGACACCATAGGTGTTAATTTAGGGATTTTCCACGGTATTTTGCAGCAACGACTTTACAAATGCCGCCCCGCTGGGGCTTGATTCTTTGGGGGCCCAAGTTCTACACAGATGCCGTCCCTACAGGACTCAAGATGCTTTTTGACGTATACCCGGTTTGTGTCTAAATCCGGTGCGGTTGGGCAGCCTCACCGACTGTACCTTGGATTGAAACTATTGTTTTTTCTAAAATTGACACCTATGGTGCGGTTACAAACCGCACTTACCGGGGAAGGGTCTCCACGATAGGTTACGAATGAAAATATCAACGTATTTTCGGATTTTACTATAAAATCCGCAGAAATATCCAAGCAACCCCAAAATGTGTGAGTAGCAAATCGGGTTAAGATCCGGAAAAGGAATTGTTTTAAGAAAGTGGGACGAATGCCCTTTTGAATTTTCGGAACTGCTGCGTAAAAAGCATTACAGCCTCTGGATCCTGACGTTTCGGTGAAAACTGATAAGTGCCTTCACCTTCCCCGCCATAGGATAGTGCATAAACCCCTCGTGCATGCCGAGCGATCGCGATAAGCCCCAAGGCTTTTCCGTGAATGTATTCGTCTGCTACGAAAGGTTTTTTGTGTCCCGTGGCGATAGCAATGAGTCCGCAGGCATAGGAAGAACCGAGTGAAATAAAACCAATAGAGGACATTGGACTTATGGAGATCACACCACAAGAACCCCAGAGACCGATGGAGACCACGCCACAAGACAAATTTCCGAACGAAATCATTCCTGCTGAAATTAATTCGTAACTTATATTAGAGAGGCCTAAGGCATGCCAGATGTTTAAGAAACCTGTGATGTCAAGTCCTGTAAGCTCTAAATACCACACGATTCCATAAGCGATAAATGGCGAAAAAATAATAAACAGTAAAATGAAAAAAAAGATATTATATTTCCCAACGTATCCGTTGAATGTGTTTCGGAAGATAGAGGCCTCAAAAGGATAGTTGTGAAGGTCTTCAGTTTTTGTCCCTATTTCTGACATCTCTTTTCCCTCATTATGCTCTCCTACGGTTTAGCGATCTAACTTTGTATGAGGTTTTCAACGTTTTATATTTTTAGTTTTCAATCGGTGGCAAAACTTTCCAGGGGTGGAAGTTCTGGGTAGTTCCCACGGGCGTGTCGCCAAGCGATGACCCCTTCGGCGATCATCCAGATTTGTAAGGCTTCGACGGCGATACCGAATCCGAAGAGCAAGTATTTACCTGTGAAAAGCCAACCCGTCTCAGGATTGAACATCTGGTGGAGCATCGCCCAGGCAGGCATGATGAGCATAACGATCATCGGGAGGAGTGCGAACCAGATCGGTTTGTTGCGGCGTAGGAGATAGAAAACGATGACCATGAAGGCCAATCCCGCTAAGAGTTGATTCGTTGCACCGAAGAGGGGCCAAAGCGTCAAACCGCCACTGCCAGGACCACTGGGTCCCTGTAGGAGGGCAACCGCTGCGGCGAGCACTAACGCAAACGCAGTTGCTATATAACGGTTCGTCAACGGCTTGAAATTAACCGTTTGCGCCAGTTCGTGGATAACATAGCGTTGGAGTCGCGTCGCTGTGTCTAACGTTGTTGCGGCGAAACTCGCAACGAGGACCGCCATGATCGCAATGCCCATTTTGAGCGGTATACCGAGGGAGGCGAGGAAATTCCCACCACCGTCAACAAACGCGCTTACCTTTGCTTTGAGCCCGTGGCTTGCCCAACCGCTGACGACCGTAGTCGTCCCATCAGCGTTTGTTTCTGTCTTAATCGCATAGCGCGTTTTCCATGCATCCTGATTCGTAACAAGGGTTGTGCTATCTGCCTTAACAATCGGTTGGAATGTGTAGTTTGCGCCTGTGCCCGTCCTGTTGAAAATCCCCATACCGATACCAGCGCAACAAGCAAGAATAACGATAACGGCAAGTCCACCCTCGAGTAGCATTGCGCCGTATCCTACGTATTGCGCGTCGCCTTCGGAGGCGACCTGTTTACTGGAAGTTCCTGAACTCACCATACAGTGGAATCCGCTGACTGCACCGCACGCAATCGTAATAAAGAGGAAGGGCCAAATCGGTGGGGCATCCGGTGGAATGTCTGAAGCAACAGCAGGCGCGGAGGCTGTCAGATCTGCTCTGCCTGTCAAACCTGCGAAGGCAAGTCCAAGCACCAATAGGAGAAGTGCTAATACGAGTTCATGGCTGTTGATGAAATCACGGGGTTGCAGCAGCGTCCAGACGGGCAATACCGAGGCAATAAAACAGTAGACGAAAAGCACCAGCGTCCAGATCACCACGACGTTTAGATAAGTTTTTCCGAGCAGGGGGATACCGAACCATTGCGCCAAGTCAATCGGCAGCAGATATGCCCCAACTGCCATTCCGATGTACATGATACCGAGCGCAACAATGGATGGGATGAGGATATTGCCGCCTCGACGATAGATCCAGACACCAATGGCGACTGCCAGCGGAATTTCCACCCAAACGGATAGGACGGATTCAGGATAGTAGGAGAAAATCAGGGCGATGACCAAGCCGAAGATGGCAAGGACAATTGTCAGCCCCATAAAGAGGACAAACAGGAAGAGAAACTTCGCTCGCGGACCGATCATCCGACCCGCAACTTCACCGACGCTTTGCCCACGATTGCGAAGCGATACAACAAGCGAACCAAAGTCATGGACAGCACCGATGAAAACCGAACCGAGGACGACCCAGAGCAATGCCGGTAACCATCCCCAGAAAACGGCAATGGCGGGTCCAACGATGGGACCTGTGCCAGCGATACTCGTGAAGTGATGCCCAAAAATTACCTCTTTTTTCGTTGGAATGTAATCGACATCATCCCGCAGTTCTTGACTCGGCACCGTGGCTTGGGCGTCTAATCCGAAGATCTTTCTCGCTAACCATTTGCCATACGTATGATAGGCAACGATGAAACCGATAAAACTCAAGATCGCAATAATAAGCGTATTCATTTTTTAATTTTACCTTGCGGTTAAACAACGTCCGTTTCGACTTTGACGTGCGTTGCTTATATCCGCCCTCCGCTACGCTTACGGGCTATAGGTTTCGCTTTTGAATTAGGACTTGCACACGACCTCTTAAAGTCCCCTGATATGATAAGGGGGATTTAAAGAGAATAAAAATTTGGCTTATCTGACTCCCATTAAAACCTCGAATGTGAGTTGATCCAGTTTCTCGTATCCGAGTCCTTTTTGTGCGAGGGTATCTGGTTCAAAATCTATCTTTCTGAGTTTTCCAACACTCTCGGCGTTGTAATTTGCCATGAGTGCTTCGAGTTCAGGATCGCGTGCTTGTATTTCAGCGAGGATTCCCTGTATTTCCGCATCTTCGTTGAAACGATGGGCTTTCTCTTTCAGGATCAGATAGCTCCGCATGCACCCTGCGGCAAAGTCCCAGACCCCTTGTTCATCTTCAGTCCTATAAGCGTGTGCGTCAAAGTGGCGAGAACCGTCCCAGTTCATATCTTCAAGGAACTTGACGAGGAAGAACGCGCCTTTGATGTTTTCAGAACCGAAGCGCAAATCTTGGTCGAAACGACTCATCTTCTGGTCGTTGAGATCAATGTGGAAGAGTTTGCCTGCTTCATAAGCTTGTGCGACACCGTGAATGAAACTCAAACCTGCCATTGTTTCATGGGCAAATTCGGGGTTAACGCCGACCATTTCTGGATGATCAAGCGTCTCAATAAAGTGGAGCATGTGCCCAGTTGTGGGAAGATAGATGTCGCCACGGGGTTCATTCGGCTTTGCTTCAAGCGCGAAACGGAGATCGTAACCTTGGTCTTTGACGTAGTGCGTGAAGTAGTTCATCGCCTCACGATTCCACTTGACGGTATCAGGACCGTTTTTGGAGGCATCGACTTCTGCACCTTCACGACCGCCCCAGAATACATAAATGGTCGCGCCGAGTTCAACGCCGAGATCAATGGCATTCAAAGTTTTCTGGATTGCAAATGCTCGTACCTTCGGATCGTTAGCGGTAAACGCGCCGTCTTTAAAGATTGGATGGTAGAAGAGGTTTGTTGTTGCCATTGGCACCTTCATACCGTGATCGGTGAGTGCCTTCTTGAATTCACTAACGATTTGATCGCGTTCAACGGCTGTAGCATCAAAAGGTACTAAGTCGTTATCATGTAAATTAACACCATATGCGCCGAGTTCGCTTAATTTTTGGACAGTGTATGTGGGTTTCAAGGGGGGCCTGACAACGTCACCAAATGGATCGCGCCCGGGATTACCGACCGTCCATAATCCAAAGGTAAACTTATGTTCAGGCTTAGGCTGATACTGTTCTGACATTCATTTACTCCTATTGCTTATAATTTTGACATGCTTATGAGCCAACGTTTAAATTATACCATATTTGGCATATTTGTTGCAAATTCTTACCGTTGTTTGCTAAGGTGGTTTAGTGTTCCTGTAGGAGGGATCTCGGAATCCAGACTGCTGATGGCTACGGTGATCCCGTGTTATGGGTCAAGGTGCTTGGAAATCTGTTCCAAGACTGTTTCATAGTCTGCTTCCAACTCAAGTGGCGCATTCAGATAGCGAGGGGGTGGTTCCCCAGGTGTGACGTTGTGATATGCCACCTTGAAATCTGGGAATTTGAGTCCGTTCGCAGTGGAGATGACGATAACCCTATCATCTGGACGGATCTGTTTTCGCTCGACCATTTTTGTAAGAACAGCCAATGCCACTCCGGTGTGCGGACAATTGAACAGCCCTGTTCTATCCGCTCTCGCCGCAGCATCTGCCAGTTCTTCCTCAGTCGCTTGGTCAACGATACCATCGAACCGTCGTAACGTTCGGATAGCACGGTGAATAGAGACGGGATTTCCAATCTGAATCGCTGTGGCTTGTGTAGGCTGCGCCGTGATGACATGGAACTCTGTGAACCCTGTTTGATAACTTCGATAGAGTGGATTCGCGCGTTCAGCTTGGGCACACGCGATGCGCGGCAGTTTGTCGATAAGACCGAGTTCCAGCATCATTAAAAAGCCGAGTCCAAGTGCTGAAACATTACCGAGGTTACCGCCTGGAATAATTATCCAATCCGGCACTTCCCAATCGAATTGCTGCACGATCTCGATACTAATCGTTTTCTGCCCTTCAATTCGGAGAGAATTGATGGAATTGGCGAGATAGAAATCTTTCCGACCAGAGAGTTTTTGGACGATTTCCATGCATCCGTCGAAATCCGTTTCCAGTGAAAGCGTCAATGCACCATTCGCAATAGGTTGAATAAGTTGTTCACGTGTAACTTTCGCTTTTGGCAGGAGAATAATGGCGGGAATACCCGCGGCGGATGCATACGCTGCTAAAGCGGCGGAGGTGTCGCCTGTGGATGCACACATGACAGCACGCAGATCTCCCGATTCAGCCATAATCTGTTTGACCATTGAGATCAGAACGGTCATCCCAAGGTCTTTAAAAGAACCGGTGTGGCTGTTACCGCACTGTTTAATCCACAGATCGCTCAAGCCGAGTTGATTACCGAACCGTTCTGCCCAGAACAGATTGGTGCCACCCTCACACATAGAGATGATGTTCTTATCGTCAATGTTTGGGCAAACAAGTTCCTTTTTCCCCCAGACACCGCTACCATACGGATATTGTGTGCTCATGTAGCGGTGTTCAAAGAGGGATTTCCAGTCTGCTGGACGGCACTGCTTTAGCACGTCTGTGTCGTGCTGAACTTCTAACAATCCACCACATTTTTTGCACCGATAGATGACTTCCGTAAGCGGATAGGTCTCATCGCATCCTTCACTGCACTGGAACCATGCATCGTAGTTCATTGCTCTGCGTTCTCCTCCATAGCATCTGGAAGGGCGTCTTGTACAGGATCGTTTCCGTTTGATGTGTTAAGGAGTTCGTCGATTTCTTCAAGTGAAGGCAATTCAGAAGCATCTTTCAAGCCGAATTGTTGGAGGAACTCATCTGTGGTTGAGAACAGCAGTGAGCGTCCATCTTTTCTGCCTGCGATGCAGACCAGCCCTTTCTCTACCAGTGAGTTGAGTACACTGTCACTGTTCACGCCGCGAAGCGCAGCAACATCAGCGCGCGTGATGGGTTGCTTGTACGCTACGATTGCAAGGGTCTCTAATGCTGATGGGGTCAGTTTGACACGGACCTGTCGGGTATAAAACTTCTGAATCCACTCTGAATATTGTGGAGACGTACAAATTTGATAGCCGTTTGCTATTTCAACAAGACGGAAACTGCGTCTCATTTCTTGATAGTCTTGGCGCAGTTCGTCGAGTTCCGTCCGGATCGCGCGTTTGTCTAACTCCGGGAGCACCTCTTGAAACTGTTCCACCGTAATTGGTTCGCTGGCGGCGAACAGAATCGATTCCAAAATTAATTTGGGTTTTTGCGCCCATATCGCGTCTGGTTCCTCTTTCGGATCGAAAGTGGTAACGTATTCAGAATCCATAAACAAAGTTCCTAATTGTTTCGTTCTTCTGAACGAGTGTTTTCAACGGTCGGAGGCGGCGGGGTCTCTCTATCAGATTCCTCGTCCTCTTGTTTGACGATATAGATACTCTCAAAATGGTCGGTTTGAACGGTAACGATGTTTCCTATCCGGATGAGTTCTAAAATGGCGAGGAATGTTACAATTCGATCTGCCTTGGTTGAAGATAATGGGAACAGTTCGTCGAATAGCAATTGATCTGAACTCTCTAACTGCAGGTTAATAAAAGTGATTTTGTCTTCAACCGTGATGGTTTCTTCTTCAACCGTTTCGTATGTCTCTTCGATGTCTATCTCTGCAACTCGGTCGTTCACACCCTTAAAAGCGGTAAGAAGATCGAACAATGTGGCTCTGATTTCAAACGCACGCGCGCCATCTAAATCTTCGTGTAGTTTAGGATTTCTGCTATAGATTAATGTCTGGCGTTCAGCATAAACATCCAAAATTTGGGCAGCCTCTTTGAACCGTTTATACTCCAAGAGTTGTCTGACGAGTTGCTCTTGATCACCGATTGTGTATTCAGCGTTTGGTGTGAGTTGTGGGAGGATACTTTGCGATTTGATGTGCAGAAGTGTTGCCGCCATGACTAAAAATTCGGATGCTACATCTAAATCTAACTCCTCCATGAGATTCACATATTCCAGGTACCGATCGGTGATGTGCGCAATCTGGATATCATAAATATCCATCTCCTCTTTCTGTATCAGATGAAGGAGCAGGTCGAGGGGACCTTCGAAACCCTCTAATTTCACGGAGTATATTGGAGCGGTAGAGGTAGGGGTTGGCGTTGTTTCAGTTAGCAATTTTTAATTTTTCCTTGCGAAGAAATACCGTGCGTTTGAACTTCAACGTGCGCTGCTCATATCGTAAAGAAACACCGGATTTAGTCTGGGAATAGACTGGATTTAGTCTACGGATAGACTAAATCCGTAGCGCAAGTCGCGTGTGGACTTGCGGGATAATGTATTACATTGCAAAAACCCTGTGCCGATGTTACAGGCTACTACTAATTGCCATCGTCTAATTTTTCCCTTATCGTAAACCGACAATTTTCGCAATCAGATTTAGGGTTTCGAAACTAATATTGCTCAAGAATCCGAACACATAGTTTGGTATGCCGAAAATACCCGGTAGAAAAATAAGGCACATCAAAATCGGCATTCCATACGGACTCAGTTTCTCGAATTGATGCGCTGCACGTGCTGGGAGCAAACCTCTCACAACACTGAAACCGTCTAAAGGAAAGAGTGGAAGCATGTTAAACGCCGCGAGAAACACACTTATCAATGCTGTGCGAATTAATTGCCTGTTAATCTCAGCGTGAAGCGCAGAGGCAGCCGGATTGAACCCTGTAAATTCCAATATTATCCGAAGTGCTCCCAAGATCACGAAAGTGAGAACAATATTCATGAAGGGACCGGCAGCGGCAATCAGCATCATGTCCCTTCTCGGGTTTTTCAAGTTGAACGGGTTGACCGGCACCGGTTTCGCCCAACCAAAGAAACCACCCCCGAAAAGCGTGCCAAGTAGGGGGAGTATCAGCGTGCCAATAATGTCAATATGTACGCCCGGGTTCAATGACATCCGTCCAAGATCGCGGGCTGTTGGATCCCCTAACATGTCCGCTGATTTGGCGTGTCCCCATTCATGAAAGGTTAACAGAATGATGAACTGTGTAACTACAAGAATTGCTTCAAAAGGATCGAAATTAGGCATTATGTATTTGGTGCCGCTTGTCACCACCGGGGTCCCCATAGCGACTAATGTATGGGACCAAGCTTGCTATACGGAAGTCCGCAACCGGGTATATGCTTCCTCTTTTTTAGTAATCTCTCCGTCCAATTGTGCCGCAAACAACTTCCAAAGTTGAGCCTCAAAAGCTTTGCTCGGTTTTTCCCCAAATGCTATCAAGTCTTTTCCTGTGATAAAGGGTTCTATCTTCCGTAGAACAAAGAGGTAGTCTGTTATTTTCTCTCGTTTCCACTTCGGCAGTATTGTGTTTACGTAACAGAGTGCTAATGCCTCGGTCGGATAAGGCTTTAGCGATTGATAAATTTCACTCGGTTTCGCTGTCTTCTGCAACGACATCAGTGTTTGTTCCAACTGTTTGTAAGTAGTGAGCGGTGTTTCTACCCGATAGAGGTTCCCGTCCCCACAGATGTAGGTTGTCGTATTTTTTGGATCGACAGCGCACCATTTCCCGCTTTGCTGGTCAACGGAGGTGTCATCCGATAATGAGATTCCGAGTTTCGCAAAGGCTTCCTGTGTCACCTTTTCGAGCGAGACCTGCTGTTCTGAGGCTTGGGTACGGCTTATCAATCGTTGAAGTTGATGTTCCAATACCAACCTGAAACTGAGTGCCTCAATCTGATATATCGGCGTGTCGGTTCCAAAAAACGCCATCCAGCGTACCAGTTCAGGTTGAAATTCTTCATTCTTAAGATGCGTTGATGTCCAAGTTGTTGCTTGTTCTGCTTTCTTAAAGTCACAGGCAAACGTCGTCGATATATTCCACCCCGCAGAGATAGTGTTCCATACATCAAGTTGTGTAAGGTGTGCGACGATCTCCGGTGCGTTCTTCTCCGTAAGTATTCTATCAATCTCATTCCGTATCCGTTCACCGCTGAGTTGCGCTAATACTGGAAGTGCTTCCCGCATCAGAGCCGTATCGGTTTCAGAGATACAAAACCCGTAGCGTCCGGCATACCGAAAGGCGCGGAAAATGCGCGTCGGATCATCCGTGAAACTTTGCTTATGCAGTACCCGAATAGTCCCGGTCTTGAGGTCTTCCAGACCACCGATTTTATCGACGATCTCACCAAATGCGCTTGTATCTAAGCGCATCGCCAAGGCGTTAATCGAAAAATCTCGTCTCCGCAGATCGTCTGTGATTCTCCCACGTGCTACTGTAGGTAACGTCCCGGCACCTTGATAAGTTTCACGGCGGGCGGTAACGAAATCTACCTTGGGGAGGTTAACATCGGCGGGTGTGACAGTTGCAGTGCCAAATTGCGGATGTGCGTCCAGTGTTCCGTTCCAACGTTCACACATCGCGTTTGCTACTCGGATTGCATCTCCTTCTACAACGATGTCGATATCGAGACTCGGTCGTTTGAGTAGGAGGTCCCGGACAAATCCACCGACAAGGTAGGTTCCCTTTCCGCCTACCTCGCCAATTTCATGTAACAGATCCAAGATCGGTTCAGGAATGTTGGGTATCATTTTTTCTATTTTTCAACTATTAGAATCTGGACATCGCTCCACTTCGTTCCGCGATGGTATCTGGTTACATCTTTCACCTGCGGGAGATACAAAGGGATTACGAAGGGACCTTAGCCGTCCTGAACCACGTATGGATTCATCGAAAACCTACCCGTAATGTAATGGAGGGTAGTCCAAGAGCACATAGTTAGAAAGCCTATACGAAGGCAAAAACTCGTGTCGGTGCTCCAGAACTGCGTGCCAACTTCAGCGGGGCAATTACGACATAAAAATGCGTCGGCAATTGGCTTAAATTGCACAGATCTTCAACATGTGGGATACCCGCTCCAAGAAAAACGAGATGCGCAGGCGGTAAACCGTCGTGCAAGGGTGGATGTCCTGCCACCGAGTCAATACTACACGCATCTGTTCCGATAACCTTTATGCCTATTTTGACGAGGAGTTCAGCGGCGTCCTCACTAAAGCCGATCCACTCCCGGTTGAAGTTGTCCTGATAGACGAATCTGTCCATTCCTGTCCGCATAAAGACGATACTGCCTTCTGAAATCTCGCCATTTTCGGCTATCCATGTTTTAACATCCTCTGCAGTCACGGCATCGTTCGGCTTCTTGGTTGCGGAGAAGTCCATCAACACGGCGGGTCCGGTCAGTTTTTCCTTCGGAATTTCAGCGATCGTTGCGCCACCGGGGTACATTAGACAGGGGGCATCCATGTGCGTAGAGTAGTGGCCGGACGTGTCAATACGGCTTTCAAAGTAGCCATCTTTTTCTAATGTTGCTTGGTCGTAAATTTTGGCAGGATCAATCGGCAGTTCGCATGGACTGTTTTCATCGACCACATAAGACAGATCCAGCACATTTTGAAAGTCAAGGTGCATTTTGTGTTTCTCGCTCTCTTTTTTATCTGTTATGAATATAGTGTAGCACATATCCACGAACAATTCAAACAAATCGGTCAAGGGTTATTGAAGTAGTTCAACACTGTATCATGCAAGATGCCGTTCGTTGCCACCAGTGAATGCGTATCTGTCGTGATGTCTTGTCCCTGTATATCCGTTACCCTCCCACCGGCTTCTCTCACGATAACAGTGATGGCAGCGATGTCCCAAATACTTATCGCCGCTTCAACGACGGCATCCGCTCTTCCAGAAGCCACGAGATGATACATGTAAAAATCTCCGAATCCTCTGGTGCGTGCCGCGTCATTGATAAAATTGTAAATCTCGGGAAAAGTGCCTTTTTCTACGAACCACTTCAGTCCGCCGTGGCATGCCATCGCGTCTTCGGGTTGTGTCACGCTGGAAACAGTTATCGGTTCACCGTTCCAGAAAGCACCGCTTCCTGCTTCGGCGTAGAGAAGTTCATTCAAAAGTGGTGCGTTGGAAACACCAAGGATGAGTTCTTCACCTCTCATCAAGGCGATCTGTGTGCCGAAGATCGGAATTTTACGGATATAATTCTTAGTCGCATCAATCGGATCGATGATCCAAACATAAGGGGAATCTCCTTTTTCGATGCCATACTCTTCACCCAAGAATCCGTGGTCTGGGAACGCCTGTTTGATGGTTTCTCTGATAATTTTTTCTGCGCCTCTATCGGCGAGAGTAACCGGCGTTTCGTCGGCTTTCATTTCCACTTTCATGGCATCGCCGGTGTAGTAAGCAGTGATGATTTCTTCAGCGTTTTTCGCCGCTTCTAACGCGACGGTTAAAAATTGACTCATATTTTCATTATTCCTTGCGGTTCGGTCAGGTAAATTTGATAACTGAAGTGCCTTTACGTAGATCTTGGGGAAATACCCAAGCAAAAACCCCTCCGTTACACTTACGGGCTATGCATTTTGAGATTACCTTAAGAGACACTCTTTGTGAGATGATTCTTAATTATTCCTTGTGGCGGAACGACGTGTGTTTCTCATACCTGCCCTCCGCTACGCTTACGGGCTACGCGTTCAGGTTTAACGAACATCTCTTTACCGACTGCTGATTGCCAGCTGCCGTACTCTAACGGAGTGAAATTGCGGGACAATAAATTCTTTTCCATTCACGGTGCCACCATACGCCTTCCGAACGTTTTGTTGCAAGATCCGTAAAGCGATAATCGTAAAGGGTTGCGCGGACATAGCGCGGTGGTGTATCAGGGAACGGATTTTCTGCCAACAACTGTAGCACCTCGGATTTGCCTTGTAGCAGTGCTCCCATGAAATTGAGGAACCACGGTGTGTTTTGATAACTGCCTTGCAGGGCGGCGAACCACATCTGCCAATCGAGGCGCGGTTGATGCGGTGCAACCCATTTTGGCGCGATAGTCAGATCTCCGGGTTTCCAACGAAATTGGTAAGTTTCCCAAGTTATCCGGTCGTTGCTACCTTCAACGATAATCTCCGGGCGCGATTCCGTCATATCTGCGAAGAGTCCGTAGGTATTCACGCTCCGAAACGGCGCAATCCAAGCGACGGCTGGAAACCGTGTCTCTCTGAATATCTGCCCACCGAAACGGATGCCGCTCAGCAGAAAGAGAAGCGTTGCAACTACCGCGATGCCGATGCGCCTATATCGGTGACGAGGTCGTTCAACAAAGCGGATAGTGGGCATAAAGCGATTTGGAAGCAGAAACTTCCACGTCACATCATCAATGAGAAGGATGCATAGCGCAATTGTCAGCAGATTAAAAAAACAATAGTTCCCAGTTAAGACGATGAGCACTTGTAGACCGATTAACCCGATACATCCCGCAGTTCGTAGGCGTCGTGGTGCGAAAATCAGAAACGGGACGACCAGTTCAGCCGCAAACATACCGATTACAGAGGCTTTTTGGAACCATTCCGGCAACTGATGGACATACCATCCGAACCATGTCGGCAACGGTTGTGTTTCATAATGGAAGTTGAGAGCGGTGAGGTTTCGCCACACCTCGTCACTGGCGAGTTTAACATAACCGGAAGCAAACATCAGGCGGAACAGGAGCCACCGTAGGAGCCATAAAAACGCAGTTGCGGGTTGGGACGTTCGTGTAAACCTTTCACGGAGTTGCAGTGGCGCGAAGAAAATTGCCAAAAATCCTGCCTCTAAAAGCAGGACATCCCATTGGAAACTCAGAAAAACTTGCCCCACTGTCACAAGCGACAGATAAAACGTCCACAAACCGACTAAAGCGAGTGGAGGAACAAAACCTGCGATTAAAACGAGAGACAGAAGCACACCACCAGCACACAAGAAATTGAGGAAGGCATCCGATGCATTCAACCAGAACAACGTCGGAACGAGGTGATAGTCATCTATTCCGATTTGTTGACGGACCGCCTCCAAAAACTGGTCTGCTGGTAAAATCCCATTGCTTCCAACGAGTCCGTGGATCTGCACCCACAGAGACAAAAAAGCGATGAGGTAGATACAGCCGAGTCCGCGCAGGAACAGCCATCTCGAAAAGCATAACGTTGTTCTCTCTGTATGTGTTCCCGACAACCCTTGCGTCATCGCAGAGAAAAACGGACGATGCTGCGCAATGAAACGATAGATGCCTTCGGATACGCTCGCAAAACCGGGCAAGTGGTAGTAACACCAGAAAAACAGACCGTTGTTCAAGGCACGCAGGACAGCCTCTGCCCCGCTCAAAACCGTTCCATTCTGAAGGATTAACTGGACTGAATTCTCAAACGCTGAGAGGGGGATCTCTGGGAATTGTGCCGCCACTTCTTGATAGGGTGCGTAGTCGACGCGGTCACCGGTGACGTGCTGCCACTGCACAATCCAGTATCGGCAAAAGTCGCAGGTGTCATCGTAAACAAGGAGCGGTTTGCTACTTTGTGATTGCATCAAAGGATTTTAATTTTTCCTTGCGGATAAGTAACGTCCTTATGAACTTTGACGTTTTTCGCTTTCGAGTTGAAGAAACACCCCAGCAAGGGAAACGCCCTATCAAAAACACCCTGCGCCGTTGTTGCAGGCTTGTGGTCTCGCGTTGTGGAGTCATTAGGTGAGTTTCATAGCTGTCAGGCATGGCCACACGGAGAGGATTAACGCCATGCGTGGTGAATTTTGGCGATGGCTTCCGCAATCTGGTCTATATCCGTTTCTGAACTGAGGAAGAGATTCTGGAAAAGCCATACGCTCTGCTCGCAGACGGATGCAGCATTTGGGCAAGGCAATGATCGGATAAGATGTGGGTATGTCTTTGCGACGTGTGCCATTCCGGGTTCTTGCGAGAGTGGAGAACGGTAACCGATAGAGCAGGGAATGCCTTCGGCAGACAGTGCGTCCACAAATTCCTGCCGCGATTTACCGCCAAATCCTTGGGGGTCATACTTCAAGCAGTAGAGATGGTACCCGTGTTTGGTAACCCACGGGGCAAGTTTCGGTGGTGTGATCCCTTCAATCGCTTTCAAAGCGTTGGAGAGATAGGATGCGTTTCGATTGCGGAGATCGGTTTGTGCCTCTAACAGTTCCAACCGTACGAGTAATATTGCAGCGAGATATTCTGACGGACGATAGTTCCATCCGAGTCGCGGATATTCCCATCGCGCCCCACCGGGTGCGCGTCCAACATTCATGAAGGCACAGACCCGATCGTGAATATCTTTATCGTTCGTGGTGACCATACCGCCTTCGCCGGAAGTCAGATTCTTTGACGCTTGGAAACTAAACGCACCTACACTGCTGAGGGATCCAACCTTTTTTGTCTGATACTCTGCTCCGTGAGCCTGTGCACAGTCCTCAATAATCGCGAGATTATGGCGTTGGGCAATTTCTCGTAGAGCCCCCATATCTGCTGGATGGCCGCCGAGGTGGACAGGCAGAATCGCTCGTGTTTCTGGACCAATAGCCGCCTCCACCGCTTTCGCGTCGATCGTGAAGGTCTCCGGTGAAATGTCTACAAACACCACGGTGCACCGACGTTCCAACACTGCGCTTGCGGTTGCTACGAACGTGTAGTTCGGTACAATCACCTCGCCACCATCACTAAATCCATCGAGATCAAGCGCACCGGCTAAAGCGGCACTGATTGAATCGGTTCCATGCGGCATAAAGAGGGCGTAGTTTGTTCCAGAATATTGGGCATATTGTTCACCAAAACGCTCAATCATCGTGCCACCGGAGCCTTCATTCGCACTCAGGTACACTTCGCGGAGCAGCGGCTCAACTTTTGATTCCCACTCCTCAGTCGTGGTCCGGGGCCATGGGGACCATGGATTGCTTTCTGTGTTTCGGACAGGTATGCCGCCAGAAATCGCTAATGGGTTAGACATTTTTTTAATTTTCCTTGCGGTCAAATAATGTGCCTTAGAACTCTTGTGTGCATTTCTTAAATCCGCCTGTGCCGTTGTTGCAGGCTACCGGTCCCGTATTTTATTTCTTGTTGATTCGGCATCAAGATTGAGGATTTGCGCGGTTTTTATTTTTCGACTTTTGCACCACCGATGAGGGGTCAGGGATTGTCGTAGGGAAACGCTTCATGGTTTCCCGTTAAATGGTAGAGATACCCCTTGTGGATGTCCGCTATCTATTTTAGCGAATGGGGTTTCCATCTCCATCTACATAGACAACATCCCAACCCTTTGGAACCGCCCCGGTGTTCAAGAGATTTAATCTCTGTCTCTCGGAAAGTTCCGATACTTTAACCGAGCCCCCCCCTTCAGTCCCCGAATTCGCAACAGAACGTGCCGTGTGCCAGATATTAGCGGTTGATTCCATTTTTTGGACGTAGATTCTTCCCGGAATTTGGGGCAGTGCGTTTTCATCTATCACAATCCACTTATCTATTTCTGGCGTGACTCGGTCTACTGTCGTGAGTCCCTCAACAGTTTGATGCACAGTGTATTGTTCTATTCTCGCCTTGGAATCCAACTTCAAGTAACACCCGACACAGATAATGCCAAGGATGAAAAAAAATATAAAAATTCGCGCAGTATATCTCACGGTTTTCTCTCCTTCCCTATAGCGTTTGTCGATTTTCTACAAAATATAAACTATTCTCGAAAAAATTGCAAGAAAAAAATAGTACATTTGACAATCGGGTAATGAGTGTATACAATCAAAAAAAGAGAATTAAATTTTTTATTTCCTGAAAATGAGTCAAAAATTGAGAAATTTTTTGTTAATACTACTTGTCGTAGGATTCGCCTCGCTCAGTATTACGGGTTGTGATAGACCTATGACGAAACCGATGATGGATGCCGTTACACCGACTGATATGTCTACAATAGACGATCCAGAGACGTTTGCAATCGCGTTCGTCCAAGCGGCGGTTGATTTGTATAAATTTGAGCGACTGGAGTAGGTCTCTGGATTGAGTACCTGTGGCCTAACCATGAAAGTGGCGAGGTAGAGTTGAAACGCACATGGGCAATTCGGCACGACGGTTACCTATTCGGTTCTGGATACTATGAACCGGTATCCGATTAGGGGATCACTACTAATCGGCGAATTGCCTCCACCGCTGTCTCTGTATCTTCAAGCGGTTTGTTCGACACATCGGAGATGAGAGAATTGATAATGTGTGTTTCTAATTCATCAAGTCTGCAGCGATTCACAATGGAATTTTCTTCCATATACCGATAGACTTCATATCGCTTCGGCGGTCTCACACCTTTATGTGATAGTGTGAGAACGGCAACGCTGCGTCCACTGCTCGCCGCCTCACACACCATTGAAAAACTGTCCGCGGTGACGATGAGCAGATCGCTTAAGGCGAGAATGGCTTGGTAGGGATCTGCCAGTTCTGAGGACGTATCAGGGGTAATAAAGAATAGGCACCAGTCGGTATCTTTTACGGTGGCTATTAAATGTTCCGTCACATCCGATGGTGTTCGGCGGGAGGTCGTTACAAATATCTGCACGTTCATCCGTTCTGCCGTCGCTTCGCAAATTTCACTGAGCCATTCGGCATCGTCTATCGTGATAGTCTCGTGCCGATCTATCCCACCGAGTAGGACACCGATGCGCGGACAGTCCGATAGGTGCAGTTCCTCTTTCAATTGTTCCCGTTTGACATCCAGCAAGTGAGGGGAAATAGGGTTTGGCACGCCGATTGTTCTGCAAATATTGTCTTTGCGCGATGCTTGGTGCCAAGAAATCATTGGGAGAATTGCGAGGTCGAAATATCGAGTGCCTACTGGTGAAGGTCTGCGACACGTAACCGTCTTAGCACCGAGAATTCTACCGAGGAGCAGGTTAACTGCTGCTACCGATGAACCTGTTGAGAGGATAATATCAGCGGTCTGGAGTTGGACCAGGGCATGATAAGACGCAGGAATAAGACTCCACCGCAGAAGCGTGTGGATCAGGAATATGGGAAGCGACGCACCTCCAAAAACACACATAAAAACGCGAAGGAGATTGTCACGCCATTTGCGCTGAAATTGTATCTCAAGCCATACCGCTTGGCATTCAGGTATTTTATCGACAATGCCTAAAGATTGTTTGTAATGCCCCGGTTTCCTGTCGCTTAAGACAACAACTTTCATATTTTAATTTACAACCTCTAAGCAACTGCGTCCGATTCCCGACTTCTGCCCTAAAGGCGTAGTCTGCAACAATGGCGAGGTGACTCGTCGGTAAAAGCCATCAAAGCACAAATCCCGTCATTTCTCCGCAAGGTATAATTAAAAAAAGGAGTATTCAATCAGTTCCGTTACATCGTGTTCATCTTCGATTTTGACAACACCGATATGCGGGGCAAACCATATTGTCTGCCTCCCTTGAATCGTCTCATCTGTCGAAAAAAGCGTGTGTGTGATTTCGGTCTGGTATTCTACCTGATATGTTTTCTCAAAGTTCCCAGCGGGGGTGTCCAGCGGACTTTCGGCGACGACTTCCGCTTTAACGCGTATACGCGCCTCAAAAGGTATTTGGAGCAGGACCAGGTTTTGCAAAATGATGTTTCCGTTAACCGTTATGTTCAGCGCGTCCCACTGGAAATTGGGAGCCAATGGTATCTGAAAAAAAATGAGTTCAGGGTGCGCGAACGGCTCTACTGCAACCGTCAATTCTAAACCAGCGAATTCGTCCTGTACGGCTTTGGGTAGTTCGGTTTGAAAGTAATCGGTCACTTTTTCACTGACCGTGAACATAACCTCGTTCGAGGTAACCCGATAGTATGTAAAATTAAGGAAATCAAGATCAGTCCCCGTAATTGGTGTCGTATCCTCGAAGACCTGATAGTCTTTTCCCTCAATATTCGTCTTACCACTAACTTCCCGTGTCCATTGGTATCCATCAGAATTTTTGTAAATCCATCTACTTCCAATGCCATCGGGAAAGTAGTTTGGCATCTGTTCCATTGGTGCTGGTGTTTCATCCGAACCACAACCGGATAGCAGTAGGATGCTGCAAAGCGCGAAGAGAATCAGCCGCATTTCACTCCTTTTATTTTTTTATTTCTTTTTCCCTGTGCATTAGTCAAACAATAATATTGAGCGTTATCCTTCATCTATACTAAAAGATAGTATAACACATCGTCAAGGAAGTCTACTGTTTTTCTCAGGGCTATTTATAGTAGATTTTACAATTACCTATACATCACAGAGGCGAGGTTGGGAAACCTCGCCAGCGGAGCGTGTGAGTCTACCGAGGAAACCGAACTTAGAAACCTTTTTCACAAGTTATTGAGATGTAAACTTATTTCTATAATTCACCATAGTTTTAAGGTTTCTGTCCGATTGACGCGAAAAGTCGCTATCAGGAGATCGCTCCTACAGCGGATGCGATACGACCGAAAATCTAAAATCTTGGAAAGCTGAACGACTCTGCTTTTTTCTGCATAGTACATTGGTAGATTCGCTCATATATGCTATAATCACGATGAGAGTATTATTAGGGATTAAGGGGCAGATATGTTAGGTGCGATTATAGGCGATATCGCCGGTTCTATCTACGAAGTAAGTCCAATCAAAACCAAAGAGTTCCCTTTCTTCAGTAGTTCGTGCCGTTTCACAGATGATTCGGTTTGCACTGTCGCTGTTGCTGATATTCTGCTACACGACTTACCACCAGCAGAGACCATGCAAACGTGGTGTCGGCGGCACCCATATCGCGGCTACGGTGGAAACTTCGGTATGTGGATCTACGATGATCCGCCTGAACCCTATGCCAGTTACGGAAACGGCTCGGCGATGCGTGTCTCACCAGCCGCATTTCTGAACCGCGAAGATCTCGGTGCCGCACTCTCTGCCTCCGACACAGTAACCGAGATTACCCATAACCACATAGAGGGCATGAAAGGTGCACGTGCAACAACACACGCCATCTATCTTGCATTTCGAGGTGAGCGTCCAGAGGACATCCGACAGGTTATTGCCTCCGAATACGGCTACGACCTGACTCAGACGGTAGACGAAATCCGTCCCACTTACCTCTTCGATATAACCTGCCAAGGCTCCGTCTCACAGGCGATAACGTGTGCGCTGGAATCAGAAAGTTTTGAGGATGCAGTCCGTAACGCCATCTCTCTCGGCGGTGATTCTGACACGCTTGCCGCCATCGCGGGTCCTATTGCTGAGGCATTACATGGGATTCCTGACGAACTCATAGAACGTGCAGAAAGCATCTACCTCATTGATGCGCCAGACATCCTTGACGTGATCCAAGAAATGTATCAATCCCGATAGGGTTTCCCAACTTCCCATATATCCACTGTAGGAGGGATCTCCGAATCCCGACCTATTCCTTGACAAATAGGTCGGATGTGTTATGCTTTAGTAACACATTGTTGAAACTATTGTGGCGTAAAAACCCGTAGAAAATTTTAGTTAATCTTGGAGATTTAAAACAAGAATGCCTATACCTACTACTGACCAAATGCTTCTACCTGTTCTTCAATATATTGCTGATGGCCAAGAATACCGCCGTCGGAGTATTATAAATATGCTTACGGAGCATTTTTCGCTGACTGAGAGTGAAAGGCGGACCTTAAGTGATGGTGTGACGATGGAAAGACCTCTAGAGAACAGAGAACTTATAGAGCGACCTAGAACTGGGTATTACCAAATAACAACTCGCGGACTTGAGTTTTTGAATCAGTACCCTGAGGAAAACAGAGGGGATCTGTCCCCTGAAGAATCTATTGAGGCAAATTATCGGCAAATCAGAAGGGAATTGGCAGCAGAACTGCTACAAAGGATTGAGGACAATTCCCCGCCCTTTTTTGAGAGGTTGGTTATTCATCTGCTCGTTGAAATGGGATATGGCGGTTCGCAGGAAGATGCCGAAGCAGTGGGACGTAGTGGGGACGGTGGGATTGATGGTGTTATTAAAGCGGATCCGCTCGGACTTAATGTGGTTTACGTTCAAGCGAAACGATGGGTAGGAAATGTGGGTGAACCTCCGATTCGAGACTTTGTGGGAGCATTGGACGGCAGAGGGGTACAGGAAGGAATTTTCATTACCACCTCAGATTTTAACCCAGCAGCTAAAGAGTTTGCGGAAAGAAGTTCTAAGAGGGTTATCCTTATCAATGGCAGGGAACTTGCTCGGTATATGATCGAACACAATGTTGGTGTTTCCACAACAAAAACCTACGAAATCAAGCGTGTGGATTCCGATTATTTCGCTGAAGACACCGAGAATTCCTAAGCGTTTTCGCAGCAAGAGAGAAGAAAATAAGGAACAACGCTCAATGGCTGCTCAAAGACGACGCGCCGATAAACTCCTCGAAAGGATGAAGAACAATCCAAGTGGTGACTGGAAGCTTTCTGATGTCGAGACATTGGCAAAACGATATGGGTTTTCAATACGACGCCCACGAGGTGGCGGAAGTCATGTCACCTTACTGCACGCATCACATCAGAATTTGAGCATTCCCGCCCGCCGTCCGATAAAGTCTGTCTATATTCAGAAACTTGTACGAATGATTGAAGGTATCTTAGCTGATAATTAGTAGAAAGGAGAAGAATCGATGGCAAAACTGATGTATCCATTCATGACACGTGTCTTGCTACCAGAAGAAGGTGGCGGTTATTTAATCGAGTTTCCGGACCTTCCCGGTTGTATGTCCGATGGCGAGACGCTTGAAGAAGCCATTGAAAATGGAAAGGATGCCCTGCAGTGCTGGATTGAGGCTGCAGCAGAAGATGGACAGGAAATACCTGAGCCGGGTTCATCGCCAACGTGGGTTCAACAGGTTCCCACCGATGTTCATATACAACTGTCCAAACGTGCAGCGGCAGAAGGCAAGAGTCTCTCTGAACTCGTTGCCTCGATATTGGATGAAGCTATTTGAAAGACGAGGCACAATATTCGCCAAAGCCTCAAACTACTTCCATCCAAACACCCGGCACGAATCCCGGATACTCTCCCTCACTGAACGCTGGATAATAGACAGCCTCATCACGGAAATCGTGAGTGATCTCTCCACCGCTTCCATCAGGGATATGCACCCTACAGGTATACTCACTCTCTCGGAACAACTGCTGTGGTGTCGGCGTAGATGCATCAACGCGATACGCTGACAGTGCCGCCTCATCCACTGTAATTCCCAACCCCGGTGCATCCGATACCTGAATCGTACCCTCAACGACAGGGAGCCGTGTCTCAAGCAGATCCGATTCCCACAACTCATGACACGTAATTGCTGGCAATTCCGCTTGCGATAACACCGCACCGAGATGTACTGAGTATGCCGTTGTAATACCCGTACCGACCATCTGGAGCCAGTACGGTTGCGAAAACGAAGCACAGAGCGCGTTTGTCCGTAGGAGCGAGTTCACACCACCGCCGACAACGAACCCGCCGCAACAGCGTGCATGCAGACACGCCTCGTTGAAATGCTCGACGATCCGATTCTGAACAGCCGCTTGCAACCGCGCTGCACCCTCTACATCCGTGCCGAGATAGTACGGACTTTCGTAAATAGCGACATTCGGATGTTCATCTAATCGTTGCAACACGGGGATGGCGTTATCCGCAGTCCGCAGAAACCCGTTGAAATCAATATCGAGCCGATAGTCTGCTGGCACGGCATCCCCGACACCGTTCACCTGTGCGAAGATGTCCCGCCAGGGACGCGCTTTCAGTTTCGCGGACGTGTAACCCCGTTTGACCGATTCTTGGACCTCCGCAACCCAGTCTTCCGGCGGCATATCAATATCCCACCACGAAATAGGACACCGATCACGAACCTTAGGCCCGATGAGTTGATAGACGGGTACATCTACGGATTTGCCAACCGCGTCGAAAAGCGACATCTGGATGCCGAACCCGATGCTATCATCGTTCATACATGCAAACGCGTTCTGCCCGATGACTTGTTCAATATTTGCCGATTCATCCGATAGATTTTCGCCATATCCGATAACGCTGTTACTGAGTTCGACCCGGTAAACATGGACACGTTCGCCGTGTGTTAAGGCACGGTGCATGTGTCGGCTGACCCGTTCGTGATAGAACGGAACGTTCAACGGAATCGCTTCGAGATGTTTGATGCTAAGCATGAGGTTCCTCCCCAATTAAAACTGTCGCTAACGAAGTTTTCAACCCCGTGTTTCACTCATATTCCTCCAAATTGTAGCACACTTCCAAAATAACAGGCAAAAATATTGGTGCGGCAGACTCCGCGTAGGAGGGATCTCCGAATCCCGACTTCTGCAGATATATTTCCCTGAAGAAAACCGACGCGATCTGCAACGAAAGGTGTGAAAATGGGAATCATGGGTTCTGTGAACGTGGGCAACAGAAAACTGCAAACTGACAACGCAATTGACACCACCGCCTTTTGTGGGTATAATATCTATAATGTATCCAACATTAAAACACCGCGACGTTCACAAGCAAGGAGCAAGTTATGGCAAGAATCGAACCCTTTTTTGTTTCAAATGAACTCTTAGATCAACCTGAAAAACTCCGGGAGCGCGCACAGCGGGACGGGTATCTCTTTTTTCGTGGCTTGATTGATGCCGATTCTATCTACGAACTGCGTCGAGATTTCTTGGAGATCTGCCATCAGCACGGATGGGCACAAGGGGGGGACTCCCTGATGGACGGCATCCGTATCGGGGGTCCTTTCATGGAAGGTGATGATGGCTATTGGCCCGTTTTAGATGAGTTCCAGTGCTTGGAATCCTTCCACGCGTTCGCACACCACCCAGCGGTCATAGACGTGTGTGACAAACTCTTCGGTGAAAAGACGCTCGTGCATCCGCGGAATATTGGAAGAATTATGTTCCCGGAGAACACAAAATACACGACGCCTGCACATCAAGACTTCATCCACATCCGCGGGACAGAGGAAACCTATACTGGATGGATACCGCTTGGACCCTGTCCAGAAAAGTTGGGTGGATTGTCAGTGCTCTCTGGTTCGCATCGAGGGGGGATTTATCCCGTCAAACCGGCACTCGGCGCAGGTGGACTCGGTATAGATACAGCACCTCTGGAAGCGGATGGGTTCTACTGGGTCGCAGGTGATTACGAGCTCGGCGATGCACTCTTCTTTCACAGCCATGCCGTTCACAAAGCGATGCCGAATCAGACTTCGGATCGGATACGCCTCTCGGTGGATTATCGCTATCAAGGACACTCCAAGCCTGTCACAGATGGATCGCTTCTACCGCATTTCAATCGGATGGCTTGGGACGAAATTTACAAAGACTGGACTTCCTCGGAGTATCAGTATTACTGGAATGTGTTTGATTTGAACAGAGTTGAACGGTGAAAAGCATCCTGCGAATCCTATTCTACAGCACTGTTTACTTTATGGTGATCCTATCTGCCCAAGCACCCGATATGGTCCTCATTCCAGCGGGCGAGTTCCAGATGGGGGACGACGGTGGAGAACGCGACGAAAAACCGATACATACCGTTTACCTCGATGCGTTCTATATCGACCCATACGAAGTAACAGTTGGAGAATATAAACAGTTCCTTGAAGACACAAACCATCGACCGTTATCGGACTCGGTTTCTCGAACCTCACCGACCGATCAGCATCCTGTCGTAGAGGTCAGTTGGCACGATGCAATGGCGTATGCGCAATGGGCAGGGAAGCGATTACCTACAGAAGCCGAATGGGAAAAGGCCGCACGAGGTGGCTTGATCGGACAAGACTATCCGTGGGAAGGTCCGATTAATGCGAACAAAGCAAATTACGGCAAGAATGCAAAATCTGGCACGCATAAGGAGCGCACAACACCTGTAGGGACATATCCTGCGAATGGCTACGGTTTATATGATATGTCTGGGAACGTCTCTGAGTGGTGCCTTGATACATATCAACGAAAGTTTTATGCGAATGGACAGCCGCGTAATCCTGTTGCTGGGGCTGAAGACGTTCAACGGGCTATCGTGAATGCTGATGCTAACAGAGAGCGGCGTGTTGTGCGTGGCGGATCGTGGAGTTTCAATGCTAAAAGCGTGCGCGTCGCAAATCGCCTCGCAGAGAAACCTTCGCTGTTGAGTAGTGATGTCGGGTTTCGTTGCGTGCGTGCCGTGAAACCTTAAAAGTAGTAAATACACTCCATATATCGTTCTTAAAGGTAATAGGCACGCTCCGCGTGCCGTTCATATATGCCATCATAATAGTTCCAAGGGGAAGAGAAGCCATTGATCAAATTGCAACATAATCCTAATACTGCGAATATTATCTATTTTGTAGTGGTGTTAATGGGATGGATGGGAATTACTGCTTTACCAGCCTCTGCTGAAAACTACACCGGTGATTTTTTGACGAATGGTGTTGGCGGCAGAGCTCTCGGATTGGGCGGTGCCTATGTGAGCATCGCTGACGATGTAACCGCTACCTATTGGAACCCCGCTGGCATCGCGGGTATCCCCGATAATTACCAACTCTGTCTGATGCACGCCGCACGGCGTTCAGGATTAGGCGCGTTTAACTACATCAGTGGCACAACACAAGTTCTGTCGAAACTTAACCTCGGTCTGTCATGGTTTCGCGTAGGAGTAGACGATATTCCTATCTATCCACTCGTTCCAGCGTTCGATCCCAACATTACGCCAGAAGCACGGCGAAACCTCGCGAAAAACCGACCCAGAGAATCCGATTTCATTCCAGTGGGTTACCTAAACGACAGCGAAAACGCCTATATTTTGACGCTTGCGACGCGTTGGGTCGTGAGTCAATCATGGTGGGATAATTTCGGAAGGGATTCTCTGCCACCAGAGTTTATGTGTGGTATAAACACCAAGCTAATTACACAGCGTCTGAACGGCGGAGATCTTGATACCTATAATTATGGGAGTTGGGGATACGGCTTTGATGTGGGATTCCTCGTCCGTTTGCCCGATTTCAATGCGCTTTTCAATGTAGAAGACTTCGGCAGTCTCGCCTTTGGGTTCAATCTTCAGGACATCTCGAAAACGACTTTAACGTGGAATACCTTGTCTGCCCCAAAAGAATCTATTCCAGCGAATTGGAATATTGGCGTCGCGTACACGAACAATCACGTTTTCAACCGAGAGATGATTCTGTCCTATCAGTGGCAACAGCGTTACGGCGGTCAATCGCATATCGGTGTAGAGTATCGTATTAGCGAACCGTTGGCACTCCGTGTGGGTTACCGAGATGATCGCATTACAAGTGGAATCGGCCTCCAGGTCCGCCAATTTCGTCTCGATTACGCACTTCTTCTCGGCGACCTAATTAGCACGCACTTTCTGAGTCTGTTGTGGCACTTTTAATTTTACCTTGTGGATAAGTAACGCTGTTTTGACTTTAACGGTTTTCGTGTACGAGTTAAAGAAACATCCAAGCAAGGGGAAATTGAAGAAATTGAGGAAACACCCTATCAAAAACCCCAAGCAAGGGGAAACGCCCTATCAAAAACACCCCTATCAAAAACACCCTGCGCCGTTGTTGCCGGCGACGTTTTTTATTTATACCTTGAGGAAACCTTTATGAGACGAAAACCTCTTCACCGATTGCTGACTGCTGATTGCTGACCGCTAACTCCTACACATTCGGTCTCGACAAGTTTGGTTGATCACGTAGCAAAATCAGGAGCGGTGCCAAGACCACCGGAACCATCACTAACCCATCGAGTACGATAGGCAAACCGTATTGATCCCCCAGAACACCAACAATTTTATTCAATAATCCTCCGACACCCCACGCCGCACCCATCATAAAACTCGACGCAATGTTCTCATGCCCGCGTAGGATCATCTGTGCCAAGATGATGTTAACCGTAATTGAACTTGAAAGCACCACATTCCCTAAAAAGAGGAACACAAGGAAACTCGGACCATCAGAGTGCAATGAAGCATAGAGAAGCGGCGGCGATCCAAGGAGTGAGACCAATAACAGGACGTATGTATTGACACGGGTGATAAGCCAGCCACTCGACATGATACCCACAGAACCCGCGAAGATGAAGAGCGCAATCACGAGCGAACGCATCTGGTCGGAATAGTTCTGGTCGTCCAGATAGATGGAAAGGAAATTTTCCAACCCGACTGCCGTGACGGTTCGGAGTGCCGCGATAATAAATAGCACATTGAGCGGTAGAAGATGTGGACGGACGACAATCCAAAAGGGTTCTTGTGGTCTCGGTTCCTCTTCTAATCTGCCACGCGGTGTAGCGGTGAGATCCAGAGACTTCTCGAATTTCAGCACTTTCGGTACCAACAGTGCTAACATCACCCCAGGGATCATTTCCCAAACCAAGTATTGCAAACCGAAATTGTATGGAATGAACATCAGCACCAGTGGACCGAGTGCCCGACCGACGTTACCACCTGTGAGAAAAATGGAGGTTCCCATCCCTCTACCCTCTGCGGCGAGCGCACCGGCATAGGTCGTCGCTTGTGGATGGAATGAGGCGATGCCGAGTCCGCCTATCGCTAATAACAGATATACGGCACGCGGCGAAGGAGCGACCCATAGGAGGCTGAGACCGATTGCAGTGAAACCGACACCAAACGTCAGGAAATGCACTGACCGCACGCGATCCGATAGCCACCCGAAGAGTATCTGTCCGAGCGAGCTGAAGACACTGTAAATCGAGATAAAGTTGCCAGCTAAACTGTTTCGTGTTGCCGCTGAAGTTGCTAACTTTGTCAGAAGGAGAGGTTGCAGATGTGATAAGAGCGTCGCGTAGGAGTCGAGGACAGTATGGGATAACGTCAGAAAATAGAACTGTTTCCGAGAGGACGTTTTAGAAGGATCTTGAGGGTTTTCCATGGGACGAAATAAATACCACTTTTCTATGAAGGTTAAGATAGTGTATATTGTAGAATACATCCATGTAAAAAGCAATCTTTTTTCTGATTACTGATCGCTGATCGCTGACTGTTGACCGTCGATTGCCATTTCTTCTTGACAATTAAACCCTTCACATATACTATGATACGAATCCCTTAAACATAAAAAAACATAAAATATCCATAATATTCACACAGCGAGCGTGCCTTTGGACAGAAAGCAACTTCAACGGGTTACCAAAATCGGCTTACCGACGGTCTTGGCAGTCGTCATAGCTTACTTCCTTCTAAAAGAGATTGACATTCAAGAGATACCAAAAACCTTAAGCCGATTGTCAATAAGGGCACTTTTAATCGGGTTCGGATGCTACTGTTTGTTAGTCTTAGCGAAAGCCCTCCGATTTCGGGCACTGCTCAATCTCGATAGCCGTGTCCATCAGGTCTTCCCAATCTTGGCGATGCATACCTTTTGGGGCAATATCCTTCCAATGCGGACAGGTGATGTCTCTTATGTCTATCTGATGCAACGTCGTCAGAAGGTAGATGCAACACAGGGAGTCGCTTCGTTGCTCGTAGCAAGCCTGATTGATTTACTGCTCCTAATGGGCTTGGTGGTCTCCACAGCGTGGCTCCTGCGCGCTGCACTTCGGGACACATTCTCTGGCACGGTTCTCTATCTCATACCGCTTCTGATGGGCGGCGGTTTGGTCGCTGTGGTAGCCTTCGTCTATGCCGCCCCACAAGCCTGTATGAGATTCTCGGAACAGTGTGCCACGCCGCTATTGGCATTTGAGAAGCGACCCGTTTTGTGGACGGTCGATAAAGTTTTGGCAGTGCTTCGGGAACTAACGACATTCCGATCGAATCGTCGGTTCTTGGAGGTCTGGGCATATTCCGTCCTGGGTCTCATTATCCGTTTCGGATTTCAGTGCTACCTCGTCGCCGAGATGGGCGTTGGAATCCCGATGACCGAGGTGCTGTTCGCACTCGCATTCACCAACGTCTTTAACCTGTTGCCCGTTCAAACCGTCGGGAACTTCGGGACAACAGAATTTCCCTTCGTTTGGTTGCTAAACCATTTCGGCACATCTATAGAGACTGCCACTGTTACGGGATTTAGTTTGCACATTCTGATTTTACTTTACTGTTTACCCTTAGGCGCGTCCGGGTTCTTGATGAAACCGAAGGAGCAATAATATGAGAATTATCGATCCACATGTTCACGTTTGGAAAAACGATCCCCAGTTCCCATGGGCACCAGAGACGACGAGCCCACCTGCGGAAGATGCCACAGCAGAGACGCTATTGGAATTGATGGCGGCGAACGGTGTAGAGAAAACTGTTCTCGTTCAGGTCATCCATTACCGCTGGGATAATCGTTATGCCGCTGACGCAATGAAAAGGTATCCTGATAAGTTCATGGGTGTCTGTCGAATCAACCCCGAAGACCCGGACGCACCCGATCATCTCAGTCGTTGGACGGAGGAGGACGGTTTCCACGGGGTACGGCTCAGTCCCTCTGTCGGTGAGGCGGGAGACTGGTTTGCTGGACCGTTGATGCCCCCCATCTTCAGTCGTGCCGAAACCCTCGGTGTCCCGATGCTGATGCTCACCGGAGCCGAGCGATTGGTGGATCTCGTGCCACTTTTGGAACAGCACCCAGACCTTGATGTTGTCATAGATCACATGGCAAGCTGCTCGCCTGACGCACCTGAAAAACTGGAGTTATTACTGAACCTCGCACAGTTCCCTCGCGTCTACGTCAAAATTAGCCATACATGGTCGATCTCGAAAACGGGGTACCCGTGGGCAGATACCTTTGAACAGGTTAAGAAGGTTTATCAGGCATTTGGGGGGGCGCGATTGATGTGGGGCACCGATTGGCCCGTCTGTCTCAGTCGAGCCAGTTATTCGGAAACCTTGTCAGTCGTCCGAGACGAGATGGATTTCTTTTCACCCGAAGACCGGGAGTGGGTGTTAGGAAAAACTGCACTCCATCTCTGGCAATTTCAAAACGCCTAATCCTATAGGATGGATTTCAACCATACTGAATCTAACACCAATCTGGTAGGTGCGGTTTCTAACCGCACCGGATTCTCTTCTGTAGGAGCGAGTTATACTCGCGATCTTACTGACTGCTGACCACTGATTGCTAAAAACTGAAAACCATTTTCCCCTTGACAAATTTTCTCGGGTATGTTATCATAAAGGTATTAAATCGGATGTAATAACGTTTTCCCGTTCCCAATCCTCTGCAAAAAAACAGCACCGTGGCAAGGCACCACGCTTTACAAGCCCCTATATGCGCACGGGTGAGATTCCGATCTTACCCATCCACCGGGAGGAAAAACGATGCCATTCTGTCCACAATGCCATGCTGAATATAAGATAGAAGTATCAATGTGTTCGGATTGTCAAGTAGTGCTTGTGCCTCAACGCATATCCCCAGAGGTTACCGAATATGGGGACTGGTACACTGTTGAATCTGTCCCAAACGAATTAGCGGGAAATATCCTCCAAAGCGTCTTAAAGGAGGATGGCATCCCCGCCTATCTCCGCTGTCATGAAGTCCCTTATTATGGTGGGGTGAAAGGCAACTTAGGACAATCCGAATGGGGGGATGTCCTTGTGCCAGTTGAATTACTTCCACAAGCACGGGAGTGCCTTAAAGTCTATTTTGATTCACTACAGGACCGTTAAATTCCGCAAATAGGTTGCCATGAAAGCCGATCAACTCTACCTCTTCAAAGAAGCGAAATCCCATAAATCTCACAGTCGCATGGCTGATAAGGTTTATGTAAGAGGGCACCGTCGGCGCAACGGTAGTTATGTCAAAGAACATTGGCGGAGTCGACCTAACCGAAGGTTTGGCACTTTCAGACGGTTTAATTCGACAGATGAGCAACTCTCCTTCGTCGTGGGAAGTGAAGATTCAGATTGACAAAATAGTAGGCACACTCCGTAGGTTCTCCGTAACACACATTGCAAAGTAGTAGGCACACTCCGTGTGCCGTAACAATTGCGTCCATATGACGTGATCAAATAGACTATACTCAGAAAAATGCTATGATCTACTTTTTGCGACGCTTGCACGTGTCCCGTTTTACGTGCCGATGCTTGCAAGCTCACGCGATTTTACTGTTTCTCATTGCAACGACTCCACTCTTCGGCGATGTCTACCGGATTAAGAAGGGCGATACCCTTCTGATTTCGGTGATCGGACAGCCTGAATATACGCACTCCGCACAGGTACGTGAAGACGGCAGAATTAGTTATTTCGGTGGCGACCTTGACGTTGCTAGACGGACAGTCGAGACGGTTAACCAACAGATTCGCGAGTTCCTCGTCTCAGAGAGTCTTGTCAGAAATCCCGTCGTCATGGTCTCACCGGTGTTACAAGAGAACGGTGTTTTCGTCGGCGGTGCAGTCAAACTTCCCGGACGTTATCCGATTTCCCCTGAAACCGACATCGGTTTATACCGTGCTATCGCACTCGCGGGTGGTATGGCGGAGAACGCCGATCACCAAGTCGTGCAACTCATCCGTACCGACGTGCCAGACACCGTCGAAACCTACGACCTCTCACCGACCCACCCTTACCGCTATATCCGCGTCAACGTCAACGACCTCGTGTTCGTCATGCCCCTCAGTGTTGTTGAAGTGCAAGGACAGGTACAGACACCCGGTAAATTTTTTATTCGGAATCAGATTAGCATTGAGGAAGCACTCGCACGTGCAGGCGGTCCCACCCAAGAAGCAGACCTGACCGCTTTGGTAAAAGTTGAAATGAACGGGAATCTGTCGGAGTTCAACCGTTCCGAACAATTTTGGAGATCGACCCCGAAGGTGGGTGCTTCCCCGTCTCTATCAAACGGTGATGTTTTGTTTGTCCCGAATGTTTTCAAAGTCGAACCTATCTATGTAACCGGTTACGTGCGCACCCCGGGAGCGCAGCGGGTTCGCGGTCCGTTGAGCCTCTCACAAGCAGTCGCGCTCGGTGGTGGGTTTGAAGCATCAGCGAACCGTGAAGAGGTCCTCATTCATCACAGGGACGGCACAACCGTGGAGGTGCCTTTTAGACCCGATCCTGCTGATAGTGCGACACAGCAGGTTTTACTCTACCCCGGTGACATTTTAGAAGTGCAAAAGAAGTTTCAGGTGAATTGGAGTCTCGTCAGCACATTGGGTTACATTATCATCGGCGGGATAAGTCTTATTGTGAGCTTAACAAAGTAAGTTGTAAGGACTCCAATCGGTAGGTGCGGTTTCCTAACCGCACCAAATTATCCATCTGTAGGAGCGAGTTGTGCTAGCGATTCTTATTGATAACTGATAACTATATCCCATGCCAATCCTCAACATCAAACCCACGCACAAACCCATCAAAACCTACTATGCTGAGATCAAAGAATACGAACGGCTCGGCGAGCAGAACGAAGGCATCGTCCGCGCCGCATTCCAAGGGTTGCTCCAGCACTATTGCCGCCAATCCAATCTCACGCTCCTCTGCGAAAAGACACACTACACACAGGAAAAAAGACGGATCACTCCAGACGGCGAAATCGTTGATACCTTCAAACTCCCCTACGGCTACTGGGAAGCAAAAGACACACAGGACGACCTCCACGTTGAAGCGAACAAAAAATTTGCCGCAGGCTATCCATCAAAAAACATCGTTATCCAATCCCCGACGCACGCACTCCTCTATCAGCGGGGAGAGTTGCAACTGGATTTGGATATTACTGAGCCGAGAAATCTCGTCCGCGTACTTCAAGGCTTTTTCGCATATCAGGAAGAGAACATCGCGGCATGGCATACCGCAGTCGCCGAATTCAGAGACAGGGTGCCAGAACTCGGTGAAGAGTTGGCAACACTCATCGAAACGGAACGCCAAAATAACCCACACTTTCAGGAAGCCTTCACCCGTTTCCATCAACAGTGCCGTACCTCAATCAATCCGAACCTATCCGTTGCCGCGGTGGAGGAAATGCTCATCCAGCATCTATTGACCGAGCGCATCTTCCGCACTGTCTTCGATAATCCAGACTTCACGCGACGCAATATTATCGCCCGTGAGATTGAAACTGTCATTGATGTGCTAACCGAGCGGACACTGAATCGCTCGGAATTTCTACGTCTCTTGGAACCCTTCTACACTGCAATTGAGCAGACCTCCAGTACGATCACAGACTTCTCACAAAAACAGGGATTCCTCAACACCGTCTACGAGCAGTTCTTTCAAGGGTTCTCCGTCAAGATCGCAGACACGTACGGTATCGTCTACACGCCACAGCCGATAGTCGATTTCATGGTGAAAAGCGTCGAGCATATTCTCAGGACAGAATTCAACCGTTCCCTCTCCGATACCGGTGTCAACATCATCGACCCGTTCGTCGGCACTGGCAACTTCATCGTTCGGACTATGCAGGAGCTCGATCCCATTTCGTTAGAGCGAAAATACACCGCTGACCCGCCGGAACTCCAATGCAACGAGGTGATGCTCCTACCCTACTACATCGCCAATCTGAATATTGAGCACGAGTTCTACACAGCGACGAACCGGTACGTCCCCTATGAAGGTCTATGCTTCGTAGATACCTTTGAAACCGCAGAAGATCGACAGATGTTAATGTTCACACCCGATAACACTGCCCGCGTTGAGAAGCAGAAGGAATCCGAGATGTTTGTGGTTATTGGCAATCCACCTTACAATGTCGGACAGGTCAACGAGAACGACAACAACAAAAATCGAGAGTATGAGACGATGGATACGTCGATTAAGGATACTTATGCAAAAGATTCTAAAGCGACACTCAGAAGTCAGCTCTACGACCCATACATAAAGGCGATTCGATGGTCGTTGGATCGGATTGGCGAGGAAGGTGTTGTCGCCTTTATAACAAACAACAGTTTTATTGAAGGCAAGGTGAGACAATCGATGTGATTTTCAAAACCTACAGCAATGGTGTGAAAACGAATCGTGATGCATGGGTACATAATTTCAACCGAGACGTTCTCGCTGAAAACGTGAGTAGGATGATTGAGGTTTACAATATGGAAGCGGCTCGGTGGGGGCAACACATAGGTCGCGCTGCTGATCTTGATGGTTTTCTGGAGTCTGATGATACGAAAATCAAGTGGAGTCCAACCTTAAAGCAGAAGTTGCAGAGTGGACAAATCACGGAATTTGCGGAAGCAAAAATCCGTCAATCCCTCTATCGTCCGTTTACGAAATCAAACCTCTATTTTGACCGAATAATGAACGATAGGGTGCTTGTATTTCCATTTATCTTTCCTACACCAGAAACAGAAACAGAAAATCGAATTATATGGCTTAAGGTTGGAAGAGAATGGGAGATGTTTGGATTAATGGTTAATCAACTTGCAGATCAATTACCGCAAGGTGGGTCTCAGTGTTTCCCCTTCTACACCTATGACGAAGATAGCACGAACCGCCGCGAAAACATCACCGATTGGGCATTGACGGAGTTTCAAACCCATTACGGTGACGACACCCTCACCAAATGGGACATCTTCCACTACAACTACGGACTCCTGCATCATCCTGACTATCGCGAGAAATACGAGGCGAACCTGAAACGTGATTTGCCGCATATCCCGTTTGCCAAAGACTTCTGGGGGTTTGCGAAGGCAGGGGAGCGACTTGCAGAAATTCATGTCAACTACGAATCCCAACCCGAATACGATGGACTGAAGTTTATCCAAAACCCTGACGTACAACTCAATTGGCGGGTTGAGAAGATGAAACTCTCCAGAGACAAAACATCGCTTATCTACAACGATTTCCTGACGCTGTCAGGGATTCCCGAAAAGGCGTTTGATTACCAACTCGGCACCCGTTCTGCACTGGAGTGGGTCGTAGATCAGTATCGCGTGAAGATAGACAAACGGAGCGGCATCGTCAACGATCCGAACCGTGCCGACGATCCGCAGTACATCGTCAAGTTAATCGGTCAGGTCATCACCGTCAGTTTAGAGACGGTAGATATCGTTGAGAATTTGCCTACCTTGTAGGTTTCATACTATCCCTCGTCTTTACTGATGTCTAATTAATTTTGAAATTTGCCATAAAAACGTGAGTTTGATAAAGGTGATGGATTCTTGTAGGTTAGATTGAACGAATCGATCTAAAAACCGCACAAAGCGGCATGCTGACAAGCGACGCATAGATGCCTGAAAGGACCAAGTGCCGAGTGAAACGCAACACATTCTTAAACCCATAGCTGGGTGTGTTGGGTTTCGCTATCTCTATCTCCAACAGTGGGGACTCTATATCCACATTTTTTTTTATCTAAAAGAGAGAACTTTAGGTCTTTTCCCGCTCAACCCAACCTACAGGGACAATTCAATTTTTATTATTAAACTCACGTGCTTGACTTCCACACAGCGATGTGATATACTAAACATTGGACTTCATTATTAGGAAAATAAAATGAGACAGTTTAGAAACCAGAACGGTTTGTGGACAGTGAACTATCGCACTTTTACGTATACTCTCATCATAGTTCTCAGCCTCGCGTGCTTGCCTGCTGCCGCTGATAATACAGACATCCACGAAAACGCCGGTACCCGCGCCATGACCTTCCTCAAAATCGGTGTCGGAGCAGAGGCGATGAGCATGGGTGAATCCCAAGTCGCGGCGACCGATGACCTTTACGCATCTTACTGGAACCCCGCCGGTCTCGCAAGACTCCAACAGCCGCAACTCGCACTCATGCATAACGAATGGTTCGCCGGGATTAATCATGAATTTGTGGGGTTCGCGCTTCCGCTTCAGGGGACTGGCACACTCGGAGTGAGCGCAAGTTTCTTGTCTTTTGGGGAATTGCAAGGACGCGATCGGGAGGGGAATGAAACGACGATTTTCCGACCTTATGATCTGGCAGTGATCCTCTCGTATGCTCGCGGTTTCGGCAGTTCACTCGCTTTCGGTATGAACGCGAAGTTCCTGCGCGAGCAGATCGCCGACGAGAGTGGGACAGGGGTTGCTTTCGATCTCGGTGGACTATACAACTTTTCTGAGATGCCGCTGTCACTGGGGTTCAACGCACAGCATGTCGGACCACGAGTGAAGTTCATAGAAGAGGCGTTCGGGCTACCCTTTACCTTCAGACTTGGCGCGGCTTACAGACTCTGGAATGACGCGCTCCTCTTAACGACAGACATCATTCGTCCCTCCGACAACGATATCGCCATCGGGGTGGGTGCGGGCTACACGATCGGCAATGTCTTACAACTCCGCACCGGCTATAAATACAAAATCGGTGGCAACGATTTAGGCGCGATTTCAGGACTCACCGGTGGTTTTGGGTTGACATTCCTCCGTTTCCAAATTGACTATGCCCTTATTCCGTTCGGTGTTCTCGGGCTAACGCACCGTGTCTCCTTAGTCGCCAATTTCTAAAACACGCCACATAGATACCATCACTCCACTCCCATCCGTGTAGGAGGGGAGGAACACCCCAGCAAAAACACTCCGATTCCCGACTTCTAACGCTGCCCTGACTTTTATTCGGAAGCCGCCTGAATAAACGCCTCAAAAAGTTTACGTCGGTGCTCGTGAAAATTGACGGTTTCAATCATCCGCTCCGGATGGTATTGCACGCCCAACACAAACCGCTTTGATCGGTTTTCCATCGCCTCGATAATCCCTTCCTGCGTACGGGCTGTCACCTCAAACCCTTCACCCTTCTCTTTCACGGCTTGATGGTGCGCGGAATTGACTTCGTCTCTGCGTTTACCTGTGATTTGGTTTAGCCGACTGTTGGCTACAATCTCGATGGTGTGCCGAGAATCTACACGCTTTACTTGTGCTTGAGGGGACGCCTCCTTTGGAAATTCCGAGGGTATATCTTGGTATAGACTACCCTCCATTGCGACGCTCATAATCTGAATACCGCGACAAATACCAAAAACGGGGAGATCGGCGGCTATTGCTGCTTGACAGAGTGGTATTTCCAGAGCATCGCGATCTTCGCTAACATTGTACAACGCTGGATGCCACTCGGCATCAAAGTTATCTGGATGAATATCGCCACCACCTGTTAGCAAAAGTCCGTCTATATCGTCGAGTTTAAAATCCGATATACCGGGATAGAGTGTGAGAGGGTTGCCACCGAACTCTTTGATCGCACGAATATAGTTATTAGAAGGGTCGTCCTCAATATTTTCGACAAATGTTATTCCGATAGTAGGTGCCATATATGAAAGCCTCCTTTTAAGCCGTTTTTCCTTACATAAATTATACCCCATTTTATATCTAAATAACAAACTATTCCTCGTTCCTGTAGTAGGAGGGAAACACCCCAGCAAAAACACTCCGATTCCCGATTCCTGATCCTAATTGCTGACAACTAACCACTGACAACTGATAACAGACCCTAAAAACCAATCATATTTGCATTCTCTGAAAATGCGTGGTATAATTTTCGTGAAGGAACCTATGATACACGAAATTAACAAAAGCAAATTAACTATTACAAAAGACAACGCACCGGTCCTCACTTACTGTTATGGCGATGCTGAAAGTCCGCCCTATTTTCATCCGCTCTATTCACCGAACGGACAGGTGGTAACGGAAGGGGAATACGCCCAAGGACAATATCCGCCAGGGATCTGTTTCACACTCGGAACGGTCAATGGCGAGCAACTCGACCCGAACACACTGACCCGCGAAAGAGATCCCTCGAACGCGGAGGATTCGGGAGACTTTACGATCGTCACGACGTGGAACACATCGGAACCGCTGCTCATAGAAACTTGCACCACGGCTGTATATCCGCCGCAAACCGAAGTCCAAGTGCTTGACATCACGATATCGCTGTATGCACCTACGACTTCGCTTGAATTTGCGGGTAACATCGGACTTGGATGTCGAACAGTTGAGATGGAGTACCGCAAAGCCGCGGATGCAAACGGACGGATCGGCGAATTGGCAGTAAACGGGAATCGTTCGGTGTGGGGAACGCTCTCCGGCGTCACGGCTACTGAACAAAGTGTTGTTGGGGTCGGTATCTTTCCGCATCCAACAAACGGTGAAACAACGTTTCTCGCCGAGGACGCATCGTTGGGATACCTCTTCGCGCAGGCTGTTCCTTTCAAAGTGAACGTCGGAGTGACGCGCACCTTAAAATACCGTGTCCTTGCGTATATAGGCGATCTCTTTACGGTTGATGTCTGGAAATACCATCAAGATTATATTGGGTAAGTCGGTATCATGTGGTGCGTCCGATATGAAAAGGATAGAAATTTGGAGCGTTTTGCAGATCCATATATCTACGCGACATAAATTGGATTGACAATCACCTCCGTCCTCAGGAAATTCACAGAGGTGCTTTTCAAGGAGATAGCACGATGCCAGAAAAAATAGGTTTTGCCCCTACACTCGTCTATCCCGAATCAGACGGTGAACCGATAGCAGAAACTGAAAAACATCGAAAAGTTATGATAGATGTTATAGATATCTTGGATCAGCATTTCCAGCATATTCCGGAGGTCCACGTATCCGGAAACCTACTGCTCTATTATGAAGAAGGCAATCCCCGAAAGAGCGTGTCTCCGGACGTATTCATGGTCCGGGGTTTGTCTAAAAAAGAACTCCGGGTCTATAAAACGTGGGAACAGCCACCGACCCTTGATTTTGTATTGGAACTTGCGAGTCCGAGCACTTTCCGTCGCGATTTTACCGAAAAGAAGAAGATTTATCAGAATATCTTACGTGTTAAAGAGTACTTTATCTATGATCCATATGGTGAAATTGAGCCGGATTTCATTGGGTTCAGGCTGATTGATGAAGTCTATGAAACGATGGAATTTGTAAACGGACGGCTCTTGAGTGAGACCTTGGATTTAGCGTTGGAGGCGCGTGATGGTATACTGCGGTTGTATAATCCTGTCCTGGAGGCGTGGTTGAAACCCTCTTGGGAGCGCGTAGATAAAGCAGAGACCCGTGCGACAGAAGAA
>JAAXHD010000258.1:55171-55452 GCA_012271015.1 Candidatus Poribacteria bacterium | reverse complement strand
CCCCCGAACCCGACGCGAATTGATGGGCTTGGTGCGGGAATGATCCCCGAAGTACTCAATGTAGATGTCATTGATGAAGTCATCACAGTCTCCGAAGAAGCAGCCTATCAAATGATGAAATCAATCTCAACGAGCGAGGGTTTGTTAGTCGGCATGTCGTCGGGCGCGAATGTGTACGCTGCCTTGCAGGTTGCAAGAGACCAAGGACCCGATAAAACCGTCGTTACGATTCTTCCCGATACAGGGGAACGTTATTTCAGTTTGAGTCGTTACTTTGAAAT
>JAAXHD010000258.1:0-54977 GCA_012271015.1 Candidatus Poribacteria bacterium | reverse complement strand
CGCGTTACAGCGTCCAGATCGAACAGATTCAGCCCGATCCCCAAGAAGTACAGCAGATGGTGACAGAGCATGGTGAATACCTGTTCTTTGACAGCACAGCGAAGCAGGAATACTGTTGCAACATCCGAAAAGTTCGTCCGATGCAACGGCTCTTGGAAACGCTGGATGTCTGGGTAACCGGTTTACGGCACGACCAATCGGAAGCGAGACAGCAACTTCGGAAAGCGGAAATCATATCCTCAAAGACACACCCAGTCCTCAAGGTTAATCCGCTTGTTCAGTGGACAAGCGATCAAGTATGGCAGTTTGTCCGTGAAAACGAAATTCCTGTGAATCCGTTGCTTGAAGCGGATGCCCAAGGTCACTATTATGAATCGCTTGGGTGTATCATCTGTACAACTCCCGTAAAGCGGGGAGAACCGAAACGAGCAGGACGGTGGCGTTGGCAGAACGCGCCCTCTACGGAAGAAAACACCAAAGAGTGTGGATTACACTACTCGATTTAAAGGTAAAATTAGAAAGGAGAAAATACATTTCATGGCTGTAACAGTTCGTATCCCAACCCCACTGAGACGTTTGACACAAAACTTGGCAGAGGTTGAAGCAGAAGGTGCCAATATTGAAGGGATTATTGATAACCTTGAAGTCAACTATCCAGGGATGAAAGAACGTCTCTGTGATGACGGCGGAAACATCCGTCGGTTCGTAAATATCTATCTCAACGATGAAGACATCCGCTTCCTCGATGGAAAAGCGACCGCTGTCGAAGATGATGCTGAAATCTCAATTATTCCCGCGATCGCTGGCGGATTCTTTTAACTATCTGCTAAAAAATAGTTATCAGTTATCAGTGGTCAGTTGTCAGTTAAGAGGTGGTTTGGTTGGACAAGATCTCTCTTTAACCGATAACTCTCACTGCGATCGCGGTAAACTGAAAACTATAAGACTGATGACTGTAAACTGTTAACTGATGACTCTAAAACCAGAGACCCTCAGCGAGATTTGTGACCACGCGAAATCGGAGTTTCCCAATGAATGTTGTGGTGTCATTCTGGGCAACGAAGCACAAGAATTTGTCCGGAGATGCCGGAACATACAGAATGAACTGCATCAAGAAGACCCAGACACATATCCGCGCGATGCCCGCACAGCGTACGTTATACACCCTGATGATTTAATCGCCGTTCACAAAGAGGCTGACACACAGCAACGGCAGATTAAGGCGTTCTACCACTCACACCCAAATCACGAGGCGTACTTCTCCGAAAAAGACAAGGCAGATGCAACTATATGGGGTGAACCCGCTTATCCGGGTGTCACATATCTGGTTATCTCGGTTTACGACACCGATATACGCGCGGTGAAGGCTTTCGCATGGGATGAAACAGCGGAAGATTTTACTGAGGTTGACGGACCGCTTGGAGAGACCTAACACGGAGGAAAGGGTTGTCGGTTATCAGTTAACAGTTATCGGTTACAAGAGGGTTGCTATCCGGGTTGTAAACCCCTCCCACAAACCTCTTAACCAAAGATTGAAAACCGAAAACCACTCAAATGCGAGTTCTTTTGGTGAAGTTTGCAAACCAAAACTTGCTCTACAAATTCCAGCAATTGATGCCGGAGATGTGCGTTGTTAAAGCCCCCGTCCTCCGACCATACGTTGGACTTCTCACATTCTCCGCCGCTTCCCTTGCGATTGCCGTAGGAATAACCCTCAGTAAGATCCTCGTTTTTGAATACCACTCGAATTCGGGTGTTGTCGGTTGGCTCAGTGTTAATGAATATCCGAAACAACAGGAATACTTTTTCTATCTGCTGGCACTACTTGGTATCCCAGCGGTAATATATCTGTACTGGATAGGGTGGTGTGTCTATTCGCACTGGTGTGCTCAACGAACCGCCCAACCGATACAGCGTGTGCTGAAAGCAAACGCGTTGGCATCCATTCCGTTGTGGCTCTGTTGGCTACAGGTCTACAACAACGGTCAAAGCATGCGAACAGGCTTACTCCTACCGATAAGTCTATCCATTTTGCTTAAATTGGCACTGCTGTATAAGCGGTACTTTCCTACGCTGTGGCATTCAGATATTTCTGCTGATACAAACCTCGCCAGCGAAAAGGGTGATGCCCCCGCCCCTGGAAACTACAGAACCACAAAGATTTGGCGGGGTGGACTTGAATACATTATCCTCCCGATTTTCATCTATCTCCTTACCTATTCTGGGGACATCCACGGTAAAATAGATTTATTCCACGAAGGTGAACGGCTCGCGCCTCTCAATGAAATGTTACATGGCGGGGTACCGTTTCGTGACATCTATATCCAGCATGGACTCTTCCAAAACGCTTATTTGGCATGGTTTGGGAGTCAACTCTTTGAACCGACTCTATTCGGTCTGCGTTCAATGGAAGACCTATTGGACCCACTCGGCTATGTTGCCCTTTACGTGCTCGGTTTACAAGTATTCCGAGGTAGATTTTTGACGGCTTTTATTTGTGTGGTTATTGCTTCTGGAACGGAGTTTTGGGTATCTGCAAGACATAGCCTCGGCTTAATTAGTTTCGCTTTCGTAGCGAATTCCCTTACGCACTTCCAAAGGACTCACACAAACAAGGTTCCTACATTTGTATGGAGATTGCTCCTCGCTGGGATCTCCACGAGTTTGGCATTCTGGTATAGCACCGAAATTGGGCTTTACACGATCGGTGGCATCGGATTGTTTCTGGTTATATATGTGTTCCAAGGCGGTTTTGGGACGGAAGATGGCAGCGGGCAAAGCCAGCAGAAAGGAAATAGGAGAGAATACCTATTACCCTTAATCAGTTACAGTTGCGGGGTGTTATTAGGCTTTTTCTCAGTAGGCATCTACTTCCTCTCCCACGGTGCTTTGGACGACATAATCTGGAATTCCTATATCCAATGCCGCTATCAACTCGCGACCTGGGGACTCGCTTTTCCATCCCTATCGGAAACACTTGCTCTATTGTCAACAGATGGTTGGAACGCTTTCGTTTTCAGCGAAGGATTTCGATGGTATCTGCCCGTTTGCATCTTTTTGATCGTCGCGGCGTATCTGACATATCGGTGTTTATGTGGGACTGTATCGGAACCGAACGCGATGAAGCTCCTGCTTTTATTGCTCGGTGGCATTGCATTTTTCCGAACTGCTTTAGGACGTTCAGATGGTGGACATCTGATTTACGGCGCAACTTTTTTATGGCTGCTCTGTCTATTTCCATTAGAGAGTGGCCTCTTCAGAATGTTCCGTGCATGTCTATCGTTTTTAAAGGGTAACGGACGTTGGCAGTACGCATTGAGAGCAGCATGGGTGCTAATTCCGATGGTAATATTCTGTTGGTATGTCGGGGAAGCGCATCAACCGTTGGCAGGTTTCCGTGAGAAACGGCAGAGATTGCGTCAGAACCCGTTCAAACAACGCGCTGTAACGCAGGAATTAACGCGCGCAGGAAAGGTGGATATCCCGGACGATCAGGTTGAACAGGTTCAAAAGGTGGTTGCTTATATTCAGGAAAATACAGCAGAGAACGAAAAGATTTTCGATTTCACGAGTCAGGGTGCCTATTACTTTTTCGCAAACCGACTGAGCGTTACTCGATTTCATCAAGCCTCGTATGCATCGACACCTGAGATGCAGCAGGAAGTTATCTCGGCTCTTGAAAGGGATAAAACACGTTTAGTGATCTTTAAAACGGGAGGTTGGTTCGATGCCGTTGACGCTATCCCCGTCGAGGAACGGCATCCCTTGATTGCAGCATATTTGCAGGAGAACTATGAGCTTGCGGTGAACATTAATGAAACAGAGATTTTGCTGCGGAAATTCTGAGTGAATATACAATAGACAAGACTCACGAGGAGGAAAATCAGGACAAGCATTCTGAGAGGGGACCGGTGCGGTTACAAACCGCACCTACCAGAATTGGGAAAATCAATGTTATTAGATAACTATTTCTGCTGGTCGACGAAGATTCGGTAGATGTCCTCAAAGAGTCTGACATCTGTGAGGGTATCCTCAGCTGAAGATCGGAACGGTTCATCGTTGCGGACATTCGCTACAAAGTATTCCGCTTCCCTGTGATATGCCCACGTCCAACTCGGTCTCGGAATCGCGCGAGTAATTTCCTGTTCGTCCCCAGCACGATAGATCTCGACCTCGGCGGGTGTGTTTTTCAAAAGTAACGGGGGTGCCCACGTATGAACCCATCCGTTCTCGAAGTAAATTTGACTATGCTCATCCCATCGGTAGTGCGAGACATGTCCGGTCTCCAACGTCACACGGATGCCGTCCATATCGAAGATAACAACACCAGAATATCCGTTCGCGTCCAAATCAACGACTCTGACGCTAACTTTGTCTCCAGCATCAAGAAACCAGCGCATCAGATTGATATTGTGCGTGTACTGTTGGAGGTATCCTAAATAGGAACGGCGCCACTGTTCGGGTATCCATTCTGGCGTTTTGACAGGTGCGCTCGGCTTTGTCTCTGTTGTCCCATCCATGTGGGTATCGAGATTACACACCCAATCGCCACCGAATCCGTGATTCCTTGCATACGTCAAGCGTCCGAGTTCGTTTGTTTCTCGGAATTGAGCGACTTTTGTCTTGACAATCTCGTTTCCGGCATCGTACCGTTTCATGTAGCCGACCATCAACTTTTTGCCCGACTTCTTTGATGCCGCTACAATCGCTTCGGCTTGTTCAACGGAAACAGCCATCGGTTTCTCCATGAAGACGTGTTTACCTGCTAAAAGGAGATCCCTCGCGATTTCACCCTGTAATGCGAAGTCAGCAGACACCGCGACTGCTTCAATATCGGCATTTTGTGCGAGTTCACCGTGGTCCCGGTAAAGTTGGGGAATACCGAAACGGCTTTGGACTTTCTTTCCAAGTTCCGTACGGACCTCTGCAAGCCCTATGAGTTCACAGTCCGGGATGCTCGTAAAATTTGGGATATGGACCTTCTGTGCCATGAACCCACAGCCGATATAACCGAGTCGAATTTTTTCCATTCTTTTAAATTTTCCTTCTATGCTGCAAGAAGGAAACCCAAACTGAAAGTTTATGCTACAATTTTAATCAGAAATGGTATAGCCCTGCCCGTTGGTTGGGTTTCCGCGTGCTGCCCGAGGGCTGATAGCCGATGACCCTTATGACAACCGGCGCGATTCTATCTGTTCAACAGCGATTTTCGCCCCTTCCCGCACGAGTGCGGAGGCATCGTCTCGGGCGAGTTGCTTCAGTTTTCCGAGGCCGAGGCTCGCCTCCAGTTTACCGAGGGCAACTGCGACGAAATAGCGTACATCGGCATCTTCGTCGTCCAGTGCCTTTAAGAGCGCGTTCGTATCTGTTAAAGAGGCAAGGTGCCGGTCAGCGTCGCCGATATTAATCAACGCTTGCGCGGCGAGTCGCCGTGAATGGATGTCTCCGTGAAGGAGGGAGGAGAGCAATTTGTCGTTACCTGTAGGAATGACAACTAAGTTATCCCAGTCACAATCCAAGCAGAACCACGAATTACCATCCAACCGACGGAGGTTCGTATTTCCACACGACGGACATTCCTCAAATTCCTGTTGTTGACTTATGATTTTGTCCATTGTCCTTGATTACGGCACACGCCGTGTGTCTCCTACTTTTCGCGCCGTATTCGGCGTGCATCAGTTTCCATTTTCAGCGGTCGTCACAGTTTCGTCAATCGTAGGGTTCCCTTCCAACTCAGGTAATTCACGCCAGATTTCGGGACCCTCCGGTTTGAAATTAATTGTCGCGATAAACTGCATACCGTGATAGAAGTTGATTTTGAATTTGCCGCCTCCGAAATTTTCTTTGAGATATTCCAGCGGGGCTTCAATCAACGGACCCATTTCGTCAGCATGATAGAAGGCGAGCGGTTTAAACCGTACTGTATTACCCACCGGTTCTTGCACGAGTAATTGTGCCGACGTAGCAGGAAAAAGCACTTGAAAAGCTTGCCAGAGGTCCGAAACAGTAGGTTCCTGTTTCCCAATGCGCTTTTTAAAGTCGTTCTCAAGATACTCTGAGAACGTGTTGAAAACCCATTCCATAGTAGTTATCAGTTATCTACAGCGGTGCCTTCAAGAAGTCCTTCCAATCAAAATCGGGCAGAGGAAACTCCTCTGAGGCTTTGCATTGTCAGAATGTCGCCGCTTTCTCAAAAAACTCAATATCCACACGTTCAACACCGGCTTGCTGGGCATTTTCAGCGACCCGTTGAACAACCATCTCGCGGACAAACGGAATCGGTATCCGCTTGACCCGGTGCTCGACTTCTTCTGTACAAGGCACTGTGGTGTTGTCAAGGTAGGGACCGTCCTGAAGTGCGACTTCATCAGGGTGGTCGCACGTTTCTGGTACGAGTTGTTGCAGTCGCATTGAGACATAACTCGTCACCCACTGCTTGAACTCTTCCGTTTTCTCGGTATCAACTTCGCCGACATCGGGATGCTGTTCCAACTTCTCGTTGATACTGACGAGCAAACTTTCCAGACGTGTCAGGCGTTCTTCTACATTTGTAAGCCGCTCGTGTGCAATTGTTTGTTCACTCATTTTTTAAATTTTCCTTGCGGTTCGGCTTTTAATCTTACCTTGCGGTTCGATCAGGGGGTTGATTGATGAAGTGCCTCCCCCACAGACCCGCCTGCGCCGATGTTGCAGGCTAAAGGTTTAATATTTTGTCGAAGAAGCGTCAACAACTATTGCTCAAACAACCCAATATTTCCAAAGATCTTCTGGAATCTCGTATTTAATTTCTTCCCGTTTTTTATGGGAGTAGCGTGCGAAGATCCCAAAACGAGGAATATCCCTTATATTCGCTGACCCGGTATGGCAGAGAAATGCGTGCCACAGCACAACATCACCTGCAGCCCCAATAAACTCACGAGGTCCTTCCGGTGATAAATCCGAAAGCATATGCCAACCCCAGTCCTCAATATCGTAGAAACTGCCATCAATCTGCTCTGGATATTGGAGGAAGTACTTGTGCGTTGAATGGTGGCTCTGGGGCCAAAAGACGAAGGCACCGCCGCCGGGTTGGACATCATAAAGGTACGTTGTTGCCCCCAGCATAAAAGGACTCCAGCCACCCGGACCGTATGCGTCAATGTGTCCATTACCGGGCATTGTCCATCCCTCTTCAGGGTCGGGCCATTTGACGAGTGGTGAACCACCGCCCCCTGTAAATTGCCCGCCACCGAGCTGCTCGGTAATTTCCTGCATCACAGGCAATTGCCCAAACAATGGCGAGAAACTGAAATTCTGCACCACGTAATCGTCGGGCCATGTCTCCGGCGTTTCCAAGTTGGAATCAAAATGTTCCCATATCTGTGCCCGCCATCCCTCAATTATTTCAGGATCGATTAAATTTTTAAGGATAAGATATCCATGTTTCTGAAAATATGCGATCTGTTCTGTTGTAAGCATCTGGGCTCCCTCTATCCGTAAAGGGTTAATGGCTGATAGTTGATAATTATTTTTTAAATTGCCCAATATTTCCAGAGGTTTTCTGGAATTTCGTATTTAATTTCTTCCTGTTGTTTGTGAGCATAACGTGCAAAAAGACCAAAACGAGGAACACCTTTCACATTTTCCGATCCGGTATGGCAAAGAAACGCGTGCCATAGCACAACATCACCCGCAGCACCGATAAACTCGCGGGGTCCCTCTGGCGATAAATCCGAAAGCACATGCCAATTCCAACCTTCAATATCATAGAAACTGCCGTCAATTTGCTCTGGATATTGGAGGAAGTATTTTTGTGTTGAATAGTGGCTTCGGGGCCAAAAGACGAAAGCCCCACTCTTAGGTTCAGCATCATAAAGATAGGTGGTCGCACCCAGCATAAAAGGGCTCCAGCCAGCAACAGCACCATACGCATCAATATGCCCATCTTTTGGCATTGCCCACTTTTCTTCAGGGTTGGGCCATTTGATAATCGGTGAACCGCCACCACCTGTAAAAAATTGTCCGCCGCCAAGTTGGTCGGTAATCTCTTCCATCACAGACAGATGCCCAAATAACGGCGAGAAACTGAAGCCCGGAATCTCGTAGTCGTTGGGCCACGTCTCCGGTGTTTCAAAACTGGAATCAAAATGTTCCCAGACCTGTGTTCGCCATCCGTCAATTATTTCAGGATCAATGAAGTTTTTAAGAATAAGATATCCGTGTTCCTGAAAAAATGCTATCTGCTTTGTTGTCAGCATACGAGTTCCTTCCACAGTTGTTTGAGGGCACAGCGAAATGTGCCTACCACCTTGCCTTAGCGTTTCGGTCTGAAAGATGGAATGCCAGTTTTATCAAATCGTTTTTTGACAGCCTGCATCAGTTCAGGGGTAACCTCGCGATGACCGTGTTCACGAGCGTATCTTTCAACACTTTTGACGACCATCCCACGCGCAAACGACGGCACACGTTTCAACCTTTTCTCTGCTGCCGGCGTCCACTGCAAATCATAATCGGTTTCCGACGCAAAAGCAATCTTTTTTTCAATTTGAACGGGAGGTGCATTGTGTTGCCCAGGCTGGTATTCGCACGAGGCATCTTCGGCGAGATAGTTGCCGGTTGTAGCATAGGCACGCGCCCTACATCCGCCGCAGACCTCTCTGAATTCACACGCGCCGCATTTCCCTTCAAGCAAATCTCTATTCCGTAAGTTTTGGAAGGTTTCCGATTCATTCCAGAGTTTAGCAAAACTCTCATCTTTGAGGTTCCCGACGCTAACAGGTAGATAGGGACATGGGGTCAGCTCACCTTCAGGGGTAATACGGCAGTAATAGATGCCACATGGACACGTGCCGCTAGGGTAGCCCTGAAGGAATGCAGAGTCAGACTGTTGTTCATAGATGACCCGTTTGTAATGCGGTGCACATTTTGCGGCGATGAGCATTTTTCCAGCATAAGCCGCCTGCAACTTGAAAAGCGTCTCAAGCATCTTCTCGTATTGCGTAGGCGTAATGTCCATCACCGTCTTACCTCTCCCGGTTCGGACGAGGAAATAGAGATTCAACACCTTTGCACCGAGTTGATACGCGTATTCTACAATTTCTGGAATTTCATCGTAATTCCACTGCGTTACGGAAGTCTGAACGAGGAAGTCGAGTTGTGCGCGTTTGAGTGCCTCTACGCCGTTCATCGTCGCTTCCCACGCGCCCTCCATACCACGAAACCGATCATGGTTTGTCGGTTGGATAGAGTCAAGGCTAATACCTGCACCGGTAACACCGTGCTTCTGCATCTTCTCGACGACTTCGTCGTTCAACAAGACCCCGTTTGTACCCATCACAACAAGAAACCCGGTATCGGAGGCATACTTCGATATCTCCAAGATATCCGGGCGTAATAGAGGTTCGCCACCAGTGAGAATAAGGAGGATGTGTGGATTGATTTCGGCGATTTCATCAATGATGCGAACACATTGTGATTGGCTTAATTCGGCGTCCCTTGAATGTGCAGGTGAACCTTGAATATCGGACAGGTTAAAGTTTCCGTTCGCCAACTCGTTTGTGTCTACAAATCCTGCGGGGAGATAGCAGTGCGTACACTTTAGATTGCACAATCGGGTAATATTCCACGAAACTGCCTGAACTTTAGTGTCTGTCATTTTTTAATTATACCTTGCAGTTCGGTTTTTTTAATTATACTTTGCAGTTCGGTCAGGCAGGGTGTGTCAAGAACGTGCTACCCCGTATATCTAGCGCGTCCGCTGGTTGCGCTTATACCCTCTGTCGAATAAATGACAGCCGATGAAAGGATAAGAGGATGCCAAAGTGCCTGATCCGAATCTTCCACAAGGATTCTAATGTTTTGAGATTAATTTTTCAACAGCATCGCGAGTGCGAAAACAATTAATCCCGCTATCAACATCAAATTTTTCCAGACGTTGATATAAAGGTTTTGATTAGACTGCCCATCTCCATCGGATGGAGTGATTTCGAGGTGCCGCCGATAGATCGAACTGTACAACCCCCAAAAGAGGGTCATTACACCAAACACCGCGAGTTTCGCGACAAAAACTAACATATAGGATCTGAAATCATTGTTAGCATTCCCAGTAAAAAAGCCGTTATTCCATGCGACAATAAAAAATACCATCGCGCCTGTCGTCAGCAAAACATGAATCATTAATCGTATCAGGATCCGAAAACGATTGTGAATTGCTAACAGGTTTTGCGGCGGTAAGTTGCGCTGTAGAATGGGCATAGCGACGAAGGTAAAAAAAATAACACCACCGAACCAGACGATTGCCGCTAACAGATGGACACCTCGGATGACAAGTTCTACACTCTCCCGCATTCTTTTCCAGAATCCCTATTTTTTCATAAATGATACCACATTTTGCGTCCAAAGTCAAATTTGTCTTCGCTCTACACACTTGACCAGAGGTAGCAACAGCCTGCGGACAACGAGAGGCAATTATAAATCTCAAGACGGCGAGTCACGGTTTCAAATTGACGAAAATCAGTGCGACGATTGCGAGTAGCGCACCGATGAGAGGGAGCCGACCCAACCGCTCACGGAGGAATACCATACCAACGAACATCGTGAACAACACACCACCCGAACTTGACATCGGAAAGGCAATTAACGCACTCACCTTATCCAGCGCAATGAGGAGTGCCCAACTTCCGGCGACATTACAGATGCCTATTAGCGTGCCGTAGAAGACCTCCCACCAATTCGGCCACGTTTTCTGATAGAGGCATATCCCTAAATAAATAAGTGTAGCGACACCGAAAAGCAGACTCATATAGAGAGATTTCTCATCAATTGGACACATCTCGTTGAAGGCTTTCATAGTGAGTCGTGAGATACCGGTGACAATCAGAATTATAGCAGCAATAGCGAATCCTAAACCTTGAGGCACATCCGGTTTGTCAGGCGTAAATTTGTAGGTCGGTTCTTTTTCTCGTTGGCTGAGAAGTGGGATTGCCACGAAAGTTAAGAGAAGTCCTATGGCTTGCCAGAGATTGGGAATTTCTTTCCAAAATAGCATCGACACTAAAATCGGGACTACAATCGATAGCCTAACGAGTGCGGCTGTGACAACAATCCCACTGAGTTGGATCCCAAGTGTAAATAACTCGAACCCAGCGGCGTACGTCACACCATTTGAGATACCCAATACGAAGGTTAACTTTGAGAACTCATAATCCTGTTCCTGGGACAGGACCCAGATGCTGATAAAGAAAGCAACGAGATAGTTGACAAAGCCGATCGGATTTAAGCGCTGTTGATTATCTTTGGCGTGCTTGAGGAAAAGCCCAAAGCCGGAGAGCAAAACGATGTTGAGTGCAAGGAAGAGCATTTTAATTTTACCTTGCGGTTCGGTCAAGTGAATTTGGGAAATAGCGTGTCTTCCCGTAGAATCGCCCTCCACTACGTTACGGGCTTACTACTTGGTTTTATTTTTAATGCTGTAATCGGTTTCAATTTTTACCTTGCGATACCGATTGTTTGCATTACTTCATCGGTAGGGCGACCTTGGTTCCCTCTTTCGCAGATTGATAAGTTGCCAGAACGACTTCTACGGCATGTTTTCCGCCTCTACCATCAATCATAGGTGTTTTGTTATCCCGAACACAGTCGACAAAATGGGTTAGCTCGCCGACGACCCCGTGGGGTCCATCTCGGTCAGGAACGATCTCTTTCCACTCGTCGCCGCGTTTTTTGAGATAGGCGAGGTCAGCTGACATATCTAAGCGGAGTGAACCTTCGGAACCGTCAATAATGGTTTCGTTGGTGCCGCGTGCGCCGAGGAAGCCACCCCACCGTAGAATACCCACCGCCCCGGAATCGTAACGAATGAGCGAGACGGTGTAATCTTCCCAATCGTCATGCCCAGAAAAACTGCCTACTTCGGCAGCGACGGTAAGGGCAGTGCCACCGAACCAATTAATCAGATCGGATTTGTGAATGCCATTTTCTAACAGTCCACCGACAGTGCCGTACCAAGTTTCGGGTCGGTTGCGCGGAGCATTATAGGGACCCGTGTAATCGGTTTCGATGTAAGTGATGTCTCCGATATCGCCAGCATCGATCATCTGTCTACCGAGTTCGTGGACAGGATAGAAACGTAACACCTGCCCTACCATCAGATGGGTTCCCGCCTTATCCGATGCCTCAATCATTGTGTCTGCATCAGCGAGGGTTAATGAAAGCGGTTTTTCGCAGAAAGCATGTATGCCCGCCTCAGCGGCATCAACGACTACCTGCGTATGAGCGACAGGCGGCGTCGCAACCACGACAGCGTCCACAACATCAAATAATTCGTGATAGTCTTGGAAGGCGCGAATTTGATGTCGTTGGGCGACGGCTTCGACGGCATCCAAGCGGAGATCTGCCACACCTACAAATTCACAATTTTCAACATTAGGGAGCGAGTTACAATGGGCGTTTCCCATGCCACCGACTCCGATTACACCTACGCGAACCATTGTCAATTCTCCTCTTTTTAATATTTGTACGAAAGATTTTCAATCCCGATGACTCTATAGAAGATCGGGCTTACAAATCCCCCCTACAATGAATAAATTTGGGCATCCAATACCTTTCCACAGAAGATCGGGCTTACAAATCCCTCCTACAAGGGGTTCGAGTTTTCAGAAGCCATCTTATAATTGAAATCGCGATGACGATACCAAAACCAAAAAGAATCCATTTGATGTGTGGTGAGGCACTCTCACTGAGATAAGAATAAACCAAGGTGGCTGGCATTTGACCGATCCCGGTAGCAACCCAAAACCCGAGAAACCGCATCCGAGTTGCCCCTGCAAAATAACTGATAACATCAAAAGAGATGAACGGCATTAAGCGAGCAATAAGAATAGCGTAAGTGCCGTATTTTTCAATGAAATCGTTTGCCTTTTCAACTGCCGGTTGACTGATGAGCTGCGTAATCCGTTGGATACCGAGATAGCGAGCAATATAGAAGCAGAACGCCGCGCCAACCATCGAACTGCTCCACGACAAAAGTGAACCCCACCAAAATCCGAAGAGCGTGCCGTTTGCGAAGGTAATCAGAAACGCTGGCAAAGGCACAATTACGCTCTGAAAGACCATGAGTATCGCCGATACAACAGGCGCGAGTGGGCCATAACTTGCGATGTACGCCCGCGCTGTCTCAATACTCTGAAAAGCTGCGGTGAGCTCGAGAAAATACCCCCAAATTTGTCTATGATAGACACCACCAAGCACGAATCCAACCAGCACCACAAATAGGAATATAACGTCAGGCTTTTTGCGTAGGAAAATCGAGCGGAGTTTGCCTACAACCTTACACATTTTTCGCTTGCTGTATCAATGCGTGATTCATCCGATCCCGAAGTTGTTCTATCTTCTCATCCGTCCAACTATAGAAGCCTTCCTTAGATTTTACGCCGAGTTTCTCGGATTCAACCATCTGTCGGAGGAGCGGATTGATGTCAGGTGAACTGTTGAGATCTTTATAGAGTTCCTCAAAAGCGGCAAGTACGAGATCCCATCCTGCAAGCTCAAAGACCTCAAAGGGACCCGCGACGCTAAGCCGTCGCCCGAAACTGTTGCGCACAACGAGATCCACGGTCTCTGCGCTGGCGATGCCTTGTTCAACGATGGCGAATGCTTCCCGAATCAAGGCGGCTTGCAGCCTTGGTCCTACAAAACCGAGTGCTTCTTTTTCAATAATTGCAGGTGTTTTACCGATAACTGTTAAGAGTTCAAACGTTACTTCAACTGTCTCATCAGAAGTATCAGGACTGCGAATCAGTTCAACGAGCGGGATCAGATAGGGCGGATTAAAATAGTGGGTATTAAGTATTTGCCCCTTGCGACTCGCATTGACCCCGATTTGGGTCGGCATCAACGCCGTCGTATTGCTCGCCAAAATTGTGTGTGGTGGACATATCCCGTCTAATCCCTCGAATATCTGCTGTTTTAATGTCAAATTCTCAGTAACTGCCTCCACTACAAAGTCAGCATTTTCAGCGACTGTGGTGAGTTCTGTAGAGGTCTGAATTCGCTGTAGCGTCGGGGAAATACTATCTTTCTCAATAATGGTATTTCTGGCGAGTACATTTAGATTCTGTTCAATTTGAGTGAGTGCGGTTTCGAGTTGTTCGTCTGTGACATCGTGCAAATAGACGCTATAGCCTGCGTTTGCGAACTCTTGTGCGATACCGTGTCCCATTAATCCTGCACCGATAACAGCGATTTGAGAAACATCATGTATTGTCATATTTCCTCCTTGTACCAGCAATAAGAATTGTAAACTCTCCTCTCGGCTCGGTATCTCGGAATTTCTCCAGTGCCTCACTGACATTCCCGCGAAATACCTCTTCAAACCGTTTTGTCAACTCGCGTGTGACGACAATGTCACGTTCACCTATCACCTCAAGGACATCTTCAAGGAAACGTCGGAGCCGATGCGGGGATTCAAAGAGAATGACCGTTCTTTCTTCGTCAGCAAGTACACCCAACTGACGCTTTCTTTTCCCAGACTTTGGAGAGAGGAAGCCTTCAAAAACAAAGTTATGTAGGGGTAACCCAGAAATAGATGCCGCCGTGACGACCGCTGATGCCCCAGGAATAGGAACGATCGGAATTTCTGCGTCGATGCATCGGCGTAAGAGTGGATACCCCGGATCAGAGATGATCGGTGTGCCAGCGTCTGAAACGAGTGCAATTGCCTCACCTGCCTCCAGGCGTTCTACTAACTTGTCTCCCTTCATCTGCTGGTTACCCTCAAAGTAACTTGTGAGTGGCGTGTGAATCTTGTAATGGGTTAGTAGGCGGCGTGTTTGACGGGTATCTTCAGCAGCGATAAGGTCCACCTCTTTGAGAACACGGAGTGCGCGCAGGGTAATATCTTCTAAATTCCCAATCGGTGTGCTAACGAGATAAAGTGTGCCGGACGATGCGTTCATTTTATCAGTTATCAGTTACCAGTTATCAGTTATCAGTTAAAGAGGTTCTGACTCGCACTAAGTATACCTTCTTAACCGACAACTGACAACCGACGACCAATTACCATTCCCTTGCGATATCGTGTATTTCATGCTAAATTATCCAGGATGAAAACGACCTACGCTATCATAAGTTTTCTCTGGCTGATAGTCCCAATATATGCAGAGACGGTTCCTGACAAAAGACCCTTTGAATCGGCGCGCCCACTGTATGTCGGTGCGCGGGCGTTAGCGATGGGCAATGCCTTTACTGCCGTCGCTGACGATGCCAGTGCAGGCTTTTGGAACCCAGCCGGACTCATTCAATGGCAAGGTGTGAAACTCTTCGCCGTCAATAAGTTCCACGACCGAAGCGATTACCGATTCGATCCAAAAGGTATCGGCTACAGCTACCGCGGCTATAGCCTATTTTGGGGAAATAAAATCGCCCTCGGTGTCGACAGTGGTGTGCCTGATTTCAACTACTACGGCATCGCTCGCCAATTCAGCCCGTATACCGCTGCTGGATTAAGCTTCAAGTTTAAACGCAGACACCCCTCCGATGTCTATCAATTCTTCGGCTATGAGACGGCGTATGATCTCGGATTGCTTTTCAAACCCCGTCCGAATCTTAAGTTTGGGTGCCTCGCACAGAACCTCAAGGGTTCTGGTATTCAATGGCTAACACTCGGCATCTCCTACCGTTACGAGAAGCATTGGTTGCAAAGCGCGCCTTGCGAATTTTCAATCGACCTCGCTCTACCTACCGAACGCAGAACACCTGAATTATACATCGGTGCGGAGTGGCACCCTTTCCCAATACTTCCTATCCGCCTCGGCATCTCAAATGGATCACTCACAGGCGGAATAGGGATTACGTGGAAAGGGATTCGTCTCAATTACGCCCGAATTTTCGAGAGGCCCTCCGCATCTGATTTTATTGAATTAGCAGTCAGTTTTCAGTAGTCAGCAGTCAGTTAAGATATGCCATAGTGTTAAGCCTCTATCCATATAAATTGGGCTTACAAAGCCCTCCTACAAGAGGGTTTAGCGAGAACTGAAAACTATTTATTGCCCACCTCTTGCCAATCCAATACCTCTGGATTCCATCCAAACTGCTGCAACGGACCAAATTTTAGGTTGATCGTCAAACTCTTCGGAGTCGGAGAACTATCGAACAGATTGAAATCTCGGACGACAACGTAGGTGTGCTGTCCATCGGTAATGGTCTCGCACGCCTCAACGAAGTCGTCAAGGTTACGAATCTGCTTTCCGTTTATATCAAGAACTACGACCTTAGAGTTCCCATTCCGTTCCTGTAAACCGACACGTGAGAAACTACTGCCTGCAGCAGCGTGCGGTAAATAGACGCCATCGGCTTCTAAGAAGAGTATCCGTCGGAGTTGGGGCGTAATATCGTGAAAGACAGCACCGCCAAATCTAACAAAACGACGCACCTTCTTCGCTTCTAAGTCCTCCACAGGGACATCAAGTTTCAGGTTTTCGCCGTTCCGATAGATATCCAAGGTGACACTTTCTCCGACGTTCCGGTTCAGGATAGCATCAAAGGTATAGAGGTCATCCCTGATAAGCTCATCACCAATACGATAGATAATATCAGATGCGCGGAGGATGGTTTCTCCAGTTGTGCGTGGGATCATGGATTCAACCTGAATCACCTTGGGGGTTCCTGCTTTGGAGGGCCCTATCTCTTTTCGTAAGGCACTTGGGAAATTGAAGTGTTTGATGGCTTCGCCAATAGAGATAAGCTCTAAATCGACACCGATTTCACCGCGTTGGATTGATATTTTGTTGCGAATCAATTCAAGGGCATCGTAGAGGTAATCAATCGGCAGTTCAAAACTGGACGTATCCGTGCCGCGTGCGTGAATAGCGACGACCTCACCTTTGGTATTCCACACAGGGCTCCCACTTGAGCCACCCGTTCGGTCAAACGTCGTGTGGATATAACTGGAGTGCCGATCGCCTTTGTTGACGTTGAGGTTCGTAATTCTTCCGAATTTGATCGTATATTCCTCTTTCTCGTTGTTACCGATGAGCAGGAGTTCATCGCCGAGAGACAGTGAATTCCATTCGCCAAGCTCAACGGCTTGAAGTTCAAAATCAATTTCGGACGGATTCATCTGATAAAATCCAAAGTCGTGTGTGGGATCATAGTAAAGAATCCTTGCTTCTGTAAAACTACCGTCGTGAAAATTGATTTTGACATAGGCAGGACTGCTGCCGGTAACATGGCGGTTCGTGGCGATAATGCCGCGTTCCGCATCTACAATAAAACCGGTGGCAAAATTTGTGCCTTTCACTTCTGTTTCAAAGACCACTTCTGAGGAGGTTTCGACATTCACCACCATCGGTTTATATGCAGCAACCTGTTCTGTCCAATCATGTTGGGCATTAGCGTTTATGATCAAGATTAAAAGTAAAAAAATTGTTAAGATTGTGCTGCTCGTGCGGTTTTTAATTCGGTTTCTAAAGATTTGTCTCATGATGCTCCCTTTTCGACTCTGACGTCTTTTGAATTTTTCAGGACGGACGCAAATTGAGCAAATATCGGACATTCAGACGTAAAAAGCCGTAATTTCGTCCTTTAAACCCCTACATCCCCCTTATCAGGGGGACTTTAAGAGGGAATGCGTAAGTCCTATTTTTAAGAGTTTACCACAGAGCGTTAGTGATGTCAAATCGTTTTGTTGTCAGAGGTTGGACGGTTGGATATATATTGTCTGAATCGCGGGTTGTCGCGGATGACACGGATTTAAGAGTCTTTCGTTCCTTGACGCGGTATCTCAAACGTGGTATATTATTGACATTGCTCTTTATAGTAAAATCCGTAATTACTTANNACTTATTTTCGGAATCTACTATAATTTGTTGCTCATGGCTTCTAACCCACCTGACCGAACCGCAAGGAAAATTTAAAAAATGGCGACACACCACTTTGAACCGAAGGTCTATTATACAGCAATTGGTGCGCACGAACCGGTGCTCCACATTGAGAGCGGTGACACCGTCTGCACAACTACCGTGGATAATGCGGGATACGATGCCAACGATACACAGGTAACCGAAGGCGGAAACCCGCAAACGGGTCCTTTTTATATTAAATCGGCGGAGCCTGGTGATACGTTAGTCGTTCATTTCAATCGGATCGTTCCGAATCGTTTAATCGGAAGGACGGCTATGGTTGTTGCTGCTAATGTCCTTGATCCCGATTATGTTGCATCCGAGATGCCTGACGGTGGCCGCGCAGAGTGGCATGTGGATGTAGAGAAGTGGACCGCGACATTGATGACCCCAGAGACGCAGTTGGGCGAACTCACACTACCACTTGAACCGATGGTCGGATGTTTCGGCGTTGCACCGCCGCGTGGACAAGCGATTTCCACAGCGACCTCTTCTACACACGGCGGAAACATGGATTATCGGGGTTTTCAGGAGGGTGTTACTGTCTATTTTCCTGTCTTTGTCTCGGGTGCGCTTTTTCATCTCGGGGATGGACACGCCGTGCAAGGTGATGGTGAAATCGTCGGGACTGGGATCGAAATCTCTTTTGATGTGCAATTTACGGTTGAAGTGCTCAAGGGCAAAAGCATCAACTGGCCCCGTGCGGAAAACAGCGATTACATTCTCGCAGCGGGCAACGCACGTCCATTGGATCAGGCAGTGCAACACGCGACGACGGAACTCCTCCGATGGTTAGATGAACTCGGTTTGGAGAAACGTGCCGCACACACCCTATTAGGACAAGCCGTAGAATACGATATGGGTAACGTTTTCGATCCAGCGTATACGATGGTTTGCAAAATCAAAAAGTCAATATTACGGGACATCGGGATTATGTGACATGCGCACACAAGTTCCCCCATGTGATAGATCTCACTCTAAACGCTGCAGCGTCATATCCCCGACCTAAAGCTTCGGGATTCTATTAGATGCCAAGGGACTTTTGATACTCCGGTCCTTGCGTCGCGCAGCAAAAATTGGACTTGTTTTTTCGATTTCTTCGACGCGATCGAGGAAGTACAACCGCATTTGTGGTGCTGTTTTGTAATGTGGATTGTCTACAAGTAGATCAGGCTCGCCCAGCAGGTCTTCTATTAATCCTTTCGTCCAACCACGTTCGGAGATCAAGCGTGATTGCGTGATTTTCACTTTCTCACGGATTTCTTTGCGTCTCGCGGCTCTCTTTTCTTTTTCTCCCTGCCACAAAGCTTTATATTCTTCGGATCTTTCCACTTTGCGGACGGAGGTCTTAGCATAGATGAGATATTCGATACGAACGTCAAGAAGAGATGTGGAAAACGACTCTGGTTCTAAGAATGCGTTGATTCGTTCTTCCGTCCAGTGTCCGCGGTCTAACAACTGGGTTCTCGAAAAATGTGTCTCTGGGTGGCTGGGCATCTTTATGCCGTGAATCTCACAATAAATTTTTCGTAGTGTTTGATCGTGGATATTGAAAAGCATCTTTTCTCGCTCAACTTCGAGTATCGAATCGAAGTGGAAAAATCTCGGTTGGTTTAAGTCGTCGAGGGTTATGATGTCAGGGGTCTTCGGTTCTCTCTCTTGCTCAAGCACCATCAGTTCGCCCTCAGTCAGTATTGTGCCGCGATGGCGCAATTGGGATTTCGTGATGTGTCCACTTTTTCTTACGTGCCATCGATGCGGACGCATCGGACGACTGGGAAAATCAGACATCTCCGTCTCCTTGTAAATGCGTAAATCTTACTCTTTATTCATATTTAATTCTGCCATGGATCGAAGGTTCAACAAAGGTGTCATCACGCCGCCAGCAGCGGGGAGGACGACTCCGGTGTCGTAAAGTTTCATCGCAGAAATAGTGGCATGTGCGACATCCTCTGGTGCCCCGGCGCGAACCATAAAGATATAGCCTTTCTCTGCCGCTTCCTCATAATCCGGGATCCGGACGCGTGACAGGTCGGTATCAATCACACCTGCCGCGATACCGTTCACCTTAATGCCGTGCGCCGCTAAGCGTCCAGCAAAAGCACGCATGCTCATCTCTAACCCCGCTTTTGAGATACAGTAAGCGGTGCGGTTATCGGATGCCATGATATCGGAAATCGAGAGTGTATAGATAATACACCCGCGAATCTCGTTTGCTACCATGTAGTTTGCGACACGCTGCGTGAGAAAGTGGGTTGCTTTGAGATTGGTGTTGACAATTAGGTCGAACTGTTCGGGTGTCTCTTCAAGAATGTCAGCGATACGGGTGATACCGGCGTTGTTGATGAGGATGTCTACCTTCCCGAAAGCATCGTGCGCGGTATCGAGTAGTCTTTGGTGCGCGTCGAGGTCGCTGATGTCGGCTTGGATAATCACTGCTTTTCTGCCGAGTGCTTCCACTTCCTGCTGGACGGTTTCAGCGGCATCCCGGTTCTGGTTGTAGTTGATAAGTACATCGGCACCTTGGCGCGCCAATTCAATTGCGATTGCGCGTCCAATACCACGACTGGAACCTGTCACGATTGCGGATTTATCGGTGAACGAAACATCTGTTGCGAAGAATCCGAGGTCTCTATTTGTTGGCATGTTTTTTCTCCAAAAAATAATAGAAAGGTAAATGGCTGGATTTTTCGGACGGCACACGGAGTGTGCCTGCTACTTTTAATCCGAGTATGGGTCTGCGGCGTCGCGGAGGGCATCCCCCAAGAAGTTAAAGGCAATTACAACGACGAGAACTGGCACTGCGGGGAAAATGAGCCACGGATAATGGAGCAGAACGGTGACGCGCTGCGCCTCCTCCAGTAGTACCCCCCAACTCGTCATCGGCGGACGGATCCCCAATCCTAAGAAACTGAGTGCGGTCTCCCCCAGAATCATACCGGGGATAGCGAGTGTAGCGATAACGATGATATGGCTATAACACCCGGGTAGCAAATGTTTCGTGATGATGTGCCAATGCCCGGCACCAGAGGCACGTGCCGCCATCACGAAATCGCTCTCCCGATACGCTAAGACTTTTCCACGTACCTGCCGCGCCAATCCTCCCCAACGTATAATCGACAAAATAACGGTGATACCGAAGTAGATTTGGATACTCGACCAACCGGGTGGTAGTGCGGCACCGAGTGCCATCCACAATGGGATGTCCGGGAATGCTGAAAGGATTTCAATAACGCGTTGGATGAGATTGTCTACCCATCCGCCCCAGTACCCAGAGATAGTACCGAGGATAGAACCGAGAATAATGCTCAGAAAAACACCGACTAAGCCGAGCGTCATTGAGACGCGCGCTCCGTACATGATTCGTGAAAGCAGGTCACGTCCCATCCGATCAGTGCCTAACAGGAACATGGGACCCGCGGAACTGAAGAAGTGCCGTCTGTCGTCCGCATCTTTGAAAAAGAATTCAACGGGATGACGTTGCGCCAAATCTTTGGTGAATTCTAACTCCAGACTCTCCGGGTTGCGGACGGATTTTAATCCGTGAACATAGAACCCGTCTTGGACTGAGAAATGGAGACGTTGCGGGGGTACGTGGCGCAACCGCATATTGATTTCGTTGTAATGATAGGGCGCGAAAAAGTCGGCACCAACGGCGAGAATGTAAAAGAGCAGCAGAAGCACGCCCGCAATAACACCCATCCGATTTTTGCGAAATCGTCTCCATATCAGTTGGCGATAACTCAGTTGCCCTATTTCCGCTGCATTTTTAACTTCTTCAGCAGTCTCGATTGTAGATTCCATGTATTAATCCAAACAGGACGGACGCACATTGAGCAAATATCGGATATTCAGACCCAAAAAGCCATAATGTCGTCCTTTCAACCCCCTAAATCTCCCTTATCAGGGGGACTTTCAGAGGGAATGCGTCCGTCCTACAAAATTGTAAGGTAAAATGAATATCATTCATAGCGGATTCTCGGATCTACCCAAGCGAGGGCTATGTCTGCAAGCAGATTGCCGATAACCAGAAGGAGGCTCAGCATCATAATCAACGTCCCTGCGAGATAGATGTCCTCGTTCAATAAACTGCGCAAGAGAATCGGTCCGACTGTCGGTAATCCCAAGACAATTGAGACGATCGCTGAACCGGAGAGAATACCGGGTAGACTCATCCCCAAAATGCTGATGAGCGGATTGATTGCAATCCGCACCGCATGCTTACTCACCACAACGATCTCTTTAAGCCCTTTTGCTCTCGCCGTTTGGACGAAAGGCTGTCCCAAAACATCAAGAAGGTTGCCACGCATAATCCGCATCAAACTCGCGGTTCCATTGATTCCGACAACGATAACAGGGATCCAGAGGTGCTTGAAGAGGTCGTTCAGTTTGCCCCAGGTCCACGGCGCGCCCTCATAGTAAGCGGAGAACAGTCCAAACAGTGGAACGCCGAAAATGTCAAACGCAAAAACCATCAAGGATAGTGCTAAGAGAAACGCCGGTATGGACATCCCAACAAAACTGAGGAAGGTAAGAAAATGATCCGACCATTTGTATTGATGCGTAGCGGAATAGACGCCGAGGGGAATAGCGACAACATAGGTGAAGATGAGCGACCCGACAGAGATAATCAGGGTGAAGACGATTCTGTCCCATATCAGTTCGTGAACCTCTCGTTTATACTCAAACGACTCACCGAAGTTACCACGCACAAAGCCGCCTATCCAGATAAAGTAGCGTTTCCAGAGTGGTTCGTTCAAGCCATAGCGTGCCCGCAATTCCTCAACATGCGCCAGCGAACTGCTATCGCCGAACTCCTCCTCTAATCGCTGAATTTCTCGATCGAGGTAATCGCCTTGCGGGAGCTGGATGATGATAAAAGAGATAATGGAAATCGCCATGAGTGTCGGAATTGCGATCAAACATCGGCGAATGATATAGGTAATTATGGGTGTGTCTCCTCTTTTGGTTGTCGGAAACCATCGGCTATCAGCAATATACGGGCAGGCACGAGACCTGCTCCTACAATCATTTCTTCCAACGGCATCACCGAAACATTTATTTAAACCCTGCAGCGCAATGGAGAAGGTCTACGGCTATTTCTTCGATATCCAACACTGTTCGGGATAACTGGTCGCAGGCGTAACAATTGCCCAAGGTCCCAAAATGCCGTCGTTTGGGACGTTGTGAAAATGGTTTGCTACAACTAAGAGCGATGGCGAACGCGCCGCAGAACCGAGATGAAACGGTCCCTCGTCGATGTGAATTCTGACGGCATCTCGGACATATTGATGCCGTTGTTTTTCGTCGGGTTCCTTTTTAATTTCGTCGTATAAGTCGAGCAATTTTTTTAGCGGTCCGGTGGCGGGTTCACCCTTTTCACCACCTGTTTCATACCACTTCCCTACCTTCGGATGCCAGTACTTGGGGAGTGTCGGAAATACCCAATCGGGATACGTGAACAGATCCATCTCCGCCTCACCGTGCATACTGATTGTGAATTTACCGAGCGTGCGCCGTAAACTTAACTCCGCCCCCGGAGGCGTATAGAGCAGAGTCTTCAAACCGAGTTGCTCCCATCCTTCCTGAATAATCAGCCCGATGTCATTTTGTTGGCTGTTGAGATTAGAACTCGGAACGTCCATGAGTATATCAATCCGTTCACCATCCGGGCGTAGTCTATAACCGTCCTCATCACGTGCTGTGAGTCCCATTTCATCGAGCAGTCGATTTCCTGCATCAATATCAAAGTCTGCATCGGCGCGTTTCCACTCCTCAAAGAGGGTCTGCCCGTCTTCATCGGCGAAGTGCCACCCTTCTTGGCTAACGGTTGCCGCTTGCGGTTCCAACAAGCCGCGCCATGCGATTTCGTTACATTTCACGCGATCAATACCGTAAGCGAGCGCCTTACGGAAACGTTGATCCCGAATGAGCTGTCTTAAAGCGGGGTCGGGATCGGTCCAGTTAATCAAAATTGCGGGTTGTGCACCTGCCGTGCTTTTCCAGCGACGGACTTTATAGTTTCCTTTCTCCTGCCCCTTCAAATAGAGTGCGAGATCACGGAGTTCCATTCCGCGGTATTGGCAGTCGATCTCCCCCGCGAGGATTTTGAGCACACGCACCTGCGGTTCAGGCACCAAACTCGTTTTGACTCTGTCAATGTACGGGAGCTGCCTGCCGAGTTCATCGACGACACAGTAATAGGGATTGCGCTCTAACTCAACACGGAAACCGCCTTTCTCATATTTCGTCACCCGCCAGGGCCATAACGTCGGACGCTCCGGGTTTTGATGTGGGATGTTCTCCTTCTCAAATTGGATGAAGTCCGTATATTTTGAGTTTTCATCTGGGTGGAACTGCATCATGTAGTGCTTAGGGATATTATACTGATTGCACCACCAAAAGCCGGTCGCCAACCAGAGTGGCACGAGCCAGTTGGGACCTGCGAATTTCATCACAATCGTGTAATCATCGGGCGTTTCGACTTCCATCGGGATGCCGTTTACCTTGCACCAAACCGGTGGACTGTACTTGTACCGTTCATCAAGGCAGAGGTCATAATAGAAAGCGAACGAAGCAGAGGTATAGGGATGTCCATCCGACCATTTGACTCCCTTGCGGAGATGTAACGTTAACACACTCCCATCCTCATTAAACTCCCATGTTTCAGCAAGACCAGGTTCCAGACCAGAGGCATCAAATTTCCATCGGATGAGTGGTGCATAACCCGCTGTCATTTTCCACGTCCCCAAATCTGGATGTGTATGGAATCGGTGCCACGTGCCGCCATAGGGACCTGGACGCTCATAGCCATCGAAATTCGTCTTGGCGATGAGTGGGTTTGCTGGAAGTCGCTCAGCGAGAGTTGGGAGTTTGCCTTCGGCGACGCGTTTTGCCCACATCGGTGCCTCTTTCGCTTCAATCCCACGCGGAAAATCGGAGGTATCTTCCAGTGGGTTTCCTGAACATCCGACGATGAGAACCGAGAAGATAATCAATATTTTCATAAAATCCAGAGCAGTTCGATTAAATCTCATCATTACTACACTCCCTGTAACTCCAACGTATCACTGTGATGACATGCCACCTGAACACCCGATGCTACCTGACGGAGTTCCGGCGTCTCCTGTTTGCATATATCGGTTGCGTAACGGCACCGAGGGTGGAAATAGCATCCGGTAGGCGGTTGAGACGGGTCGGGGACATCGCCTTCAAGACGGATATGTTCGCGCTCACGCTGCGCACTCGGATCTGGAAGCGGCACAGCGGATATTAACGCTTCGGTGTAGGGGTGTTTTGGCGATTGATAGAGGGTCTCAGCGTCGCTAATCTCCACAATTTTACCGAGATACATGACCGCGACGCGGTCGCTGATATGCTCAACGACGCTTAAATCGTGTGCGATAAAGATATAAGAGAGGTGGAACTTTTCACGGAGTTCTGCCAGCAAATTGAGAATTTGTGCTTGGACAGAAACATCCAATGCCGAGACTGGTTCATCTGCGACGATGAGTTCAGGTTGAAGTGCTAACGCCCGTGCGATACCGATGCGCTGACGCTGTCCACCGCTGAAGGCGTGTGGGTATCGGCGCATATCCTGAGACCTCAAGCCCACAGATTCCAACAGTTCAACAATTCGATCTTGAAGTGCTGATCCTTTTTCGGTCTGATTGACGCGCATCGGCTCTCCGACGATGTCTCCGACCGTCATTCGAGGGTTGAGCGATGCGTGCGGGTCTTGGAAGATCATCTGAATACGTCTACGATACGGACGCATCTCATGGTGAGACAACTTCGCTAAATCTACCTCCTCCTCGCCGAAAATGAAACTCCCGCTTGTGGGTGGAATCAACCGGAGTAAGCATCGTCCTGCGGTGGTTTTCCCGCAGCCACTTTCGCCAACGAGACCGAGCGTTTCACCACGTTGGACGTCAAAACTGATACCATCGACCGCCTTGACATAACCGATAGTGCGTTGAAAGACACCTTTCTGTATCGGAAAATATTTTCTGAGGTCGTTCACCTCAAGCAATTTTTTAATTTTACCTTGCGGTTCGGTCAGGTGGGGTTGAACTTTCATCTGCCTCTCCGTAGACCTGAAGAAACACCCAAGCAAAAATCCTGCGCCGTTGTTGCAGGCTACCTTTTTGGGCTAATGTTTCCAAGAGAAAAGAACGTCAAAATTCCTAAATCCAGTAAAACTAGTCAAAAACCTGCGCGTAATGAAATGAAGCGCAGCCCAAGAGCAAAAAATTAAAAATCTGTGTGAAGCCAGCATCGGACATCGTGTCCATCGGTTTCCGTTTTCCCATTGATTTCTGCGAGTTCCGGCATCCGCTCGCATTCCGGCATCCGTTCCGAACACCGCGGTTGAAACGAGCATCCCGTTGGAAGTGTCAAGGGATGTGGCACTGTCCCGGGTATAGAGGGCAAGATTCTCTGCGGTGTCTTTCCAAGGGTGGGTATCGACTTTAGCAATCCCTGGGTGTACGGATGCAGAGGGTTATAGAAAATGTCATCAACGGTGCCTTTTTCGACGACGCGCCCTGCGTACATGACGACGACTTCATCAGCGAGATCGGCGATGACACCGAGGTCATGGGTAATGAGCATAATTGCCATCCCCATTTCCGCTTGGAGTTCCTGCATGAGACCGAGCACTTGTGCTTGGATCGTCACATCAAGGGCAGTTGTGGGTTCATCAGCAATGAGCAGGGTAGGTGAACAACAGAGTGCCATCGCAATCATGACACGCTGACGCATACCGCCGGAAAGTTGGTGCGGGTATTCATCGACGCGTTGGGTAGGGGCAGGTATACCGACACGCGCGATCATTTCAATTGCGCGTTCGCGCGCTGTCTTTTTATCAACCTGCTCGTGTAAGATAATCGCCTCAGCAATCTGGTTTCCAACAGTGTAGACTGGATTGAGGGAAGTCATCGGTTCCTGGAAAATGATGGCAATTTCATTGCCGCGGATTTGGCGCATCAATTCGCTTTTCGGGGACACTTGTGCAATGTCTAAAGGGTCCTCTTCGCCGTTGCGATAAAATTGGATATCACCGGCTTCAATACGTCCCGGTGACGGCACGAGTTGGAGCAGGGAGAGCCCAGTGATGCTTTTTCCGCAGCCACTTTCGCCAACAACGCCGACGGTCTGCCCGCGGGCAATTTTAAAACTGACATCGTTCACGGCATTTACGATGCCATCATCTGTTGGAAAGACTGTTTTTAAGCCCGAAATTTCCAGAAGCGGTTTTTCATTAACTGTTTTTTTTCCTGAAGTCATTCTCACGGATTACCTTAGGGGTATGCCAAATTTTAGGTGATTATACACAAAAAACTGTTGTGTGTCAACTGTTTTCTCTAAATTCTATATGCTATACACTTTAAGAGGACTTACGCAAACTGAACAGACAAGATGTATTTTTTGCCAAAAAATGCTTCACAGTGAGAGTATTTCGGTACTTTTAACCCCCTAAAGAATCAGAATCAACGGTATGAAGGTTCTCCGTATGGCATTCCCCGGGTATGAAGTCTCCCGTGTGGGAACCTCCCCGCCCCTCATCAGAGGGACTTTAAGAGGAAGTGTGTAAGTCCTATTTAAAAAAGAAAAGCGCGGTTAGAAACCGCGCCTGAGTAAATGGTAGGATTTTCAGAGTTAGGACTAAAAATGAAGGCACTCGAACAGCATAGGTGTACTTGTATACCTACAACTCGGTTTTAATGTGATTCCAAAATACAGTTAACTTTTCGCTCGCAATATCGCGGGCATAGTTAACTACGCTGGCTTCGCCTGTCTGTTCTTCATAATCTATGGTATCGGTGCGCCATACCCTTGATGAATCCTGCGTTGGACTGAAGAAGTAATCAGGCGCATGCTGGGCAGCAATTACAGACTGCTGTGGTGTGTCTGGGTTCTCTACCCCCGTTTCAGTGTCTTTAATCAGTGCCCACGGAGAAGATGAGATCCTAACGTGCTGAAGTCGTGTCTTCTCCATTGCGGTCAAACCGAACTCCGGTTCCGGAGAATTTGTGAAGAATGCAAGTTTCATGACAAAACCGGAAGCGACAAGAAAGAAGAGTAGGACAATGGCGTTGACTAACCTTGGAGAGAGATCCAACTTTAATCGGTCAAGACACCATGCTAAGGGACTCGCGAAGAATGCGAGCTGCTGTTGTCGATGGAGTTGCCGGACACGCTGTTGAATGTTTCCGACCAATTCCGGCGGTGGAATCGGTGCTTCTGTATTCTCCAGTACATCTGCGGTGTGCCATAACGCTTCGTACTCCCTTTGGCATTCTGGACAGGTCCGTAGATGCTCCAAAAGCGTGCGTCGCGAAATTCCGCCAGAAATCGGCCCTGTTGTCCGGGCATCTCCCTGCGCGACGAGGTGTGGCAAATTCTTAAGAGTTTGTTCGCAATTCAAATTCATCAAGACCCTCCTTCCAAGAGATAATACTTGCTCAACTTCCGCTTGAGATTCTTCAGTGCCTGATTCAACCGTGAAGCCACGGTGCCTTCTGAACATTTCAAAATCTCAGCGATCTCTCGGTACTTGAGGTGCTGCATATAGTATAGTGTGACGACTTCGCGCTGTTTCTGTGGTAACCGATCAATGGCACCTTGGACCATTTCGTTCTGCTCTGTATTCACCACTGCTCGTTCGGGTGAGTCCATCTCAGAAACAACACCATCCACTTCTGTTTCTCTGGTGTAAGCGGTAAGCTTGCGTTCATGCGATTGCGATTTACGGATATACTGCTGGCATGTATTGATGCCGATACTATAGAGCCATGTCCCGAACTGCGACTGAAATCGAAACGCCTTAATTGACTTGTATGCCTCTAAAAACGTCTCCTGTGTCGCGTCAGCGGCATCTTCAGGATTGCCGAGCATTCGGTACGCAAGCCCATAAATCTTTGAATGATGCCGATTGACGAGTTCATTGAACGCTTCGGCATCGCCCTCCACTGTTTGGTGTACGTACACATCATCAGGAATCATACTTTTAATTTTACCTTGCGGTTCGGTCAGTTGGGTTTGGGCTTTTATCTGCCTCTCCGTAGACCTGAAGAAACACCCAAGCAAGGGGAAATTGAAGAAACGCCCAAGCAAAAACCCCTATCAAAAACACCCTGCGCCGTTGTTGCAGGCTACCGGTTTGATGTAAGAAAAGAAACGTCAAAATTCCCATCACTTTTTTCAAAAGCGGCAAAAATTGGGACGTTATCTGTTTTGTTGCATCGGACTCAATTTTTCTTTATTATTTTTTCAAAAAAAGAAACTATGCCCTAATTTTTTACGACTGACCCGTTATGCGGTTTCACATGCTTCACAGACTAAGGCGAAACGTTTGGTGCCGTTTGTCTCAAACTCGGTCTCGTAATCATAACTGACCGGCACGTTTGACGCGCCACACCAATCGCATCGTCCAGAAAAGGTATGCGCTTTTTGTCCCAACAAAACTTCCTTCTGCTCCTCAACCTTTCGGGTGGCAGCAATGAGGTCAAGGGCATTTTGGCGGAGCCTCGGATCGGTTTCTTCTTTGGCGATCCTTTCAAGGAGCGGTTGGAGTCTCGGATCGTTCGGATTTCCGCCGTCGTCAAGTGTGTGCCACGCGGCTTTCCGGACGCGCACGTCGGGGTCAACCAAGCCTTTGTATAGTGCTACCCAGACTTTGTCGATGCTTTTCCGAACATGACACGGACAAAGATTGTCCATCGCCTCGACGCGATCATCCGGGTTGGAAGAATACGCGAGAGAGAGGTAGTATTCGACCTCATTACCGCGCAACCTGTCTTCACCCCGGCGATGCGCTTTCTTTTGATATTTGTTCATGCCTCTCATTTTTCTTTGCTTCGGAATTCCATGTTTTGGCATCTGTTCCTCCATTTTTAGAATTGTAACACAGATTTCTCAGCCTTTCTCAGTTAAAATACAATTTCGAAATCACTGAAAGATCCACACGGGATGAGCGGCACACAGAGTGTGTCTACCACTTTGTCGCTTGTACAAGTGCTTCGACTGCGTCAATTTCTTTCGGGACACCGTCTGTCAGGACTTCACAACCATCTTCAGTGATAAGGATATCGTCCTCTATGCGGACACCGATACCGAGATATGCCGGTGGGACATCTTTCGTCCCCTCAGCGACGTAGAGTCCGGGTTCAATTGTCATCACCATACCGGGCTGGAAGGTTTTGAAATCGCCGTTGGGTTCGTGGACACAATTGACATCGTGGACATCTAAGCCGAGCATGTGTCCGATCCGGTACATGTAAAACTGTCGGTATGCCTCTTTCTTTATCAATTTCTTTGCTTTTCCCTCGATAAGGCCGAGACTGAGCATTCCTTCCGTTAGCAACTCAATCGATTTTTGGTGGGGTTCGTCAATGGAAACCCCGGGACGGATAGAATCAATAATGGCATAATGTGCGTCAAGGACGATCTGATAAATTTCTCTCTGCGCTTTAGTGAAAGTTCCGTTTGCGGGGAAGGTACGGGTCACATCGCCAGCGTATCGACCGTATTCCGCACCTGCGTCAATGAGCACGAGGGTTTCATCTTCAATCCGGCAGTCATTTGTTGTATAGTGGAGTGTCGTCGCGTTCCCGCCACTCGCAACGATAGTCGGAAAGGCGATGCCGTTTGCCCCGTTCATGCGGAACGTGGATTCAACGAGAGCCTCGAGTTCGTATTCATACAATCCCGGACGGACTGCCTTCATCGCGGCGACATGCCCAGCTACGGTAATCTCTGTCGCCAGTCGGGTGCGCTGCAGTTCAGTCTCATTTTTGATTAACCGCAGTTCGCTGAGAATCGGGCTCGGATCGACAAGTGTATCAAAGCCTTTCCCGGATCGGATTCTCGATCTGACGGACTGCGTGAAGCGTGCGAGGATTTCGGTGTTAACATCCTGATTAGAACCGAGGGTGTAGTAAAGCCGTTCGGCACCTTGCAGGTATTTCCCGATTTTCTCACTGAATTTCTCTATCGGATAGGCTTTATCTGCGCCGTAGCGTTTACGAGCGTCCTTAACCCCGACGCGTTTACCGTCCCAAATTTCCGCCTGCTTATCTTTCGGACGCACGAACAGGATATACTGATGTTTCGGATGATCGGGTGCGATGACACAGATAGAGTCTGGTTCTTCAAACCCCGTCAGGTAATAAAAATTCGGATCCGGACGATAATTATATTCGGTGTCGTGATTCCAGATGGCGGGGGGTGTACTGGCGAAGATAGCGACCCCGCCACGTCCCATTTTTTCGATAAAGGCTTCGCGATTCTGCTTATGCAATCCCTTTCCTCCTAAAGATAAAGCGATTTTTAGAGATATTCGATCGGTGTGCCGATTTTGCCGACGATACCACCGCTGGCGACCATTGGATAGATGGGTTTTGCCCAGAAAACACCATCGACCGGTGCCCGGATAGATTCCCGCACATTGCCAAACACATCGCAGATGTCTGCTACCGGTTGATACATCGCGAGGTGGTCATATAATTTCGCTTTGTAATAGACAAATCCGCCTTCATTGCTGAGGATCGGTACGAACTGTTTGACAACGATTTGTCGTTGAGGAATCTGCGGGGTTCCGGCAATGAATTTATAATATTGGAGTACATTGAGCACACCGCGCACTCCTTTCTCAATGCTCTCTGTATCCCATCCGTGGGTGCCCCCTAATTCGGGGTCAATCGTTGGAATGCCAACCTCTGGTGCCGCTTGCGCGAGTTGCCCTTCGGGTCCTTTCTGGTTGAGAATATGTCCTATACCGAAGACACGTGCCAGTTTAAGGCAGTCACCATGAAGTGCGTGTTTCTCGTCAACGCGCACGCGCACCTCGTCAATCATCGGATGTACGCTGCCTTGGTGCAGATCGAGACAGTAATCGGCTTGCTGGATAGCGCGCCGAAAGAGATGATACGCTATTCGTTCACTTGATGTTCCATCGCGCCTACCGGGAAAACAGCGGTTCATTTTGCGGTTGTCTACAGGGTTCAGTGCCTGTTTCGTGTGAAACGCGTGGAAGTTGACGAGGGGTACAGCAATAATCTTCCCATACAACTGCTCCGGTGTGATCGTACAGAGTACTCTGTGAATAACGGCAATTCCATTGAGTTCATCCCCATCGCTAATCGCTTGGATGTAGAGTGTTTTGCCGGGGTACCTCCCGTTGATGAGCACAACAGGCAGTCGGACAGCCGTTCCATCGGGCATGCTGCCGACCTTGATATGTCCTTCTGTTCGGGTTCCGGGTTCGGCGACTAATTGCCCAACTACCAACTGGCTATGGCGAATTTTGTTCCTCATAACGGTTATTTTACCAGAATCCGTGAAATAAGTCAAATCGGGGTTGGCAGTCAGCAGTCGGTAGTGAGAAGATTAGCGATCAGCGATCAACAAGCATCGTAGGCACAGATCACGCCTACAGCAGCATAGTAATCAGGCATCAAAGTTCGGATTATGGCTTGATTTCAAGACGACTCTCTGATAAACTTATATGTATGATGAACACAGAAAACCAGAAAAAAATTGCCGCAGAAAAAGCGACAGAGAGTGTCCAGTCTGGCATGGTTGTCGGATTAGGGACAGGTTCTACAGTCTACTACGCGCTCCTGAAACTTGGAGCGATGGTACGGGCAGGGCTTGATATCGTCGGCGTTCCAACCTCCGCAGGCACTGAAAAAATTGCGACAGCACAACAGATACCCCTCGTGACACTCGCCACCCATCCCAGTATCGACTTGACGATTGACGGTGCCGACGAAGTTGACGCACACCTCAACCTCATTAAAGGCGGCGGTGCGGCACTCGTCAGAGAAAAAATTATCGCCAATGCATCCGAAAAAATATTAATTGTTGTCGATGAAAGCAAAATATCACGTGTCCTTGGCACGACCTTTCCGCTCCCTGTAGAAATTGTGCAGTTCGGATGGGAAGCGACACAAACCGAAGTCAATCGAATTTGCGGAAAGTCGACTTTACGGGTCGCATCAACTCAGGATGGAAGACAAAATCCGCTGATCACTGACAACGGGAACTATATCCTTGATTGCCACCTTGATGGAATTCCTGCCCCGCAAGAAATTGAGTTGCAACTGAACAATATTCCCGGCGTCGTGGAGAATGGGATATTTGTCAATCGCGCCGACAAAATCATCATCGGCACACCTTCCGGCATTCGGTATATGGAATAATACCAATGGTTATAGCAAAGCGCATAATTATTTGGACACCAACAGAAGGCGAGGTTAGAAACCTCGCCAGCGGGGGAGAGATATTTTGTGTTTCCTAAAGTGTCCACTTATTTTTACGCTTTACTATAGATACCAAATCTTGCTCCTTCTGCTCCTCCTCGCCTTTATCACCATCCCCCATCGAGCTAGCGGAGAAATATTTACAGAGCGTGGATTGGTGGATATTCCAACGGGTGAAGTGCTAAGGCATGGGATATTCGGGGCAGGCACGTACGTTACTGTCCAGTCTTCCTCTGAAAACATGCCCCCAACTGCGGAGAATAATTCCTCCATCAATGCCCTCGCGATTCGCCTTAACTTCGGACTGTTTGATCGTGTCGAATTCGGGTTAGAACATCTATGGAACGAACATGAATCCGAACCTTTCACTGAGCGAACTGTAAATCTGAAAGTCCAACTTTTAAAAGAGCAAGAGGTTGGGGTAATCCCAAGTGTAGCGATAGGGATTGAGGCCCTTAGCACTAAACTTTTTTTGGAGGACTCGGAAACAGAAGAGAATGAAAACCCGTCAGCGTTTCTCGTTGTCAGTAAGGCCTTTAATCTGCCACGGATTCACCAATTTTCTGGACACATCGGCGTTGGTACTCAGCGATTTGCTTTCAGAGAAAATCCTATGGGTCTGTTTGTCGGTCTAAGGAAAGAATTTCAACCGGCTTTCGCGAGAGGCGATGTCACAATGAACGTGGAATTCGATGGGATAGGTGTGAACGCCGGGATGCGATATATCACCACAAGTGGACTTCAGGTCGCCCTCGGTGCCGAGACCTTGAACAGCCCAAGCGAATTGCGGTATCTTACTACTGTTTCGTGGACGAACGAGCAACTAATCAAACAGATTGATGAAACGAGACGGTTGATTAAACAAGCGACAAAACTCGCTATTGAAGCGAAGCGCGCAGTTTCAGGGAGTTCTAAATAGCAAACTGTGCCAAGAGAGGCGACAAAATTTATTGGGGATCCTTCGTCTCAATAGATTCCATCACCTTTTGGAGAGATGTCAGTAGCTCGGATAAGAAATCTTGAGGTGGCACGAGTATAATCTCGATTCTCCGATTTTTGGCTTTCGCTTCGGCTGTGTCGGCAGTATCTATGGGTTGGTAGAAGGCGTATCCTGTCGCTGCCAAGCGTTGGGCATCGACCTCCGCATGTACTTGCAGATACTTCACGGCAGCGATTGCCCGCTCGGTTGAGAGGTTCCAATTTCGGAGTTCAGAACCACCAATAGGAGCGTCATCGGTATGCCCTTCGACCCGCACGGCGTAATCCGCATAATTCGTATTGAGTAGCACCTCCTCAGCAATCGCATCGAGGAGTGCCTTCCCCTCTGTGCTCAGGATTGCACTGCCTGTTTCAAACAGGATTTTCCCTTTAACATCAAGTCTCAATCGTCCTGCGTCGTCCAACACCGCGCCGACTGTATCCTTAAATTTCTCTTGGATAGCGACAATTGAACGTTGCGACTGCACCCGAATCCGTTGTAATTCCGATTCAATTTCGGTCAATTTTGCTCGGAGACTCTCCTTCTCACGCTCAAGTGCGTTTTTGTCCTGCTGGAGTGCGTTCCGTTCGGTAGCGATCTTTCGAGCGGCTTCGCTTGCGTTCTGCAATATTTCCTGCGTTTGGCTGAGTTCTGAACGTGTTTCCTCCAGCGTGCTTTGGGTCTTTTCCAATGTGCTTTGGGTTTGGGTTAACTGTTTGTCCAGATCGGCTTTTGCGGTTTCAGTTCTCTGCAAGGTGATATTGGTAGCAGCCAGTTCCGCCTGTGTCTCTTTGAGTTTGCCTGAAGTTGAATAGAGTATTATTGCCAGAACGATAGCAGCAACAGCAGCAACACAGATAGATACACTTGCGAGGATCCCTTTTTTAGACATTTAATTCCCCCTGTAGGCTAAGGATAGCCTCAAAGCTGTCATTTTTTGATGTTTTATTCTTTTTTTCTACACCACAAGTTGTGCAGCGGTGGGTTAGGATATAGTCGCCGTGTTTTATAGTAAAGCCTATCGGTTCCATCAAACCGTGACAGGACGCGGATCGGTCGCCGGGGTTTACGTCAACGTGTTGGCTCCAGAGGCATTCTGGACAGTGATTGGTATAGCCGTTCCCCTTGACGGAGATGCCACACTGTGCGCAGGTGAAATTTTCAATGTAGCGTTGGAATTTTTTCTTCAAGCGAGATCCTCCAAAACCTACTTGGTGGTGTGTTATCATGCGCACTGCCTTAAAGAGAATAACGTTGGAAACCTCACCAACAAAGAAACTGAAATCTTGAAAGGATTATTTTTTACAGTTCAGCGCGCGTCATAAAGGTTGCGTAGATAGTGGAGGTTCTGACCAGATCGGGAATATTCACACGTTCATTGATAGCGTGTCCGCCCTCGCCGCTTGGTCCGTAGCCAACTCCCGGTAAACCTGTATTGACGAAGTAGTGCAAGTCTGTAAATCCGGTAGTGCCCTTAAACCGCGGTTGATTGAAACGGACTGTACGCACTGCGTCAGCGAACGCCTGCGCTATCGGTGAAGCGGTATCTGTCAAACAGGGTTCAATTCGCAAGATGGCTCTCGCTTCTGCAACCAAATCGGGATAGTATTGGCACGCCCCGGAAATTGCCTCCCGCAATTCGAGTTCGGCAAATTCGAGTTCTTCGTTCGGGGTAATCCGCCTATCAATCGAGAAGGTGACACGCGCAGGAACGGTGTTGACCTTATCACCATCGGTTCCGCGGAACGTTCCGCCGATATTTAACGTTGGATGCCGGTCGCCGCCATCACTGAGTTTAAAGGCACGCTCAGGCACCTTCAGGTTCCGTTTAACCCGTTGGAGTGCCGTTACGAGCTCAGCCGCTTTCTCAAAGGCGTTTATCCCTTTATCTGGCTGTGCCCCGTGTGCCGCTTTGCCCTGCACCTCAACCTCCAACCACAGTACACCGTTATGCCCGTTACCGATGTTCATTTCTGAACCGCCCTCGCAATTGACGACATAATCTGCATTAACTAACCCTTCCTCAACAACATATCCCGCCCCTAACTCTCCGCCGGTTTCTTCATCACAGGTGAAAGAACATTCGATGTTGAACTGCGGTTTGACTCCCGTTTCTTGGACAGCCTGAATTGCAAACAGGAGTGCAGCGATGGCATCTTTCATATCGTCGGCTCCGCGCCCGTATAGCCACTCACCATCAATCTCACCACTGAATGGATCATTGAAACGCCAGTCCCCTGCCACGGGGACCACATCGTAGTGTGCGTTGAAGTGTACTGTCTTCTCTGCTCCGACATCCCAACGGGCAATAAGGTTCAACCGCGGATGGCTGTCGGCGTTCGGGATAACCTGTTCAGCACGTGCCGTGGGGACCTCGGCAATCCGTGTCTGCATCCCCAATGCCTGACCCTTCGCGTCCAGTAGTCCAACAATGTCGGCATAATTTTCGCCGGGTGGGTTAACCGTAGGAATCCTGACGAGTTCCTGAAGCAACGCACAGAGCGCGGCTTGATTGTTCTTAATATAGGTTTGAACGGACATTTTAGGTCTCCTCAGTCGTTGTTATTTGACAACCGCCTGATCGCCCGGTGACAAGTGTTCCACGGTTTCGCCTGTTTCTGTAAAGGTGCGGGTCACGCTAACAGAAGCATAGGTCCATAAGATTTTCATGGGTGCATCGCTGTCATTCCAAAACCGATGCGGGATACCCGCGGGAACGAATGTCGTGTCAAAGGCTTTCATGGCGAAAACCTCGCCATCAACCTCACAGGAGGCTTCGCCTTCAAGAATCGTAACGGACTCATCGCAGTTGTGATAGTGGCGTGCGATTGCGGCGCCGGGGTCAAACATTGTTACACCGTTGGTGAGTGACGTGGAATCGATCCATTTACCGGCTAATGGGACGGTTTTCACACCGGTTCCTCGGTCTATAGGGTTCTGTTTCTCAAAGTCGATGATATGTGCTTTTGTGCTCATTTCTGATCACCGTCTTTCTTAGGATTTGTTTTAGTTTAGCATGAAGCGGGAAAAAATTCAAGAGATGAAAGTAAAGCCTTTGAGTGAGATGTGTAGGGTGCCAATTGTCTGAACCGCGGATTATCACAGATTGTGCGGATTACGCGGATTGGAAGAGATTTTGGGACGGTTCGGCGTGATTTGAAATTGTTACTAATGAAATTTAGGGAACGACTGCTGTAAATGCATCAATCGCACGTTGGATTTCTGCTTCCGTATGCGTTGCCATGACGGTAAGCCTCAAGCGGCTCGTTTCAGGCGGCACAGCTGGAGGACGGATCGCTGGCGCGAATACTCCCTCAGCAAGTAGCGATTCTGCTACGCGTGTCGCCCGTTGCGGACTCCGCAACACTACTGGTAGGATTTGTGTTTCACTCGGTAATAGGGTATATCCCAAATCGATTAACGCCGTTTTGAGGCACTTCGCATGGGAGAACAGGCGTTGGCGTAATTCGGGTGTAGATCGGATGAGGTCAAGTGCGGCATTCGCAGCAGCCAACGTCGCCGGTGGGAGTCCTGTCGTGAAGATGAAGCCGCGGGCACGATTAATAAGCAACTCAATCAGGGGACGACTCCCGGCGATATACCCACCGAGTGCGCCAACTGCTTTGCTGAGCGTGCCCATCTGAATAATATTTTCTCCTTCCAACCCGAAATGTGCAGCGGTGCCACCTCCATCCTTCCCTAATACACCAAATCCGTGCGCGTCATCTACCAACACCATTGCATCGTGCCCTGCAGCGAGGTCGCAAATATCGGGTAAGGGAACAATATCGCCATCCATGCTGAAAACACCATCTGTTACGATGAGCCGCCGCCGAAACGTAGAGGATTCTGATAGCAAGGTTTTAAGGTGTTCCACATCACAGTGCTGATAGACTTTTTTGGTGGCGCGACTGAGACGGCATCCATCTATGATACTGGCGTGATTGAGGGCATCGCTTAAGATGAGATCGCCTTCCTCCGCAAGCACAGGAATAACACTCGTATTGGCGGCATAGCCGGAACTGAAAACAAGCGCGGCTTCGGTTCCCTTTGCCTCCGCAAGATTGGCTTCCAAGGTTGTATAGAGTTCGCTATTTCCTGAAATGAGACGGGAACCACTTGATCCGGTGCCGAAAGTTCGTGTCGCCTCGACAGCAGCAGCGATAACTTTCGGATGCGTGCTTAATCCCAAATAGTTGTTTGAACCGAGCAATACAACGTCGCGTCCATCAAGATTAATCGTCCCCGTTGGGGCACTCCTGACCGTACGGAGGTGGCGGCGTAAGCCAGCGTGTTCCAGTGTTTCACGTTCCGTGTCCAACCAGTCGTAATTATGTGTCATGAAAAAGAATCAAAAAGTAAGCGGGTAATTTTATAAGGATGAGAGCACTCATAAATTAGGTAACTGACAGGCGATAAATCACCCTACTACAAACGAAACTGCTTGTAAGTGTGCAATTTATACTATACTCTTCACCCTGTTACGGCACGCGGCGCGCGCCGACTACTTTTAATCTCGCCAGGGACAGACTTATCCCATAAACTGCCTCAGGAAGACATGGCTTTGGCTTAAAGCACGCTGCCGCATCTCCAACGTTTCCTCATAAGCCCGATCCTCTACCTCAACGCAGACTGCCCCGTCATAGCCGGTATCGCTCAAGACGGAGAAGAAGTTGCCCCAATTGACATCTCCTAATCCCGGCAATTTCGGCGTATGATACGACAAAGGCGTTGCGAGGACACCGACCTCATCAAGCTTTGCCCTATCCAACCGAGCGTCTTTTGCATGCACGTGGAAGATTCGATCCGCAAAGGTCACGAGCGGTTTAAGGTAGTCCATCTGGAGCCATATACAATGCGATGGATCGAAGTTAAGCCCGAAATTCGAGGAGGGAATCTCTTCAAACATTCGCTCCCAAACCGCGGGACAATAAGCGAGGTTTTGCCCAGCGGGCCATTCGTCTTCGGTGAAAAACATTGGGCAATTCTCAATCCCGATGCGGATACCGTGGTCGGCGGCGAATTGGATTATGGGTTTCCATACCTGTTTAAAACGGTGCCAATTCTCATCTATTGTGCGCGTTTGATCTCTACCGATAAATGTATTTACGATGTCCACTGAGAGACATTCTGCTGCCAGAATCAGTTTTTTGAGATGTTCGCTATAGATAGCCGCTTCCGCCGCGTCAGATGTTAGTGGATTGGGATAGTAACCCAACCCGCTGATCGTTATTCCCACATCCGAGACGCATTGCAGGATTTCATCCGCCTCTGTTTCGGAAAGTTCCGTCACATCAACATGTGTAACACCAGCGTAACGGCGTTCTGCCTTTCCCTTGGGCCAACACATCAATTCAACGCAGTCATAGCCGGTATCTGCGGCGAACTGGACAATTTCTGCCAACGTCTGCTCTGGCAAAATTGCACTCACAAATCCGAGTTTCATATACAACCCCTATTTCGTTTTCAGACATTTTACTACAGAAAGAGTCAGCTTGCAAGTGCATACTAAGATTCCCGCTTACCTCGTGGCAAAGTTTGAAGTTTCGCCTTTTGCGTTCAAGGTGCACATCTGATAAAAAGACATTTGACGAAAACTGGACGCGCGTGTATAATTTTCGCACGAACGATCGGTGGACTTTATACGCACATCAAGGATATTGTCAAAAGAGAACATGTTCAAATAACCTAATGGGAGTAAAAAATGACACCAGAACAACGTTATCTGTTCGATGTCACAGGCTATTTACACATCAAGGGTGCGGTCAAAGGGGACATCCTGAAGGAGGCACAAGAGGCTGTGGATAGGTACATCCACATGCCACTTGATGAGCGCCCTGAAGAATTTACGACGCGCCCTCGCGACTTAGACCCCGGTAAAGGTGGCAGATACGAACACGGATTCGCCTTCGACCGGTCCCTTGAAGCGATGACGGTGCATCCAACTATCTGGCCACTTATCAAAGAATTCACTTACGATAAACCAAGATTTGTCACTGGCACCCTCACACTCGAACAGCATAATCCGGACAGGCAACCGATGGGGACAAATCCGTCAGGCTTGCACTGTGCACGCGAGGGACGACCCTGGCTTACCCGCTATGAAGTTCAGAACAGCCAAATCTACTGCAACGACTTTGTAGCGTTCTTTTATCTGACAGATGTGCAACCCGGCGAAGGCGGACTCATTGTTATCCCCGGTTCGCACAAGAGCAAATTTGAGAGACCTGAAGATTTACTAACGCCGGGACCCGACGGTATCGACCCGGAACCCGATGACGTTTTCACCAATATCACTCCGAAGGCGGGTGATTTTGTCGTCATCTCTGAACTGTTGACACATGGTGTTTTGCGGTGGAAGCCGAAGGATAGGGATAGACGTTTCCTGATTCTCCGATACCGCCCGCAATATGAGGGTCAGATAAGTCTGCCGGAGTCAATTGTCAACCGTTTAACACCCGAAGTTCAAGAACTGGTGCAAACCGCGTCTTATGGACATACGAAGGAAATTACCAAACAAGATGTCGTAGAGTTAAGCGTTTAACATGGTAATTCAGATTTCTGTATAGCAAGTTCTCGGCTTGCCAGCGAAAACCCGAACAGGGAGGGAAATCCAATGGGAGCGAGTCAATATCGTGTTTGTATTGTTGGCTGTGGTAGAATGGGCGGCACAATCGATGAAGAAGTCCGTGCAACACCGCACGGAGCACTGCCGTATTCCCACGCCGCGGGGTATACTGCTTTTGAACGGACAGACATTGTCGCCGCTGCAGATGTCGTCGAAGAGAAGGCGCAATACGTCTGTGATAAATGGGATATCCCGAAGTACTATTTAGACTATCAAGAGATGATCCTTGAAGAGAAACCGGATATTGTCAGCATCGCTACACGTCCGGGTAACCATGCCGACATCACGCAATTCGCCGCAGAAAACGGTGTAAAAGGCATCTACTGCGATAAACCGCTTTGTGCCTCTATGGAAGAGGCAGATGCCATGGTAGAGGTATGCGAAAAATATAACGTCAAATTCAATCTCGGCACGCAACGCCGTTATACACCAGGCTATATTAAAATGCGCGAGATCCTCGAAAGTGGTGAACTTGGCGAAAGACGCTCTATTATCGCCTATAGCGGTGGCTCTGCTCTCTGGGGATATACGCACGCGGCGGATATGCTTCTCTTCTTGGCAAGCGATTCACCAATAGAATACGTGCAAGGCAACGTTGCGGTTGACGATGCCGATTTTGCGGATAACCGCACTGAAACCGATCCCAGTATTGTTATGGGATTTATCCGTTTCCAGAACGGTATTAACGGCATCAGCATTCCCGGCACGGCTTACGAATTTGAGGTGAATTGTAGCGAAGGCACAGTTCGGGCACTCAATAACGGGCTCGGTTTCTACCTCCGCAAACGGCAAGGACAGTTTAACGAGATTTTAGAAGCGCAATTCCCACCCTATGAACGGAAGAGTGGCACTGTGGGTTGTATTGAAGATATCGTCGATGCGATTGAGACCGATACCGAGACGCAAGGCAACATTCGCCTTGCACACCGAAGCACTGAGATGGTTTTCGCAATAGTTGACTCGCAACGACAGCAGGGGGTTCGGGTGCCAATGCCGATGGAAAATCGGGCACTTTACCTCGGAAGGTGGTAACGCGATGCTCAAAAATCGTTGGAAAGTCACAGCAGTGCGCCGCGGGTCTTTGAAGATCCCTAAACTCTCCGTAAGCATTATAGGTGTGTTGCTCCTGTTGAATCATGTGGCAACAGTGCCACGCGGTGAGTCGCAATCAGAAACCGAGCCTACGCGTCCAGCGAGTACAATCTATAAACAGGGCAAACGCAGTCCGGACGGCATTGGCAAATTTTACATGGGACGCGAAATCTCTCGTGTAATGGGCCACCAAGGCGCAGAATGGTTGGAACGTCCGGAACGTGAACACGAAGAAATGCCGATCCTCCTCGTTGAGTTACTGGAACTCGAAGAAGGAGATGTCGTCGCAGATATCGGTGTCGGCACGGGTTATATCGCTCGACGCATCTCCCCGAAGATCGGTGAGACAGGCACCATCTACGGTGTTGAAATTCAGCAGGAGATGCTTGACATCCTTGCTGAGAAGATGGCAGAAGCAGGTATTACCAATATCAAAGGGGTGTTGGGCACGATTACCGATCCGAAACTGCCGCCGGAATCAGTAGATTTGGCGATTATGGTGGATGTCTATCACGAGTTTTCACATCCGTATGAGATGCTGCAGAACATCTGCCGTGGGCTCAAAACGGGGGGTAGGGTCGTTTTTGTCGAATATCGTGCTGAAGATCGGAGTGTCCCGATCAAGCGTTTGCACAAGATGAGTGAGTTACAGGTGATTAAAGAGGCAACACCACACCCACTTGTGTGGGTAGAAACCCGCCACGACTTGCCTTGGCAGCATGTTATCATCTTTGAGAAGATCGGCACATAGTAGGACTTTTCTTATGATTTAGTATAAACAAGATATTGACTCCAATGCGCGAAATATTTGACAAAAAAGCAACCTCACCGTAAAATTATAGGTGAAGTGCTAAACCTTTTGACAGATTTAGCGTCACAATTGCTAATTCTACTATGGCAAGTCGCGGCTTGTACTTTATTTGTAATCAGCCGACTTGCGAACTGCTGTCTACAACGCTGAAAGCTGACCTTCGCTGTTCAATTTCCAATTGAAGGCTTCGTCAGCAAAGGGAGAGAATACCAGTGAAGACTGCTAAGAATACGATTCCCCTCATGGGAACCTTGTTGGTATGTTTCTACCTCGCCGTCTTAGGACTTCCCACTGTCCTCGCGGAACAGAGCGAAACACCACAACCCCCCCTTAATTACAACCTTGACATCCGACCTATTCTTTCGGATAACTGTTATGCGTGCCACGGACCAGACGTGAACACTCGGCAAGCGAACCTACGGATTGATACGAAAGAAGGGGCGTTCTCTGAACCGAGCGGATACCCTGTAATCGTTCCCGGTAAACCAAAAGAGAGCGAACTCCACCTTCGCATCATCTCCAACGATGACAATTATCGCATGCCGCCAGCAGATTTCAATAAAACGCTGACACCGGCACAAATTGAAGCGGTTACACAGTGGATTCGCGAAGGCGCGAAATGGGAAGAACACTGGGCATTTACTACACCCGTCCGTCCAATGCCACCAGCGGTCAAGAACGGAGATTGGGTACGAAACCCCATTGATGCGTTCATACTTTCACGCCTCGAAAAAGAGGGTCTACAACCCGCAAATGAAGCCGATAAACGAACTCTTATCCGACGTTTAAGTTTAGACCTCACTGGCTTACCACCGACGCGTGAGGAAATTCACGAATTCCTTGCAGACGATTCACCCAACGCTTACGAAAAAGTTATTGAAGCCTTCATGGCAAAGCCGGAATATGGCGAACATCTCGGACGCTTCTGGTTAGATGTCGCACGGTACGGTGATACGCACGGACTCCACTTAGATAACTATCGTGAAATGTGGCCCTACCGTGATTGGGTTATCGAGGCATTCAATCAAAATATGCCTTTTGATCAGTTCACAACTGAGCAGTTAGCGGGAGATCTCCTGCCGGAACCAACACTTGAACAAAAGATCGCTACAGGCTTTAACAGGTGCCATGTCACGACGAGTGAAGGCGGTTCGATTGATGAGGAATACTATGTCCAATACGCGATTGACAGAGCCGACACAACCTCCACTGTCTGGATGGGATTAACTGTCGGATGCGCGCAGTGCCACGATCACAAATACGATCCGATCACGCAGAAGGAATTCTATCAACTCTACGCCTATTTCAACAACATCACTGAAAAGGCTATGGATGGCAACCGCAAGGATTCTCCGCCTGTTGTGAAGTTACCGACCCCGGAGCAGGAAGCTGAACTCGCCGCGTTCGATGAACAGATCGCCGAACTGGACGCGCAGACGAAAGCGTCTATCCCTGAAATAGATGCGACCCAAATCGCTTGGGAAAATAGGACACCGCACTGGACGACGCTGAAACCGACCTCACTCTACTCAAAAGGCGACGCGACACTCGAAGTTTTAGAGGACAACTCCATATTAGTCAGTGGCAACAACCCTGAACAGGAGATCTACGAGGTTACTGTTGAAATACCACCCGGAAACCAATGGAGTGCCGTTCGTTTAGAAGGTCTCATACACGAGTCCCTGCCAGAAAGTGGGTTCGGTAGGAGTGATAACGGCAATGTTGTTTTGACGGATTTCGCGCTCTTCATTGCGCCATCTGTAGAAGGCAATGCCTCTCCGACAGAGGAAGGCAGTGATAACGACGCTGAGACGCAGGTAGAAGGCGAAACCACCATTGATGTCGATACTGAGGCGGAAACGGGAAGTGCGCCTGTCGCTGATGCCGACACTGAGGCGGGAACGGGAAGCACACCCACCGTTGATGTCGATGCCGAAGCGCAAACGGAAAGCACATTAACAGGGGACGCAAGCGTAGAAGGCGAGACCGAAAATACCGATACCGACGATCCATGGACCCGTATCCAAGTCGTGCATGCCTGGGCAGACCACGAGCAAGCACTTGGGGAAAACAATCTCGATGGTGTCGTTGCCAATGCGATTGACGATAAACCTGAAACCGGATGGGCACTTGACAGACAGAGTGAAGATCGGCAAGCCATCTTCCTTGTCGCTGCACCCTTTGGAATGGAGGGCGGTAGATTGAAAGTCCGCCTCAAGCACGAATATGACTTGCGGCACAAGCAACTTGGACGATTTCGACTCGCTCTTACGGATACCACAACGATTTATCCCATCGGTTCCAAAATTACCTTAGGTGACTGGCATTCCGCCGGTCCGTTCACTGCTGAGCACGGTAATCTCGCTTTCTATCAAGTCTACGAACCTGAAACGAAAGACGTCAACACAGGCGCTACATTTGAGGTGAACGGTAAAACCATCAAATGGGAAAAGCAGACCCATTGGGTTGACGAACAGGTACATAACGACATCGTTGGCGAAAATAGTGCCACCTACCTCTCCCGCACCATAACCTCTGTTACACAACAGAAAGCACTTCTGTACATCGGAAGCAACGATGCCCTGAAGGTTTGGATGAATGGTACAGAACTTCTTGCCAAAAACGTTCAGCGGGATGCAGTTGCCGACCAAGAGCAGGTGCAGGTCAATCTCAAGCCCGGTAACAATACACTGCTCTTGAAAGTTGTCAACTACTCGGGTCGGTCCGGTTTCTACTTCCGTATTGAAAGCGCGCCACCGATGGTGCCAGCCAATATTGTCGATATCGCTGGGATGCTTCGCGGCGAACGCGAGACCGCACAGACGGAACAGATCCGAGATTTCTACAGGCAGAACATCACGCCAGATAAGAGCATCAACGAAAATACCAAGCGCGCCTTCGCGGATCTGAAAACGCTTTTTGCTGACTTATCAGAAGTTCAAGGGAAGCGGAACACACTCGATGCTTCGGTAACAACTACACTCGTCATGCAAGAGCGAGAGGAACCGAGAGGTGCCTACGTCTTAGCACGCGGTGAATACGAGCATCGGGAGGAACAGGTTTATCCCCAAACCCCGGCAGTGTTGTCACCTCTGCCGGAAGATGCAACGCCGAACCGTCTCGGATTTGCAAAGTGGCTGCTTTCACCGGAACATCCGCTTACAGCTCGTGTCACGATTAACCGATTTTGGCAAAACGTCTTCGGGACGGGGATTGTGAAAACATCAGAAGATTTCGGGACACAAGGCATCCCACCGGTGCACCCAGAACTTCTCGATTGGCTTGCGACCGAATTTGTTGCATCGGGATGGGATATTCAAGCCATGCTCAAATTGATGCTCACCTCAGCAACATATCGTCAGAGCGCACAAGTTACTCCGGAAAAATTGGAACGCGATGCAGATAACGAACTCCTCTCTCGCAGTCCAAGGTACCGGCTTGATGCCGAAATTGTGCGGGATAACGCGCTTGCCCTCAGCGGCTTGTTGTATACTAAAATTGGCGGTCCAAGTGTCAAACCACCACAACCGGATGGACTTTGGAAAGCCGTCGGGTTTACCGGATCCAATACCGACACGTTCGTTAAAGATACCGGTGCTGATAAGGTATACCGCCGGAGTCTCTACACATTCTGGAAGCGCACCGCACCACCGCCACAGATGAACATCCTTGATGCGCCGTCACGTGAAGCCTGCACAATCCGCCGTGAACGTACCAACACGCCGATGCAGGCGTTAATGCTGATGAACGATCCACAGTTCTTTGAAGCGGCGCGTGCTTTCGCAGAGCACACCATTAAGGAGGGAGGCGAAACAGTAGAAGCGCGTATCGCCTACATCTTTGAGGCAGCAACCGCTCGCCTTCCGAATCCGAAGGAGGAAGCACTGCTACTGGAAACGTTCCAAGCTCACTACCAAGAGTTGGAGTCAAATCCGGAAGCAGCCCAAGAACTCATCGCAGTCGGTGAATCGTCACCTGATGAGACTTTAGATGCAGTCGAAGTCGCTGCATGGACAATGATTGCAAACCTGATTCTCAACCTGGACGAAGTCCTGAATAAGGGATGATGCCTATTGGGCGCGTCCTTCAGGCGCGTCCATTTGATGAAAATTAGGAGATAGATAATGGACCCAATTAAGGAATATTTGAAACTCGAAACCCGTCGCCAATTTTTTGGTAAATTCGCGTCAGGTCTCGGCGGTGTGGCACTTGCTTCACTACTACCAACTGCCGTTGTCAACGCTCTCGAAAGTCAAGCGAAACCGAGATTTGGCGGTTTACCAGAGTTACCGCACTTCGCACCGAAAGCAAAACGTGCTATTTACCTGTTCATGTCCGGTGCCCCGTCCCAGTTGGATCTCTACGACTACAAACCGAATATGGGGAAATGGTTCGATACGGATCTCCCAGAATCCGTCCGGATGGGTCAACGCCTTACAACAATGACCTCCGGACAGGATAAGTTCCCGATCGCGCCCTCTATATTTGAATTCAAGAAGCACGACAATGGTGGTGACGGTGTCTGGATGAGCGAACTGTTACCGCACACCGGATCGGTGGCGAAAGACCTTGCGGTTATCAAGACGGTTCACACTGAAGCGATTAACCACGACCCTGCTATCACCTTCTTCTGTACCGGCGATGAAAGTCCCGGCAAACCGAGTCTTGGTGCATGGCTGAGTTATGGACTCGGTAGTGAAAACAGGAATCTCCCCGCTTTCATTGTGATGAACGCTACGTGGAGCGGTCCGAAGGGCGCGCAGGCACTCTATAATCGGCTTTGGGGTTCCGGTTTCCTCCCCTCAGAACACCAAGGCGTGCTACTTCGCAGCCAAGGTGATCCTGTCCTATTCCTCTCGAACCCGGAAGGTATGAATGAAAAGACCAGGAAACGGATGTTAGACACCCTCGTTGAACTCAACAAGGAACTTTACGAGGAAGTCGGCGATCCTGAAACGCATGCGCGTATCTCACAATACGAAATGGCATTCCGTATGCAGACGAGTGTCCCTGAACTTGCGGACTTGTCTCAGGAACCTGAGCACGTCTTAGAGATGTATGGACCCGAGGTCAAAACCCCTGGTACATTCGCCAATTGTTGTATTCTCGCGCGTCGGATGATGGAGCGTGATGTCCGCCTCGTTCAAGTCTTCCACCGTGGCTGGGATCAGCACGGAGAACTGCCCAAGAACATCCGCAATCAGGCTCGCGATATAGACCAGCCCTCGGCTGGACTTATCAAGGATTTGAAACAACGTGGCATGCTGGACGAAACCTTAGTTGTCTGGGGTGGCGAATTCGGACGAACTGTCTACTGCCAAGGCAAACTCAGTCAGGATAACTACGGGCGTGACCATCATCCGAAATGCTTTACACGTTGGATGGCTGGCGGCGGTATTAAGGGGGGTGTCGTTCATGGCGAAACCGATGACTTTAGCTACAACATCGTCAAAGATCCTGTCTCTGCTCGGGACATAAATGCCACGATTCTCCATCTACTTGGCATCGACCACGAGCGGTTAACCTTTAAGTTTCAAGGGCTTGACCATCGGTTAACGGGCGTTGAGGAAAGAGCGCGCGTTGTCAGGGAGCTCCTGGCATAACCTGAAACATCTACTGTTAGGCGCGCTTACAAAGCGCGCCTATTTGTTGAGGAACGGTTGGTGCCCTGCTGGTGAGGTGTTTTCCAAGAAACCTCGCTTCTTAAGCACTCGATTCAGACTTAGGGACTGGATGAAAAAATTAAAAGCGATTGTCGTTGGTGCTGGCTGGTCAGCTGAGGGTCACACAAAAGCGCTTCAATACTATGGTGTTGAAGTCTTGGCTATCTGTGCCCGCAAACCAGAGATCGTGCAAAAGGTTGCCTCTCGATTAGGTGTAGCTGAGGCTTCAACCGATTGGCGTAAAAGCCTGTTGAAACACAGACCGGATATTGTCGCACTCACAACACCCGCGATTCTGCGGACCGAAGTTATCGAATTAGCAGTGGACCTCGGATGCCACATCATTAGCGAAAAACCGTTAGCACTCACCGCGGAAGAAGCAGGATATATCTACGACCTCATCAAAGACACAGAACTGAAGCACGGCTTCGCGGCAACACATCTATATGATCCGAGTGTCGCCTATATGCATCGACTGCTGACGCAGCAAAAAGTCATCGGTGAAGTAAAAGAAGTTGACATTGGATATAACCGTCGGATTACAAATAGCACCTCCTCCGAGACAGTAAAACCGTGGAATTGGATGCATTCATTAGCCCATGGTGGCGGTGTCCTGAACAACGGACTCACGCATCAACTCGGTATGTTGGAGCGGATGACAGGTATGAAGATTGTCTCTGCTATAGGTGAAGCGAGGACAGTCATCAGAGAAGCCCCCGTTGTGCCGGAAATTCGCGACTTTCGAGTGTGGGCGCGTAAAGAACTCACGGTCAAGGAAGCATCCAAATTTGAGTGGCAGGTATGCGATGCAGAGGGTGATTTCTCGGCACTTTTCTGGATGGCACCGGGTCCTACCAAGGCATCAAAGTTTTCACAAAAAATCTTGGTGACCATGCGGACGCATCCGGGTGTGCCAACGCAGCCCCCTATCGGTGGGTGGTATTTCTACGGCAGTAACGGGACACTTGTCGGGCAAGGCAGACATATTTTATCTCCGATTGTGCTGTACACTATGGACTCGCAAACAACACCTAAAAATATTGACGATACAGCTGAAGAATTGCCCGTGCCGAAACGATTCACCGAGGCACTACCACGCATTGGTGACGACATCCAAAACAAATGGGTCGCACTTGTTCGAGACTTTCTCGCGGATATCGAGAACCGTCCACACGAACCTTATCTGACCTTTCAAGATGGTTGGCGTTATCAAATCGCCATTGATGCAATCCGGACAAGCAGGGGATGGACACAGATCCCCAGCTAACCACTCGGCAGTCACGCGATCAGGATCATCGTGATGGCGTGCTGTCCGAAAGATTGCTTGTTATTCCGCTTGGAAACCGACCATTCAATCGGTTCACAAGCGACATCCTATCCCTTCCTTGGAGGCTCCATGCCTAAACTGGTTGTCAAAAATTTCATAAATATCCGCGAAGCAGAAATCGATATGGATAAAACCTTGGTGGTTTTCATCGGTGAAACCGCCAGCGGAAAAAGCGTCCTTGCGAAGTTGCTCTATCTTTTTCAAGAGTTGATCCGCGATTTTCGTCAATACATCAGACAAATTAATTCCTACCCACCAGAACACCTGAAAACACCCGGACAAGAATTGTCAACAGTGTTTCGGACGCAAATTGCCCGCAAGTTCCGTGAGTTTTTTGGTGATGCCACAGGGTTTCCAAAACCGAATAGCAGTCCGCAAGAGGACGTGAATGTTAAGCGAAAACCGACAGGGTCCCCGTCGATAGCCGATCGCCACTTTGAAATCATTTACTATTATACAGCCGAAAGTGCCATCAGGTTGACGTTAACCGATGAGAAATCGCTCCATATCGAATTACCCACGGTTATGGACGAAGTTGAAGACCTTTGTTACAACTTACTGGAGAGACTAAAAAGCGTTAATATAATGGAGTCCGATAATGCCACAGCGGAACCCGGTTCACCCGAAGAAACAGATGCGTCTTCAGCGGATGCCCCTCAAACAAATAAAAACACCGATCGATTCCACTATCTCTTGAATATGGCGATCGGAATGAGCGACATCACCGAGAAATTAGCCGGTAAACATCGTGACAGTCTTTTTATTCCGGCAGATAGGAATATCGCTACTAACTATCCAGATGCCCTTAAAAGGATCTTCTACGGTGGCATAAAAAGCGATCTTCATACACGTACTGCGGCCCGTTCACGTGCCAATCTTCATCTCATCGCACGCTTCTTGGAAAAAAATGAAGAATTCCTTGACGCCTTTAGCACACAGAACTTTCGGAGTCTTTTTGATCAAAGAATTGAGGAAGAATCGGAAGAAGTCGATAAACCGATAATAGAGTTTCTGCTCAAGAAGATTTCCCTCATCTTAAACGGTGAATATGAAACAATAGACAAAATTTCTCAATCTCGACTTTTTTCGCACCCAACGGGTGAGAACACAACTTTTTTAGAAAACGCATCGACAGGACAGCAAAATCTCATTCGAATCCTACAAGATGCTTTCATGAGTATGCTCTACAACGAAATGGTTTTTCGTGTCATTGAAGAACCCGAAGCACACCTTCATCCAACAACCCAGAAACACCTTATGCACATCATTGCCCTGATGCGAAATCACATTGACAGCCAAATCATTATGACAACCCATAGTCCGTATCTTTTGGCGGTCCTTAAAAAGCTCCTAACCGCCGGACGCCGCTCAAAAAAGAATCCAAGAGCTGCTGCTGAAATGGAGACGCGTGTCCCAAAGTTATGTTGGTTAATGCCTGAAGATGTGGAAGTTTATCATCTTAAAGATGGGATAAGTCGTTCCATTGTCCAACCCAAAAGGAAATCGGTTCTCCAGAACCCACTTGCCGACCTCCTTACAGACATTTAACACAGCGCATACCGTCCACCCGATTATATGAAATATAAAATTAAGGTTAAAGAGACAGATGTACGAGAAGCACGGAGAAACAATCAAAGCACAAACCTTCCTTGACGCATTGCAAAGCGATGCCGTATCCGTTACCTTCACGAATTGCACGATTGAAGGGGTTGTTGACCCTTTTTTTATAGAATTGGAGCGGGATGAAAACGATCGGATTCTTCTGAATAAGAAACTCTCCTGCATCGGGTGTACGTTTAAAAACATCGTTAATTTCCGGACAGTCGTCTTCCTACAAGAGGTGGATTTTCGGCGTACGCTCTTTGAGGCAGACCTTGACTTCGATGAAGCCATTTTACACGGTCCCTGCGCGTTCCGCGAAGCGATCTTCCAACGACGTGCGGATTTTCACAGTGCGATTTTCCACAGGAGTGCGAGTTTTTGGCGGGGACGATTTCATAATGTTGCCGATTTTCACAGGGTTCAATTCCGTGAAAACGCAGTTTTTCATGAGGCTAATTTCTTCACTGCAGCCAATTTTCGGAGTGTGTTGTTCCAAGGCATCCTTGACTGCACAGGGACCTGGTTTCCTGAAGCAACAGCGTTCAACAACGCCACATTTTTCGGTACCGCCAACTTTACCGCCGCACAGTTCGCCTCTGTCGCTACTTTCCGCGACGTTCAGTATATCCCAAATACACTTTTCCACGCTGTGAAAGCCAAACTTAGCAGAAAACAGCATCGTCCTACTGAATTCTACTTAGACAGTCGACATATAGACGAGGTCGCGAGTCCTTTTTTCAAAAGGTACGTCGCCGACCAGCAGTTCATACGTGAGTTCAATCAGGTAAATCCGATATTGGCAAAGTTATGGCGATGGAGTTCTGACTACGGTCGGAGTCTGATACTCTGGGCGTTCTGGTCTCTTTTCTTTGCGTTTCTGTTCGCGCTTGCGTATATGCCGCTTCCGACGTGGGTGCCAGATTGGATGCAAAACTGGACCCCACGTTTCTACCAATCGACGGGTGCTTACAGCGGTGAGCCGCTAACTTTCTGGAACTGTTTCTATTTCAGCATTGTTACCTTCACAACGCTTGGTTTCGGAGATGTTGTCGCGGACAATGCCGGTGCGCGTTTTCTCGTTACGTTGGAAGTCATTTTTGGGTATATGATGTTAGGTGGATTAATCAGCATCTTCTCAAACAAACTGGCAAGTCGGAGTTAGTCCATCGCGGAAAAGGAAAAAAGTTTTTATGCAAACCAGAACTTTACAAACATTTTTCGTTGTTACCTTCATAGCGTTTGCTTTCACAACACACGTAACAGCACAGGAAGCTCCTCTGTCCCCTAACATAGACTATTTTGACCACATCACACTCTTCTCTCAAGGAAGGATTACCCGTTTTACAGAAATGCCGATTCGGGTATATATCTCCCCTATCCTAAGAGAGAGTCCGTACCTACCTGAAATCCGATATGCTATGCAAGCATGGCACACCGCCAGCGATGGGGCTATCCTATTTGAAGAAACCGAGATACCTCAGAATGCAGACATTCGCGTCAGCTGGGGCTACACCGGTCTCCTCGCCGATTTTCAGGATACGAGACTCGGCAGTGCAGAGTTAACACGCCTCAAAGATAGCGTCCAAATCGGCACCTTTTCTAACGGATTAGAAGTAGGCTCTATCACTGCAGTTGAAGACCGATCGACCGAAACAGGACACGAGATCAGTTTTACAGTAGAGGTTATCCTTATGTTAGAAGGGGATGCAACTGTCGGGGATCTGTCGCAGGAAGAGATGCGAACGGTGTGCGTCCACGAATTCGGACACGCAATCGGCTTGTGGGGACATAGCCCGCATCCTGGAGACATCTGTTATCCGACAGCGACGGCACAACAGCCATCTGACCGCGATATAGCCACGCTGCGGAAACTTTATAACACGCCCCTTAATACACCACAACACGATGTCGCTATCAAGGTCCTGAACACCGAGATTGAACAGAAACCCTATACCGATCCTCAAACAAAATTGCGGACACACTATCTACTCGGAGCCATTTACTTCGATCAAGGCGATACAGCATCCGCCATCGACAGTTTTCAAACCTGCAGGGAGTTAGATGCTAAATTTCAACCCGCAATAGAGAAACTGATCCAAGTTTACCACGAAACAGACCAGACGCATGAGGCAATCGATCTTCTTGAGAAACGGATAACGCAGAAACCGTCGCCAGCGGATTACAACACACTCGGCATCTTCTATTATGAGAAAAAAGATGCTGAGAAGGCAATACAAGCGTTTGAAAAAGCACTCCATATCGCGCCCTATCACAAAGCCGCACGCCGAAATCTACATCAACTCCTCCGAGCCAAAGGATTCAAAGCACTGGCATCAAAAGACTTTGAGACTGCCACCACCACCTTTGAAAAGGTGCTACAGATAGAGCCTCTCAACGCGCCTACTTATCAACTCATGGGCAACGGATACGCCCAAGCCGGACAATTTGAAAAGGCGATCCGCTACTATCAGAAAGCGATTGACCTTAATCCCGTCGATGCGCTGACACAGCAAAACTTCGCACAATGCTATAACAATTACGGTGTATCGCTACGAAACCGTGAGAAATGGGACGAGGCGATTGATGCGTATCGCAACGCTTTGCGGTTGATGCCGACGCTCCAAATTGCCCGAATCAATCTGAGTGACGCATTTACCCGAAAGGCGAAGGCACATAGCGAAGCAGGTGAATTAGATGAAGCCGTGGCGGCATATCTCGAATTGCAGAAACTCCATCCACACGAAATGCATATTCGCAATTTACTTGGGGAATTATATCTCAAAAAAGGCGATTATGCCGATGCGTTGTCGGTATTTCAGCACGTCTACAACGCCAATTCTAACGCTGAACATGCCTTACACAACCTCATCGCCGCCTATCATCACTATGCGCGAAGTCTCAGCGATGTGGGAGACTATACAACAGCGATCCAATTGCTTGAAGAGGCACTTCGACTCGTGCCTACCGATCTGAATTTACGGTTGAGTCTGGCGAACGCATACCAAGGTGTCGAAGACTACGAGGGTGCCGCTATGGAAATATCGCGCGTTTTGGCACAAGCACCAGAAAATCTACAGGCAAAGGAAGAGCAGATTAACCTGAAAATCCGAAGAGGCAACGCTCTCATGCGGCAACGACAGCACGCCGAAGCGCTCGCTGAATTTGAGGCGATTCCGGAATCTGCGCGCGACATCGAAATTTATAACACTATTGGTTACCTCTATCTCGTGGAAGGTAAACATGCGAAAGCGTTCGCTGGTTTTGAAACTGTCCTGCGAAAAGATCCGATTAACATGCCTGCCTTTAGGAATCTATTGTCGTTAGAATCCCTGTTGATCCGTAGACGTGGGAATAAAATGAGAGAGGCTACCCTCGTCAAGGTCCGATGCCTGCTTGCTATTGCCTTGATGTATCGAAAACAACCGACTGCCGCGGTTGAAAAATATCAACTCGCGCTGACTTCTGTCAAAAAATCTGATAAATCCAAAGAAATGAATTCGCTCTTCACTGAAACCGGCAGACAACTCGCCAATTGGTTCCAACAACGCGGTGATACGGAAAACCGTGAGATGGTTCTCGATTGGGTTGAACAGCACAGTGGGAACTGATTTTTTATAGTGGAGCCCGTAATTATTTACACACTCATATATCGTTATATGAACGGGTGAATATTCGTATTAGCGTCTCGTAGGTTGGGTTGAACGGAGATCTACTCAAAATCGCACACAGTACA
>JAAXHD010000089.1:5637-6229 GCA_012271015.1 Candidatus Poribacteria bacterium | reverse complement strand
CTCTTAACCGAAAACTGAAAGGTTTTCGTAGAAAAACCGCACTGACAACCGACAACCAATAACCAATGTGGCATATTGCAAAGCGTGAGCTCTACGATAATCTGAATAGCCTCCGTTTCGCATTAGCGACGGTGCTGCTGTTGGCATTGATGCTGACCAACGCGATCCTGTATCTGCGTGAACATCCAGCGCGGGCACAGGCATACCACAACGCGGCTGCTGATGCTATAAAGACATTAGAATCGCGCAGCACCAGCCTATATCGTCTCGCGACGCAAGGACCTGGCGATCTCCATAAAGCATCCTCACCGCTCCGTTTCTGTGCTGAAGGTGATGAGGCGTTCCTACCGACGCACGCCAGCGGAGCAAACTTCGCTCGCAAGATCGCCAACATGACACCTGTCTGGCGGATGGGGTATCCACAAGAGACACCAAATCTATTCAATATTCGTCCTGATTTCACAACACTCGATTGGACATTCATCGTCGGCTATGTGCTGAGTTTCATCGCGCTGCTGTTCACCTTTGATTCAATTTCCGGCGAACTGGAACGCGGGACATTGCGGTTGGCATTGGCAAACCCCATCCCACG
>JAAXHD010000089.1:0-5485 GCA_012271015.1 Candidatus Poribacteria bacterium | reverse complement strand
CTGTCTCTTTATTGCTTTAGGTCTCCTTGTCTCAGCCGCGGTACGAGAGAGTGGTGTGAGTCTCGTTGTGCTGTTGTTAATCTGGGTGAGTTTTGTGGTGTTTATGCCGAATACGTTGGCATCTATTGGGAGTCGAACGTCGGTACCGATAGCGTACGAAAAATTTTGGACCCAGCGTATCCGGTTGGCAGATGAGGCGCGTGCGGCATACCGAGATAAATATGGGGATTTACAAACGCCGCCACCCGTGCACGTACTCGGCGAGTATGTTACCACAGAAGCCGAAGAGTATGAACGCTATAATGAGACATATTTAAAACAACAGATTGCACAAGGAAAGCGGGCGCGTGCGATAACTCGTATTTCACCGACAGCAATTACGCAACGCCTCTTTGAATCTTTTGCCGGAACGGGGTTTGAACGGCATCTGCAATTTATTGAGAATGTGCAGCGTTATGCCCGTGAATACCGAGAATTCGTTATTGATACCGATAGAGCAGATCCAGAGAGTCTCCATGTCGTTGGGATTCAGGAGGGTATGTCGCAGAAGCCTGTCAGTCCAGAGGCGATCCCCAAATTTAAAGATACGCTCAGCCTCAACCGTGATTTCAACACCGCGGCGACGGATTTATTGCTATTGGTGCTGTTTTTGGCAGTGCTCGTGTCAGGGACGTATCTCGCCTTTGTTCGCCTTGAGATTTGAATCGGGATAGGAGACTGGATGGTGCTGCTTAGAAACTTGGAGCGCTTGCTTTTTCAAAATTTTTCGTATATACTTTAGAGTAAGTAAACTTGAAACTTATCAACGAGGGAATAGCAATGAACGACTACACAGGCATTATTACCATTGAGCCGGGCAAACGCAGCGGGCAACCGTGTATTCGAGGCATGCGGATTACCGTTTACGATATTTTTGAATATCTTGCATCCGGTATGACCGTGGCGGAAATTCTTGATGATTTTCCCTATTTAACTGAAACCGACATTCGCGCCTGTTTTGCGTATGCTGCCAACTGGAAAAAATCACAGACGGTTGTTTATACGGATGAAACTTCTATTCGATCAGAACCTATCGCCGAATCTTGTGAATCTCCTGGCGGATCTGTTTCCTAATTCCACTCATGTTCAGGATACGGGATTGGATGCGGCAGAAGATACCGAGTTATGGGATTACGCTCGTAACAACGACTATCTTATCGTATCGAAAGATGCAGACTTTAGGCATAGAAGCACTGTTTACGGACCTCCCCCGAAAGTAGTTTGGATCGGTTTAGGGAATTGTGCAACACGAACTGTCGAAAATAACTTGAGAGATCATTACTCGAATATCCAAGCCTTTGCAAGAGACGCAGATCGGGGATTATTTGTGCTGCTGTAGTTTGTTTAAATCGTAAGAAATATTGGTGAATTAACTGAATTTTTTTCCACCTCTCCGTTCTTCCGTTTCTTCATTTTCCGCTGGCACGACAGAGATTTTGGCAAGAAAAGTGTTGGTACTGCCCTTTTCACAGAACCAATTACCCGTTGCCCCTAACTGAAACCGCTGACCGCGTGCGAATCGGTGAATAATTTGCCCAGTGATCCCGGGCGGGATGTCCCATACGGAAGCCAACGCGTCATTCGGGTACCCCTCTGTCGGCAGTTCAACATCGGGACCAAACAGATCGAACGAACCTGTCGCTTCACCTTCACCTACCTCTATATTAATGATGAGGGTTCCGCCGTGTTTAAATGGGGTTGTGTCGATCTCAATAGGTGTATAATCCTGATAGCCTGCTCCGGGCGCGCGAAAGGTGTTTGAAACCGCCATCAACTGCTTACGCAAATTGGGATCGTCTGGTTCCAGTGAAGGCTTCTCTTCCAACGCATACGCTAATAACGTTAAATATCCTTGTGCCCGATTGTTGCCAGGGAATTTGCTCTCTGGTTGGTGCATGATGACTGTGGCTTCGGGATTCAGGATCTGAATGTCGACTGGATAGACGTAGTAATCTTTGAGTGATGTAGCGAAGAGACGAACGCGTTCGTCTTTTGCGCCTTCTATCAACTCTGGCAAGTCGCGCGGCGTTACCCAAGTATTTATGAACTTTTCGTTGAGTATTTGTATCACTTCTGAATTCGAGAGCGGACCCGCTCTCAAGTTTTTACCGTTCGCTCAGCAGGATTCATCGTCTAAAGGACCCCAAGCGAGGACTACATGAATCGGACGCTGCGTTTCCTCGGATTCCATGATTGCTTCTTCAAGGCATCGCCAGTTGATTTCAGCAAACTTGTAGAACTTCAATTCCAATCTTTTGTGTGCTTCTTCGGATGTGATAGCATCCGCCCACTCAATGTCGTCCGATGTTTTTGTCGGTGTGGCGAGGAGTTCCATACATGGCACGAAGACCATGTCAGCATATCCGAAGTCGTTGATATCTACATTGCTATTGCGCGGTGGAAGCGCGAGCGAAAAATCGCAAATAGAATCTGTCTTCAGATTGATGTGTAATCGTCCGGTATATTGTGATGGAATAAAGCGGGCTAAATATTCCTGCCTCTCATCACTTCCCGGTTTCCAGTCCGGGTTGGGACGCGTTGCCAAAGTAAACTCCGCATGAATTCGGAATGTGATGTCTGCATAGTCTGTCGAAAGTGCGCGTAAGCAAGCGAAAGCACCCTTCTGACCGTGACGCAACTCCCCTGTAGCACCCGGGTGGAACTGAAAAAGAAACGGGATCACCTTGTCCAGATCCAGTTCCCAAACATCTCCTACCGCCACAGTTGACGGTGGAAGAAAAGCGTTGAAAGCCTCTCCCTTATATTTTCTAATGGGTTCGTGTGGCGACAGATCAAAAAGTTCAACATTTTCTGGTGATTTTTTGTGTAAGTTGTAAGTCGAATCGGCAATCGGGTCCCAATGTGCGTGTACCTCTAAGGATGCTGAATTCTTCAAGACATTATTCAGATCTATCACTGGTTTTCCTCCGTTATATAACTCACCTATAAACATTCTTGGATACAATTTTTTCGGCTGTTCAGGCGATGGACAGCCCATATTTTCGTGTTGAATTATCAAGCTACGCTTGTGGTAACGGTTCACCTTCGTTAGCAGTCAGTTCCGCGTAAAGTTCCTGCAACCGAGTGGTGATGGGTCTGATTCCTTCGTCCCCGATCTTCCTGCCATCGACTTCTAAGACCGGACTCAATTCACCGACGGTGCCCGTCGTGAAGACTTCATCGGCGGTATAAACCTCGGTCAACGATACATTGCGCTCCGTCAGTGGGATACCTGCCTCGCGAGCGATCTGAATGACCGTGCCTCGTGTAATTCCCGGTAGGCAACTATCGGCGTGTGGCGTTAAGACTTCCCCGCGCTTTATGAGAAAAATATTTGTTGCGTTCGTCTCTGAAACGTAGCCGAAGATGTCGAGCATGATCGCATCGTCCACACCAGCGACGTTTGCCTCAATCTTCGCGAGGATGTTGTTAATCAGGTTGTTGTGATGGATCTTGGAGTCAACGCACTGCGGCGGATTCCGTCGGATCGCTGAGGTGATTAAACGGATACCGCTCTTCGCGTATATAGGTGGCTTCCACTCTGCGAGCACAATTAAGGTGGTCCCGTACTGGTTGACGCGGGCATCCATGCTGGAGGTGACCTTTTTCCCGCGACTCAGCGTCAGGCGGATGTGGACACCGTCCCGCATACCGTTGGCTTCAAGCGTTTCAAAAATCGCTTTTTTGATTTCATCACGTGGCGGGATGCCAGTGAACGCCATGGCGTGCGCTGAATCTATGAGTCGATCCAAATGTGGGTCCAGTGCAAAGATTTTCCCATTATAGACACGCAAGCCTTCCCAGACCCCATCCCCGCCTTGAACGAGGCTGTCGAACACAGAGATCTTCGCGTCTTCACGGGGTAACAATTCACCGTTAACGTGGATTAATATGTTTTCATTTCTTGAATCAGGTAATTTCGGTTCCATTTTTTAATTTTCCTTGCGGTTCGGTCAGGCGGGTTGGAGATTTTGACCTGACTGCTCGTAAATCCGTCTTCCACTACGTTTCAGACTATACTAATTTTGAATACAGCATGTTTCAGGTTTCTTATGCGTGTGAGATATATTCACAATCGTAATTCTTCCTTAATGGCTGCCAGCTGCCGACTAATCAACTGCTATTCCTGCCGACGGCTGACTGCCAGTACTACCATGTATCTCGGACGCTCACACCTTCATCCGCCAGATGGGTCTTGATGTTCTCAATCGTAAATTCGCCGTAATGTGTGATAGACGCGACAATCGCGGCATCGGCGTTGCTTTCAACAAAAACGTCCCGTAGGTGTTGCGGGTTTCCCGCACCACCGGAAGCAATCACAGGCACCGGCACCAAATCTGCGATAGCACCCGTCAATTCGAGTTCATATCCTGCTTTCGTACCGTCTGCATCGATACTATTGACGACAATTTCGCCTGCACCTAAATCGACCCCACGTGCCGACCATTCCAGCGCATCCCAGCCGACCGGTGTTCTCCCGCCGTCTATGTAAATTTCATAGCCGCTTGGAATTTCTTCGCTTTTCGGGACCCGCTTCACCTGCATACTCAACACGACGCACTGACTCCCGAACGCCCGTGCGCCCTCCGCAATGATTTCGGGATTTCGCACGGCCCCGGAGTCTATGCTCACCTTCTCCGCACCTGCGAGTAGGACGCGGCGCATATCCTCAAGTGTACGCAACCCACCGCCGACAGAAAATGGGATAAAAATTTCGGCGGCGACTGCGGAAACAACGTCAATCATAATATCGCGTCGTTCGTTGCTTGCCGTGATATCGTAAAAGACGAGTTCATCGGCACCCCCTTCGTAGTAAAACCGCGCCATCTCGACTGGGTCGCCGACATCGACATTGCCTTGGAAGGCGATGCCTTTGGTGACCTTTCCCGCGCGCACATCTAAACATGGAATTATCCGTTTCGTTAGCAAAGTGTCCTCCTGTGAAAAACTGGTTAATTTCCAAATCGCTGTTTGAATGCATGCAGAATATCGTCAAATTCTGACACCTTCAAAATCTTATACATTGCCGCAAGTATCAATAGGCTCAATCCAATCGGGACAAACACCCCGATAATGCGTGGAATAATGCCTACCGTGCCGAGCCAATCCCCTTCAATGATACCGTTTGTCAGCCAGCAGATGAACCCCATCACCCCTGAAGCGGTTAGGATTTTGAGCGTCAGCGAGATGAGGGATCGAAGCCCCAACTGTCCAACCTTACGACGGAGCAGTAGCAGTAAAACGGCACAGTTCAACGTTACTGTCAAGACCGTTGAAAATACCACAGCACGCGGGTCCAGGAATAATCCGCGATAAATGAACAGATAGTTGAGGCAGATATTGAGCACAACAGCACAGATACTAACGATAGCCGGTGCGCGAATATCTCTATAGGCGTAAAAACCATCTGTAACAATTTTCAGCGTCGAGAACCCGCACAATCCGA
>JAAXHD010000090.1:2949-7656 GCA_012271015.1 Candidatus Poribacteria bacterium | reverse complement strand
AAAACCTTTCAGTTTTCGGTTAAGAGGCCTTCGTTTAACAACCCCTCTTGTGACCGATAACCGAAAGGATTGTGTAGCAATCCGAACCGAAAGCGAAGCGAACTGATAACCATTCTATACTTCACTTTTGATAAAAATAAAAACTATTCCCATGAACAAGACAAGGTTGGCGATAAGCAGAAGAAACAGGTCTGGTAATGCCCGTTTTGCATTCGTCCCAACATCACTTCTTTCAAAAGTAAACTGAGGGAGTGTGCTCCAATTCACAGCACCTTTATCGGCGACAAACCATTCTCTTGACGAAAACGCATCTTTCGCGTAGAGATAGTCAATCACAACTTTTCGGTAACGTCGCGCTGCATCGAAAAAATCTCTGAGTCCTGATAGATCAGTCCCTGCCCATGCCTGCGTCGCAGCGTCATAGATACCTACGGGTGAAAGTTTCAACAATATCTTATCAGTTGTGGCTTGTTGGACGTAAATTTCATCAAGTGCATGCTTGCGGACGCGCCACGCCTTTTCTACTGTTTGGGTAACCAACGGTTCAACGAAATTGTAATATCGCTTAGCGGCGGGAACGTACTTCTCAAAGTTCGGACGAATTTCTGAAATAACACTCATATTTTCAATATAAGTCGTCAGGGTTACTGGATTCACATCCGCCTGGTGATAAAACCCTAACGCCGTGCTGAATTCCGACATCTCGCCAGCGATTCCCTCTTTTTCAAGGAACTTTTGACGTTCCCTTTCATACGTATCTAAAATCTGTTGAATCTGGTGCTGGGCAGTCTTCACACGCGCTTGGATGTCGCCTCCAGGATTAACCGTTACCCGAATCAAATTCGGATACACGAGTACCAAAAATCCCCATACAAACATCGCGAGCATCAACGCCGTTCCGGTCCTACGCGTCGCCACGGAAATCAGCAATCCAATGAGATAGAATAGCGACAGGTACGCGAATGAGGCGAAAACAATTCCAGCAATACGGAGAAAATCAGCAGTTGAGAACGAAATCGAACGCGTTAACAGCAATAGGGCAAAAAGCAGACTCAATACCAAGGGAACCAACAGACACACCATCGCACTGATATATTTCGCAAGCAAAATCTGCCCGCGTTGGATGGGGTGTGCCAGAACGAGACGTAACGTGCCGCGTTCACGTTCTCCCGCAATCGCGTCGTAAGCGAATATTAACCCCATTAGGCTGAGGATAACTTCAAAGACAAAGACAATATCGATCGAAGAAAAGAAGGCGATAAACGGGTTGTCCGTGCCGTGCATTTGGGCATCCCAGAGTGTTGGCATAAATCCGTGATAGATACCGATGAGGTTTCCCAAACGTTTATCTAATCCGATATTGAAAATACTTAACGGATTCGGTGACCGGTCAACGAACAGATATGCAGTAGAATAGGTTTTGGAATTGCGTAAATCTTGCTGATGCATTTTGACGGCATCATTGTAACTCTCCAAACGTTGTTCATAATCTTGGACAAGCACGACTGTGTTTGCAACAACGAGCAACAGCGTGATGAGCAATACTGCTGCGAAGCGGAAGGTCATTAGATTGTCAAGGAGTTCTCGACGAATGAGTGTTATTAGCATCTATTACACCTCAACACGCACAAACGCAAGATACGCACCCGACAGAAGCACCACAACGAACAACACCAACAACAGTAACTCCATCGCAGCAGTGTTGAAATCTTTACTCAGGCTCAGCGTGTCTTCAAACCTCGGAACCGCTTTAGAATTGACCGGCTTCTGCGACATACCCTCACGAACACCGATAACATGGAGACTTTCAGAGTCCCCTCTATCGGTGTCAGCAACGAATCCACGCAATTGTCGGGCATAGCGTTGTACGTTCCCCGCAAATTGCAAATGCCGCTCAAATCCGGTTCCAGCAAACGCTTCAATAAGGTGCTGCAGAAGTGTGGCGGGTGAGAGGCTGGTGATCGCACGTGCGCGGTGCACCTGAGAAGTCCGGTACTTTAATCGTTCTTCATGTCTGCGTTCCTCTCTTTTAGCGTTTTCGGTGTAAAAATCGCTTTTCGCCCTTAACGTCGTGTCGTCCAACTTACTGGACCAGAGCCACTGTTCGTATTTATCCCACAAGTCCTCTCGAATTGGGTTACGCTGCTGCCAAAATTCATCAAAGGACATCGCAGGTGAGAAGCTACTCGCAATTGAAGCGCAGGTGCTGGGCATAAAAACGACAAAGGTTACCCACGTCAACAGAAGTATCATCAGACTCACCGCACTCCGTTGCACACGCGTGGAGACCAATAGCCCTAACGCCAAAAACAGACTCGTGTATAAAAGCGCGAGAAAGAAAATGATACCTAAGCGTCCCCATGCTTCTGTCGTCAGATGAACAGTATTTGCGGTAGAAATCAATAAGAGGTTCACCAACACAGCAAGTATAAACGGGATACTAATACTAAGCAACGCGCCTAAAAACTTGCCGATAAGGACAGTATGGCGGGGAATTGAATTTGCTAACATCAATCGGAGTGTGCCGCGCTCGCGTTCACCGGAGAAGGCATCAAAGGTGAACAAGACGGCTATCAAACTCAAGACGTAACCGATGATGAATGCCCAATCCACTTGTGAAACATTCGGTCCAATGTCCTTATTCTGGAGATTGGCATCTGGATAGGACAGACTCCAGATGCCTTTGAGTAGCACGTTATTATCTGAATCGGTCGCAAACACAGGCGGTTCGTTCACTTCAACCGTATCTGGTAAAATGGTCTCACCACCGTTTGCACAGAAATGAAGGGGAGACGGTTTTTTGTAGAAGTTTCCCGGTCCATATTGTGCCAGTTTATAGAGACTGTCGTCGGCGCGAGTGGTTAAGCGATTCAAAGATTCGGTGACAGCGTCCTGATACCTCTGTACCCGTTTCGGATGCTCTCGGAGATGTTTAACGGCATTGGTTCCCATCAGTGCCAGCAATAAAACGGTCGTCAGGGCAAATCGGAGACTATTGAGGTTATCGTAGATTTCACGTTTTGTAATATGCCACATTGGTTTTTTATGGCTGTCGGCTGTCAGCAATCAGCCTTCAGCAAAGAGTGATTGATCCATATTAGTAGGCGCAATCAGTAATCAGTAATTTGCGGGAGTCCGCACACGATCAACCACTAAATATGTTTCTTAACTGATGGCTGAAAGCGCAGCGACCTGACCGCTGACTGCCACTCTACACTTCACTCCTGATGAAAATCAGAAATATTATTACAAACAGAACGACATTAATCATGAGAAGTAGGAACAGATCAGGGAACGCTCGTTTGGCATTGATGCTTATGTCGCTTCTCTGAAAGGAGAAACGAGGGAGTGCATCCCAGTCAGCTGTGCCTTCGTCGGCAGCAAACCATTGTCGCGATTCAAATATTTTTTTGTCATAGAAATAATCAATGACTGCACGCCGGTAACGTCGAACCGCGCTGAAAAAGTCTTGAATACCCTCCACGTCTGTGCCTGCCCAGGCTTCCGTTGCCGCATCATACAACCCAACAGGTGAAAACTTTAACAACATTCGACCGAGATTCGCCGGTTGGATATAGACAGCCTCTAATGCCGGTTCACGAACAAGCCACGTTCGGTTTACGGTACTGACAATCTCCCTATTGTGGAAGCCGTAATAGCTCTGGACGAGTGGTACATGTGGTTCAGATTCTGCCTTAATTTTTCCAGCGTAGAATCCGCTTTGGTAGAAATAGAGCAGTGTTGACGGTTTGTCTGCATCCCTCAAGAAGGAATATTCACCACCTTTCAAGCGAAATCCCCAACTTTCGCCGTCACGCGATAGGGGACCGAGGATGGTATCATTGCGGAGAAATTTCTTTTTTTCTCTGTCCAATTCTTCCCACATCTGTTTGATTTGATTATAGGCGGAGGTTTGCGTCTCCGGTTTCGGGACAATGTCAACCGCAGTAAGAATCAGATTTGGATACACGAGCACTAAGAATCCCCAGGCGAACATGGACAGCATGAGCGCGGTACTGGTTCGACGCGTCATCGCGGAGATGCATAAACCGATGAGGTAGAACAGCGATATATAGAGAAGTGATATTAGGATAATCCCACCGATGCGAAGAAAATCATCCGCGTTCCAAGAAATGGAGGTGGATGTCGTCAGCAAGATGATGGATAGGAGAAGGCTTATCAGTAACGGTACAAGTAGGCAGAGCATCGCGCTGATGTACTTGGCAAATAGGATGTATCCACGCTGGATTGGATGCGTCAGCACGAGGCGTAACGTCCCCCGTTCACGCTCGCCAGCGAGAGCATCATAAGCGAAAACCAACGCGAGCAGACTCAGTACCCCTTGAAAAATAAGCGCAATATCAATTGAAGTGAAGAGGTTGAGAAACGGGTTATCCGCCCCGTGCTTCACTGCATCCCAAACTGTTGGCACGAACGCGTGGTATACAGCAATTTCGTTACCCACCTGCTTATCTAATCCCAAATTGAAGATGCTCAACGGGTTCGGGGGGCGATGGACAATTAACTTCATAGCGTAACGGGAGTAGACTTTTTGCTTGCGTAATTCTTGGTGACTTTCCTGGGTAGCCGTATTGTAAGCGGATAGACGCTGTTCATAGTCCTTGAGGAGTACAACGGTATTGGCGACCACAAGCAAGAGTGTGATGAAGACGGCTGCGGCGAATCGGAAGGTCATCAGGTTGTCGA
>JAAXHD010000090.1:0-2827 GCA_012271015.1 Candidatus Poribacteria bacterium | reverse complement strand
AAAAATAAATAGACATTCGCCCCTCTCTTGGTAGGCGAGGTTTCTAACCTCGCCGATGCAGAGTGTCCTATTAATTCTAAACTTTACTATAATCGGTGTCCCTGATATGTTATAATCCGATTGGATTCTCTTTCTTCATTGGATTCTTTAGAAGGGTAAGATATACGAATTTGAAAGCCTATGGAATTAGTTCACGAGTCGGGGAAATGAAGGAGCAGATGTGTGTTGAAAACAGTGGAAAAAAGAAATGGTGGGCTTACCTGGAGTCGAACCAGGGACCTCGCGCTTATCAGGCGCGCGCTCTAACCGTCTGAGCTATAAGCCCACAAAAAGGAGAAATGCCCGCAAAAAACAGTTTTGCTCTCGTTTCTCAACAAGCATTATTAAGTATACACGCTAAAAGAAGATTTGTCAAATTAATTTGTCAGAATCTGGTTTTGATTACTCCCCACGTCGCTGCTAACTTAAGATGGGGTGAAACAGGACGAACCTTATCAATATCGGCGATACTTTCGACAACAACCATATTATCAAAATAACTGATGCCAGAGGTAATCCCCATCATACCAACGGGACCCGTTTTGAAAGTGTCGTTATCAACTTCCACAACAGGTTTTTCATTGAGATGCCAATCGGCGGGCGGCAATTCTTTCCCCCGTTTCCTAAGATACATCTGGTGTTGTCCGCCTTTCATAACCAGTCGATGGGTATACCATACATTGTTCTCATTGGGAAACTGTCCGGTTCCAAGCAAAGCCCAAGCCCCAGCCTTGCGCGTATAAATCTGAATATTCGACCCGCCGACGCGACGCGTGCCATGAAAATGCGACTCAGCTCCTTTAAGCCCGCCTTCCGCCCGGTAGATAGTGCCTACAAAACTGTCATTTTCCCACAACCAATCAAAGTCCCAAATGTAATCCCGCCATCCTTCTCTTCCATTCACTTTCGGGATGTAAAGCCCGATACCAGTGGTTTTGGCGGTTTTATTTTGGGGATCCGCAGGGTCCTTTTCAATAAGGATTTTTGCGTTGCCTGAGTTAAAGTTGAGGTGTTCCCATCTCGAGGGTTCTTCACCAATTTTATCCTGTTCAAAGTCATCAAGAAAAAGAATTTTCGCGTCTGCAATGCTAAACACCATTAAAACGAGAAGCGTTACGACAAATATTGTGGTTTTCATTTCATCTCTCCCGTGGTTATGCCAGTGGTTCAAACACCGATACGGAAAATTGGAGAAGGAAGGGGGTATTTCTTCAATTTCCTCAATTTCCCCCGCTCGCGATAGTGCGCAAAAACGTTAACTTCATGCGAATGAAAATCCAGATCGGAACCGAAAACTAAATGACCCTGACTGAAATATGGTCCTTTTGGACACAATTTGCGTAAGTCCTGTTAAATTCTTTACAAGTTTTACGAAATTAATATTATTGCAAAGACCTCGCGGCACCGTTCTAAGTAGTGCAATCGCGTTATTACCTGACGTAAATGATAACATATATTTGAAAAAAATGAGAAAAATCCCTACTTTAACCCCCCAAAATTTTTTACTATTTATGGAAAAAGAAAGCCGCCGATGTCAAAAGACACCGACGGCTTTTAGGTTTGTTTGAAAAATGGCTTAGTTGGCGTAAGCGTGATCAAAAAGACTCGGTGCCGATTCCCAGATGTAAAGGTCCTTATCTTTAGACCCCCAGTAATTCAATATACCGTCGTAATCGCCACTAGAATAATGGGTATCACCACCCACTTTGGCCCACACGCAATACCAACCATCATGGTTCGCGTCATCATTTTTTGCGTATCCCCAGGCATAGTAACGCACTTTCAGCAAATGGGCAAGATTCTCATTCGGATCGAGTAAGTAAGAACCTGAGTCCGAATTAGACTTTACTTCTCCAAAAACCTGAATCGCAGAGGTTAAAAATGACAAGAGTATCAAGATTGTCAAGCAGCGCAAAATAGACATATTATCTCCTATTGTAAATCTAAAAATTGGTAAGGATCATACCCGTGTGTATTAGCATCTAAGAATGTAATCATGGCAGGAACCCGTTCATCCTTTATAATATCCATAATATGGAAATCTTCCTCAGCAGCACCGAAAAAAGAGGCCGGAAGACGAACAGTTCCATTTTCACGTTCCGCCCAATCTGTAACATACATTACATTTTGGTAGGTTGGATAAACCTTACCGCTCTGGTCGTTTAAACTCACTCCAATAAAGTCCTGGTCCCCTTGGTTCCAAAGTTTGATGAGAACTCTATGCATCAACTCAAAATTTTTTCCCCTTCCTGCTATTCTCTCCAACTTCTTTTCAGACCAGGTCCAGACCGGCATCAGATGTTCAGAAAAACCTACGGGGATTTCCGGATAAGGACCGAAGCCGTAAGGGGAGACACCGTAGGGTGAAACAACTTCATCGTGGGTTGCAGAGGTTTCCCCAGCGAAGAGATCCTCGCCTATTTCAATGAAGTCCAAATCATCTGTAGGCAACACTTCCGCAGATTCTGATGTGATTTCGGACACGTTATCGGAGACAAAATGAGACTTTTCTTGTCCGAGATCTTCAGCACTATAGGTTTCGGTGCGCTGTACAAGACGATTCGCCTTACGGGTTTCCAATTGTCTGAGGAACTGTTGCGTTTTCGCCTCTTGTTCCCGGACATCGCGCCTTACGGTTTGGTGATAAACAAGGCTGCCGACAACGCAAAACACACAGAGGAGGAGCCCTAAAAGAAAAACTTTTTTGGATAGCAACGTGTGCAACATGTTTAAAACTCCTCTTTTGTGAAGACATCTGCAAAGGAAATCGGATTGGAATAGAAAAGGG
>JAAXHD010000307.1 GCA_012271015.1 Candidatus Poribacteria bacterium | reverse complement strand
AATTTTTATTTTTAAACTCACGTTAATCATACCACATTCAGTGAGTAATATCAACCGAATTCGCGAATCATAGGTGATTGCGCATTTTAACTTGACAAACCCCTAACGCTTGTGGTATCCTATCTTAGGTTCACAAGGAAACCTCCAGTCCGCGGGAAGGGTCCAACCTGCCTTGTTTCTTCCGAACACCTAAAATCTTCTTTCTCTGCCTGTAAATGCGGACGACAGGCGTAACGAGAGAGGATTCTCATGCAACATAAACAACTTCCCCCCAATCCGAGTCTTGAACACCTTAAGTCCCAAGCGAAACAACTGCTTAAGGGACACAAGGAAGGCTCTGTAGATGCGCTCCAGCGTATTCGTTCATTTTTCCCTAAACTTTCTGATGCCACAGACGCAGAAATCCAAGACGCGGCATTCGGTTTGCAGGACGCACAACTCACCATTGCCCGTGAATACGGATTTGCCAGTTGGACGCGATTGAAGCAAGACGTGTTGCATCAAGAACAAATAGCAGCTGGGACACCCGCCAAAGACCTCCTGTTCCAAATACTCCGCACCCCTGATCACACACAGGTGGATATTCAACGCGTAGACGAACTCCTAACTGCCGAGCCGTCGCTTGTTTTTGCGAGAGATGCGGATGAACGAACGCCTATTGAAGCACTCGCCTCAAGAGGATTCATAAATTTCGGTAAAGAGAAATGGTACAGACCGATACGGCACCTCTATGACCTCTTCAGAGAGCACGGAGCGGCAACGAATGTCGTTGCCGCGGTTCGCATGGATGACCGTGAACACGTTGAGACATCTATCCGTAACACCCCAGAGGTGCTTAAACAACGTTTTGACATATCGAGGAAGTGGAAAGGAGGCGTAAGCCTGCTCGCAATTGCCGCCGGTTGCAATCGGATAGAGATCGCCAAAATCTTGATTGAAGCGGATCCATCGTTGGTAACGGCAGGACAGGCTGAAGGTAGTGCACCAATGGATTTATTGGTGAAACCGTGGCATCATTCAGCGCTTGAAATTGAGCCGCGAAAACCTTTTTACGACTTATTGGTTGAAAAAGGGGCAGTGCCGGATTTAGCAGCGGCAATTATCATGGATGATGAGCCAAGGGTCGTAGAATACATCAGGAGCGACCCTAAGCTATTTGAGCAGCAGTTTGTCTGTGGCAATCGGATGCTGTTTCGTCCTATTGAAATTGCGGCGGCGTATGGACACGACTTCATTCTCGGCATCTTGTGTGAGTTCGCCACAGTGGCGGAAGTGGACATTACGAAGGATTTAGCCTCCGCGTTGACACAGACCTTTGCTTTGGATGTAACGGAACGACTGCTTGAAGCCACTAAACCCTCTGCCCCAGTTTTGACGAATGCCCTTGCCTTCGCGTGTGAGGTCTATCAGCCTGAAAAAGTTCGCTTGTTACTCAAATACGGTGCCGATCCGAGCGCGTCCTTTAAGGCGAAGTTTCGCTACGATGTCGTGCAGAATCTGAAAGTAGGTGACGATGACGCTCATACGTGTGAGAGGTCGCCGCTTTTCTTACCAGGCACGAACACACTTGCATCCGAAACCGTCTCCCACACTTACGAGATGTCTCCGCTCCTTGTGGCGATAGGGACGTGGTATGGGGTGAGAGAGGCGGCAGAGGCACTTGACGAGTGCTTGGAGGTCGTCGAGGCACTCTTGGCAGCGGGGGCAGATGTGCATCGGAGTTATAAGGTGGATATAGACGGTGAGGTTTTGAAACTCACCCCGTTGGCGTATACACGGGAACTCGCGTCCCTGTTTCCAGATAAGCCGTTTGGAAGGATCATCGGAGTGCTCCGCGGGGGCAATCCAGAGATACCCTAATTAAGAAGCTACTTCCGCACGGCGATTTTCCCCACTTTTTGTTTACGGATGTCCCCTTTGCGAGCGGTGAATTTGTAGAGATAAACCCCGTTGGCAAGCGGTTCGCCATCGCCATCATAACCTTCGTAGTGGAATTCGTTAAAAGAGACGGACGCATCAAGTGTGTCAATAGCGAGGATACGGCGACCTGTAATCGTATAGATTTTCAGACTTACCTCGTCCGCGCTTTCCGTGAGGTAATAAGCGAAATACGTCCCGCTTCCCGGCACAAATGGGTTCGGGAAGTTGGCAATATTTTTGATTTCAAATTCCCCAGCTACAGTTCCAGTCCGCTCCGTGTCTGATGTATTGCCATTTGCGTCCTGCGCCTGTAACCGAATGCGGTATTCTCCCGGTTCCAAGACGGGAGTATAGGTTATCAGAAGTAAGTTATTATTCGTGGGAGATGCTGCAACCACATATTCATCTCGTGGCACGTTTTCACCGTTTTTGGTGAGGATTATATTCTCTGGACGTGAATCGACCCCGTTTGCGTCCTCAATCTGCGCTGAGATAGTGGGTGTATCAGAGATGTAGTCGCCATCGACGAAACCTTGGTGTTCAAAGGTGAGCTCGAGTACGGGTGGACTGGTGTCACTGTGTGAGAGCAGCGCGAATGTTCCCGGCAGTTTGACCTCCGCAGAGATAGTGTCTCCAGTCGTTGTTTCCTCGCCGACCCGAATCCAATTTCCGTTATCAGTATCCTGCCGATAGATATGGACATCGTCCATGTTTTTAGGAAGATTTTCTTTTCCGAAAGTGGCGGTTACTGTCAGTGTAGGAATGCTTTGCAACCTCGATTCTTCCAAGTCGAATTGATAGGCAAGGGTTTCCGGTGTTGAGAGTGCCGCGGCAATATCGGGTTGGTTTGTAATGGTAAGGGCTTCTTCAGCATAAGTCAGAACGGTGCTCGTTTGCACACTGCCGGACGGAACGGCGATCCGAAAGATGCCGTCTGGGCTCTGAATCGGTTGATCGAGCGTTTCGGGTGTAAGAATGATACGGTTGCCCGAAAACTGCCGCGATGTCCAGTTATTCCTTTCACGTTTTTCAACGATACTCCCGTGTGGGAATTCGGTGGAGGGTGGGTCTACATAGACCGTGACGAGATATTCGCCCGGAGGAGGTTGCCAAGGCACGCTTATAACCACTTGACTGCCGGGTAGAACTTCGGGAATTATGTGGAGGTCTCCGAGTGGTATCGCGTTCTGGAGCTCTTTGAGTATGAGTGGGATACTGAGGTTTGTGGTCGGAGTATCGGTGTTACCACTCAATGTTTTTACAAAGAACTGAACGGGTACGTTCCGAGCGGTTTGATTCTCCCGATTATAGACGTGTGCTGAGAGTGTGAAGGGCGGTAAGGTGTCCCATGTAAGGGTTTGATTCAAAACGAGGAGGTCAATGTCAATTTCATCGTATCCCACATCGTAGGTGATGAGTTCTGTTTGAAATGTGCGTCCACTTTTGACTTTGATTTCGGCGTAATAATCGATAATTTCTCCGTAGGGGTATCTGGGGATAGGTCGCAGACTTCTGTAAGTCGTAGCGGCATGCGGCACAACGGGAGTTGTGAAAAATTCGTGACCATCTGTGCTCCAAAACAGCGTCATTTCGTCAATTGCAGCTGCGTCCACCACTTCTATGTAAAGGTATGCAGGTTCGTTCGCGGCGACTGGAAAGGGAACGAGGCGCACGTTGTTGACATAACGGTCTAAGATCTTGTAGGTGGTGTGCCCCAAAGCCTCTTCATCTGCGTTCCATGCGTAAATTTGGACAGCACCGACATCAAAGTCAGGATCAGCGGGGACCCGTATTTCTGTACGAATCTGTCCGTTGACTACAGGCACTATTTCCGGTTTCAATTTGATGTTTTTTGAGATTGCGGTCTCAGTTGTCGGAACAACGGTTATTTCGGCGTCTCCACTAAAGTTCTGATCGGGTAGTTTCCCAGAAACCGAGAGAAAGGTATCACCTTGAGAAACGTTTCGCCCTTGATTGGCACTGATGTCTGTTGTGACCTGTATTGTGTTGCTCGGTATTTTCAAGCGAGCCGCAGGATCGCCGAAAAGCGTGAAGACTTCAGCGAGATCGAGGAATCTGGGGGTATTAATGAGAAACTGGGTCTTTGCCTGCGCAAGGATGGCACCGAAATTGTGTATCTGTTTGTTGAAGATAACGTCGAAAATTTCGGCATTTAGGTAGTAGTCGCCATCGAGTAGTCCGATACTGGTCGCGCCGATGACAGCGACGGCACCGCCGTTTTCGGAGCGGAGGAGTTCTTCGGCGAGACTGTTTTTGGTTTCCTCAAACGAACCGGTATAGCAGGTCATGCTAATAACCAAAGGGAGTTGCGAAATATTGGTTAAGTTCTGTTCAGGGTCTGCAAAGTCGAGCATCCGACTGGAAGCCCATCTCCCACCGCCGCCGTGTCCAATATAGTTGACGATACTGGCACCGTCATTAAAACCGTCGATAACGCGTCTGCCGATAGGGGTAAGGATAGTATCGTCGCTCAAAGTTGGCTCGTCCGTATGGGGTGCATAAATGCGTTGGGTGTCGTATCTACCAGTCAACTGATTGTGGGAAATGAGTTGACTGGTTTGCCAGTGAAATCTCAAATCTGAACCTGCGAGCATGAGCAGTCGCTTATGCCAAGCACCGACTGGAGCAGCCGTCTCATAGTTGATGGTGCGTTCGATAAATATGCGGAGATCTACGCGATTATTGGCTGGCATTCTACCGATGAGCATGTCCGGGAAACTATCTTCACCGCGAAATGTAACGAATTGGTGGTCTGACGCACCGGATCCATAGCCTGGGATTTGCACCTGAACCGTTGGTACGAAATTAGGTTTATTTTTGATGTTGATATGTGTATCGCCTATGAGAAAAACGTAGGTTGGAGCAGGGGGCTGCCAATTGTGATAGGCGTAATTGAGAAATTCACGAATGGCTATAGGATTAAGGATACCGTGGTTAAATTCGTCGTAGATATTTTGGACATCGACGACTTTAGTGCGCAGTCCTTGTTGAGAGCGATAGTCGGCAAGTTGCTGAACGTCGTGAATAAAGTGGTTATGTGTAATGATGATGTAGTCTGCGGCGTTGTGCGTGCTGTGCAAATCGGATGGGGTGTCTACCGAGATTGTCGGTTTTCGGAATTGGTTACGGGTCAGTGCGATGTATTGGATCGTAGGATCGCTGACATCCTTCGGACGAATTTGAGTCGAGCGGAACATGACGTTGTAAGTTCCAGGGGTATCTTCGTCGATAAATGGGGATAAGCCTGCGTAACGGGTGCCATTGATGCCGTAGATTTCGATGTCTGGTGTGGTGAAGTTCTTTAATTCGACTTTGAAATTTGGATTCACAGCACCCGTTTCGTCAACGAAAGGGGTGATACCAAAGGGAAGCACATCTGCTGCTGCTATGAAATCGCGCCAATAGTCGATTTGAATCCAGTTGAGCAGGATGATGTCGATCGGTGATTCAGGGTTGTCAGGATTTGTAATCCGAATGGCGTTCTGTCCTTGATTAAGAAAGGACTGAGAGATTTCCTGACTGCTTTGGTGCTCAGTTTCGCCAATCCAGCGTGCTTCTCCAAATTCTATTTTATCGTTTAACCAAATAGTGCATAGATGCGGTGTGTTGGATCTACCGTGGAGACTGACCCGGACGGTTGTAGGTAGTGCGCTCTCTGAAACGCTGGGCAGATTGAAGTTGAACGTTTTTAGTGCCGGAGCACTCAGTGATGCCCAGAACCAACTATCATTTGGGAGGGGTGGTAGCTCGGTTAAGTGGAACTGACGCTGTAGTAGCCCTTGACTAAATTCTATGTATGTCTGGCTTGCGGTGAGGTTTACATGACGGAAGCGTCTGAACTGTAGGTCTTTCTCAAAATGGGACCGTGTGAGGAAACGCCGGTAAGTTTGCGTGTTATTTGCTTCAGGAAGTGAAGTCTTCGTTCCCATTCGGATCCCTGGTCCCGCACCCCAAGAGAGCCAATAGATGTTCTCATCGGAATAGGGATCGATATAACTGGTCTCTCCTTGCTGGCGTTCACCATAAAAAATTATTTCGTCTGTTGGGTCGAACCTTTTGTCGCCTTCGCCACGAACAAAAATCGGTATCCGCTTTCCTTTGTTTGTTAGCGTCAATGTCGCAGGAGTTATTGTCTCTATATTAGCACCGGCAGCTGCGAGATCCTGTGCTGTAATGCTGTACATACCAGCTTTGGTGACGCTGATCTTATAACGTGGTCCTGTGAATGGAACGCTCGGTGCCGCAGGTGACCGTGAGATGGGGGAACGCCATTTAACGGCACTCTGTGGGTTAACAAGCATATCGGCGAAGATTGCGTCATAAGCGGCAGATTCGGTGTGCAAGCCGATTGGTATAGTAGATAACATAGTGGCTGGCGCAGACATGCCAGTTCTGCTGAAGCGCACCTCTACCACAAGTCGATGGTAGAGTCGCACTTCACGGCGGGCAGGATTGTATTGGACAGGATTCAGCTGGATTGGGAGGACGCGGTTCTCTCGGATCCAACCGGTATTTCTGATTTCTGTGAGCCGTTCTGGAAAGAAGCGATCTTTTTGTTTGTTTGAAGTGAGTGCTATTGCCTCTATCTTGTGTGTGCTGAAATCCTTATCAATCACCCGCAATTGGAAGTCTACGTCGGGCGGCACACTAATGAGCGTAGATTGCATCGGAAGGCGTAGCATACCGGGTTCAGTAGTGAAGTTACATCCCGGGAAGGATAGCGTTGGACCTGCGACGTTAGAGATCTCCAAACTTTCTGGAAACTGACTGCCGGCTGATGGCGGCTGATGGGTCATAAAAAGGAAATCGGATTTAGGGATGACGAGTTGGATCGTTACACCTTGTGAGGTACTACTGACCAATTCAATCTCTCTGTGGGTTTTTGCGCTGTTACTTGTCAAGGCGCGGGTGCTTTGTGCTCTTAGGGGAGTCGGTGCGGCATCCGCGATTCCAAAAGAGCAGGTTTCCGAGTTCGGGATAGGCAAGGGGGAGGTGTTCAAGCAGAGGAAGAGTGCTATTAATAAGAGTAGGAACCGTTTGAACGCAGGAACGCGCAGTGCTAAGGGACGAATTTGCATTATTATATCCGTGATTAGATGAGGTTTCTTACAGTCTGTTGTGAGTCGCTGCGTTTTTCTTTAAAATAGTTTTAATAGTTGTCAGGTACCAGTCACCAGTGGTGATTCCCGTAAATCTGTCAATCACAAAAATCACAGTTCAGACCGCCTCTTAACTGAAAACTGGTAACTGGACACTGGACACTGGCAACTATTTCTCAGCGAGGTGATAGATTTCTATCTCTCGGATTTGGGCGACTGCGGGTTGCATTACGCGATAGTGTGGATAGTATTGACCGACGAGGGTCGTCCGACGGTCGATGACTTTGTCTCCCGGTTCAGCCATTATTTTATTTATAATGACATCATCGACAGTTCGGGTAACGGCGACGCGAATCATCTTCGTCCGGAAGTTCAATCTATCAAAGACGAACAGAGGTTGCGCGCGCTCGTCGCCAATATTGCGCCGTTGAATGACTGTATGAAAAGTTTCCCATTCGTCGGTTTCAGGGTTCAGGTAGCCCATCTCGAACCGGAAGAGGTTGCTGTTGTGGATGACGATTTTTCGGACGGGATGTACCTCAGCGAATTGAATGATGAAGTTCCGTTCATTTTGTGCTGGGAGTGTCGCCAATGTTTCCAGACTTCCATCGTTCATGCCGGGGTGGTTCGCTTCGGTGCCGTAGGCGGCACTCGCTATGTTTTCACTGTATTGTGTGGATAACACCTGCGCAACTCTACACGCATTGAGGTGTAAACAGATTGCTATGACGCAGCAGACAGTTAGATTCATGCGTCTCATTTTGGTTCCTCCTGAAGTGTTATATCGACCCGATCAACAATCCCCATGACGAGTTCTCGGATAGGTGCGTCTTCAATGCCGAATACCTCTTGTGCTACACCGGGACCCGCACCGACGATCACTGTGTCTCCTTCGCCAGCACCGACATAGTCGACAGCAATCGTTGGGGTGCGAACGAGTTCGGATTTGACGCTCAACGGTTGGATGAGCAGCAGTGTACGATTTTCGTATGCAGGATGTTTAACGATAGAAACGACTTTTCCGATTACTTTGGCGATGTACATTTTTTTCAAGACTCCGTGTAATGGCGATCGGCTATTGGCTGTCGGTTGTTAGCAAGACGTGTGTCAGTTGCAAACGTTGTTACCGCCACAAACGAGTTACCGAAGATCGAAGACTGACAGTCGTTCTCCTGACTGCCGACGGCTACTCTTTCCGATTGCTGACTGCTGACTGCTGACTGCCATTCTTTGGGTCAAGCAGCGAAATAGAATCGACGATGCCAACGATGGCAACATCGACCGGCATCCGCTTACCGGGGATGACGCTTACGGCATCGCCACCCGTAACGAAGTAGACCGTTTCGCCAACACCTGCGTCGTGTAACGTATCCACGGCGACGAGTGGTTCAGAAATGGGATTGTGTTTTTCGTCTAAGGGTTGCACAATGAGGAGACGGGTGCCTTCTAAACTCGGGTCTTTTCGAGTTGCGACGACCGTTCCAATAACTTTACCTAAATCCATCTTTTAATTTTTCCTTGCGGTTAAACAACGTGGGTGTTTTTGCTTGGGTGTTTCCCCTAGAACTTTAACGTGTTTCTCAGAGAATCCGCCTGCGCTGTTGTTGCAGGCTACATTTTCCTAATTAAGAGAACACACCTATATCTTCATGAGGTGAGATTGTACTCAACAAGTTTTGTATGGAGCGTATTCCGATTAATGCCGAGGATGTCTGACGCTTTACTCCGATTTCCTTTGGTGTGCTCAAGTACTATTTTAAAGAGGGGTTTCTCAAAGATCGCTCGGATTTCAGCGTACAGGTCGTCCGGTGATGTTTCGGATTCCATAGAGTGTTGAACATGCGCTTGGAGCAGATTGTAAATTTGGGCATCAAGATTTCCGGGTTCACTGGCGGGGCTTGATTCTTCGAGTATCGGATCGAAATGCTCAGGCAATAGCATTTGTCCCGAACACATCACGAGTGCTCGCTTGATCGCATTTTCTAATTCGCGCACGTTCCCCTGCCATTCGTGAGCCGTGAGCCGTTTCGCAACTTCCGCGGAGATGCCGATATTCGGCAGCTGATATTCTTCGACAAACCGGCGGGTGAAAAGGTCTATGAGTTCTGGTATGTCCTCTTTTCGTTCTCGGAGCGGAGGCAGAGAGATAGGGATGACGTTGAGACGATAGTAGAGGTCCTCCCTGAAGGCTTTCTGTTCAATCGCGGTTTCAAGTCGTTGGTTGGTTGCGGCGATGATTCTGACATCGACGGCGTGAGTCTCGGTCCCACCCATCGGTTCAACTTCTCGTTCTTGGAGGACCCGCAACAATTTCGTCTGAACTTCAATCGGCAATTCACCGATTTCATCGAGAAAGATAGTCCCACTGTCTGCCTGTTGGAATTTTCCCTTCCTTGCGGTGTGTGCGTCGGTATACGCGCCTTTGACGTGTCCAAAGAGCGCGCTTTCGATGAGACTCGAAGGCATGGCACCACAATCGACGACGATGAACGGATTGTCGGCTCGGTCGCTGTTTTGATGGATGAGTTGGGCGACCAGTTCTTTTCCGGTTCCGCTTTCACCTAAAACGAGGACGGTTTCGTCACTGACGGCGGCGCGTCCAATCTTGTGATAGACCTCTTGCATTGCCGGACTCTGACCGACCATTCTCCCCTGTCCCTCAACGTCAATGGAGGCAGTGGAGGTTTTGACGTTCTTCGTTTGGTTGCTGGCATCTGCAGCGCGCGACACGAGATCAAGCAAATTCCGCTGGTCTATCGGTTTTGTGAGGTATCCGTAGGCGCGTTGCTTTGCGGCGTCAATTGCAGTCTGCGTCGTGCCGTGAGCAGTGATTATGATAATCGAAGCGGTGCTATTATGACCCTGAATGTCTTCAATGAGTTCAATTCCGTTAGCATCGCCTAACCAAATATCGAGCAGAATGACATCGACGTTTGTTTCCTTGACACAGGCAAGCGTCTCCGCTCCGTTTCGGGCTTTGAGCGTCTCATAGCCTGCCCTCTGTAGCGTCGCGGCGAGTATTTGTCGAAGGCTGTCGTCATCGTCAGCGATAAGCACAAGATTTTTCATATTTTATTTCAGAGTGTCGGTTTTCAGTTAAGAAGTTATAGGTTAAGGGTTATAAGTTATAAGTGAAAGGCTTCCAAAAACCTATTATAGTAAAGTTTAGAATTAATTAGAGGATCCAAAGAGGCGAGGTTAGAAACCTCGCCATCGGAAACCGTAAAAACCTATTAACTTATAACCTACTACTTATAACTCACAACTGGCAACTATTTCTCACTGAACAGGGAGGGACATAACAAACGCTGTACCGACTTCAAGGTTCGCATCGACTTGAATGCTCCCTCGGTGTTCTGCGAGAATTTTTTGGCTGATGTAAAGTCCTAATCCTGTCCCTTTCTGTTTAGTAGTATAGAACGGATCGAACAGCATCGGTACATCTTCAGGTGAGATCCCGGGTCCGTCATCTTGCACTCGGACGTGCACAGTTTCCGTTTCTGGGACGAATTCTGTCTGAATTGCCAAAGTTCCCTCTGTGTCCATTGCCTCTATGGCATTGTAAAATAGATTGAGAAGTACCTGTGTGATTCCGTCCTCGTTTACATTGACCTCTGGACAGTCATTGTATTGTGTGATGACTGTGGTGGCACGAAGTTCCAACTCTGGTCGGCAAATAGCGAGGCTACTATCAAGGAGTTGATGAATATCGCTCCGTTTTGCGACTTCCATTGTGGGTTTGCTGAAAGCAAGTAATTGCTCAATGAATCGGTTTAACCTGTCCACCTCTTTTATGATGATACCTGTGTATTCATTAATCTCATTTTGAGAGAGTTGAACGTTCTTGGAGTGGGTTTCGATTTGCTCGGAAGTCACGCGATCACGATCATCGTGATGGCGTGTTGTCGCTGAACTGAACTCTACATCGCTGTGTTGGAGCAACTGTGTGCCGAGTCGGATGCTACCTAAAGGGTTTCGGACTTCGTGTGCTATCGTTCGGACCAACCGACCAAGGGTCGCCATCCGTTCGGATTCAACGAGTGCGTCGATTGTCTGTTGGATTTTGACGCGCTGTGCGATAATAGAGGCGATAATCGTCAAGAGTCGTCGGTCGTCCTCTGCGGAGAATTCATCTGAGGCTTTGTCTATCGTCAGTGTCCCGATGACATTTTCTTCCACGATAATCGGGATGCACCAGAAGGCGATTGAGTCTTTGGATTCAACCCGTTCCGGCTCGAAGAGTTTGACGTAACTACGTGGACTTCGGGTTTGTGGAACGCCGATCGCTTTCCCTGATGCGAGGACCTGTTTCTGGATGTCTTCCATCTGATCGTCCGTACCACGTTTCATCTCTGCTGGCGTAAGTCCCAAAACGGCTTCTGTGGAGGTAACGACCTTCCCGTTTTCATAGAGATGCAAAGCCCCGCGGTAGATACCGAGTCGCTTGGATAGGATTTCGATGATACGTTGAAAGAGTCCTTCTAGATCGAGGTTAGTGTTCGCTGATTGGCTCACCTCAAAGAGAGTGGAGATGTCTCGGACCTGTTTTTCTAAGTTCGCGTTGACGCTGTTTATCTCCTCTATCTGTTCAACCCCGCTGCGTCTCTGGGTTTGAAAGTGCCGGATGATACGGACGATGCCATAGACGGCAAACGGATAGAGCAATGCTACGATAATGCTTTCAGTGTGGCTCGGATAGCGGAAGACGTATATCCAATTGGCTACGGTCGTAATGCCGAACAAAAAGTTCTGCCCACGGGGTCTTGTGTAGAGCACCGAGAGAACGATCACCCCGTAGTAGCAGTGGCTCACCGCTGGATAGTATTCCGATATCTGAAACAGGTGCGTACTGACGTTAATCAGAAGCACGAAGAGTGCGAGAAAGAACGTAAACATCTTTTTTATGGCTGTCAGCCGTCAGTCGTTGGCTTTCAGTAACTGAAAACTGTTAACTGTTAACCTAAATCTCCAGAAAATTATTGAGCATCTTTAGTCCGACGCGCCCACTCTTTTCAAGATGGAACTGTGTTGCAATGAGATTATCTTGAGCGATCGCGCTACAAAATTCAAGCCCGTACTTCGTCTTTCCGATCACGATGTCCTCTGACACTGGCTCAGGATAGTAGGAATTGACGAAATAGAAGTGTGCGGGATTCGGAACATCGTTGAAGATTGCGTGCGGTTTCGTCTGATACACTTCGTTCCAACCGATTTGCGGGACCTTTAGGGTCTCAGTTCGTGTTATGGTGGCTGTCGTTGGATATTTCTTTATGTATCCCGGTAGGAGATTTAGACATTCGGCATCCTCTTCCTCACTGTGTTCAAAGAGAATCTGGATACCGATACAGATACCGAGCATCGGTTTGCCGGTACGGAAAAAGTCTTTGAGTACCTCGTTTAATCCGCGTTTCTGTAATGTTTGCATGGTGGCTTTTGCGGCCCCGACACCGGGGAAAATCACGCGTTCGGCGTTGAGTATTTTTTCAGCGGTGGATGTAATCTCATTTTTATAGCCGAGATATGTTAAGGCACGCGCGACGCTCGTCAGGTTCCCCGCTTCGTAATCTATAATTGCAATCATTTTTTTAACTATTAAATCTGGGCATCGTTGCATTACATTCCACGATGGTTCCTGGTGAAGTCAGAAATCTTTGAGACCCTGGAGTGGGTTGGAATTCGATGAAAACCGGGATCCCCACTCGTTACTGGAAAGAGGTGTTTCTCTAAGGGCACCTCGCCCTTAAGACCCCTTCTGGATTATGAAAGGTTGCTTGACGATTTAATTTACGGCTTTGTCAATTGCTTTATAGAGGTTAGCCGTCTCGATTCCTGCGATAGCGGCTTCAGAACCTTTGTTTCCTGCCTTGATACCGGCGCGCTCCAGAGCTTGCTCTATCGTATCTGTGGTGATGACACCGTAGATAACGGGAATATTGGTGCTGGATGATATGTTGGCGATTCCCTTCGCGCTTTCGGCGGCGACGTAATCAAAATGGGGGGTCGCACCTCGGATAACAGCACCGAGGCAGATGACAGCGTCATAGCGTCCGCTTTCTGCGAGACGTTTGGCGATTCCGGGAATTTCGAAGGCACCGGGGGTCCAGAAAACATCGACATCGTCCAAATTGACACCGTGCCGCTTTAGGGCGTCCAGCGCACCAGCGAGCAGTTTTTCGGTAACGAAACTGTTGAATCGGCTGACGACAATACCGAACTTGAGATCTTCGCCGAGGAGATGTCCTTCATAAACGTTTGGCATTTTTTAATTTATTGCTCCTGGGCTGCGCTCATGGCGCAAGCCGCGTGTGGGCTTGCGGGACAATGTTACGCGCAGGTTTTTGGTTAATTCGCGACTGGATTTGGGATTTGTTCGCGAGTATATAACTCGGTTATGCTTTTCTAATCTTTCTTGTTGCTCGTTTTTTGATAGTTCCCGATGGTTATTCCTCATGTAGGAGGAGATGGCCGAGTTTGGAACGTTTTGTTTCTAAATATCGGCGGTTAAATGCATTCGGTTTGGTTTCCAAGGGGACACGCTCGACGATTTCAAGCCCGTGTCCGGACAGTCCTGTAACTTTTTGCGGGTTGTTTGTCATCAATCGCATCTTTTGGACGCCTAAATCGGCTAATATCTGTGCACCGATGCCGTAATCTCGTAAATCTGCAGGGAACCCAAGATGTTCATTCGCTTCAACGGTATCCAATCCGTCATTGTCTTGCAACTGATATGCCCTTAGTTTCCCTTTCAACCCCATTCCTCTGCCCTCTTGTCGCATATACACGAGTACCCCTCTGCCTTCCTTCTCAATGGTTTTAAGTGCGATTTCGAGTTGTTCACCGCAGTCACACCTGAGGGAGCCAAAGACATCGCCGGTGAGACATTGCGAATGCACTCGGACTAAAAGTGGGGCGGGATCGGTGAGATCCCCTTTTGTGAGGGCGATGTGTGTTTTATCTCCCTCGACGGTTTCACCGCTTGTATCGGTGCTTTCATAGGCGTGTAGTTTGAACTCACCGTGTGCGGTTGGGATGTCAGCGGTTGCGACGCGTCGAATCAGTGTTTCTGTCTCGCGACGGTATGCGATGAGGTCAGCGATCGTGATGATTTTGAGTTGGTGTTGCGCCGCGAACTTCATGAGTTCAGGAACACGTGCCATACTGCCGTCTTCGTTGAGTATCTCACAGAGGACCCCCGCGGGGTATAGACCCGCCATTCGCGCTAAATCGACGGTGGCTTCGGTGTGCCCTGCTCGCCGGAGGACACCGCCGGGTTTCGCTTCTAAGGGGAAGATGTGTCCGGGGCGGACGAAATCTGAGGGTTCAGCGTCGGGATCAACGAATTTTTGGATGGTGTAGGCGCGTTCTTGTGCGGAGATGCCGGTCGTCACCTCTTTCGCATCGATGGTGACTGTAAAGGCAGTCTGCATTTGCGCTGTATTGGATACCACCATGGGATGGAGTTCAAGTTCTTCAAGGCGTTCTGAACAGGTGGGTAGGCATATCAAGCCCCTGCCGAATTTCGCCATGAAATTGATCCGCTCTGCTGTTACCTTTTCTGCCGCCATGATGAGGTCGCCTTCGTTCTCGCGGTCGGGTTCATCGACGACGATAACGATTTCCCCATCTCGGATTGCTGAGAGTGCTTCAGGAATAGTATTAAATGTATTTGACATAATGGTTATCGGCTATCGGCTATCGGCAATCAGCCAGAGATCGTTGTGGGAATCGCAATGGTTAATAACTGCTACACGCTTTACTGACTGCTGACAGCTATTCGATATAGCCGTGTTTCGCTAAAAAGCTCAAATTAAGGGTATCAGAAACGTGCTGTTTGCTCAGCTCCGTCTTCTCTTCGGTATTTTTTAACAGTGTTTCAAGGTAACGGGCGACGATGTCGACTTCGAGGTTAACCTGAGCACCTGCCCGTTTCGTTCCGAAGGTCGTAACGTCCTTTGTGTGCGGGATCAGCGTAACTTCAAAGGCATCTGCGTGTACATTAGATACGGTTAAACTGACACCGTCGACTGTGATGGAGCCTTTGTATGCGACATAGGGTTTGGTGATGTTACTCATTGTTATCTCCATTACGGAGGCATCCCCTTCGTCTGTCCACGAGCGGATTGTCGCGACCTCGTCAACGTGTCCGAGTACGAGGTGTCCACCTAATCTATCGCTGAGCCGGAGTGAACGTTCTAAATTGACCTGCTCTCCTACCTTCCGTTCGCCTAAGGTTGTGCGGCGTAAGGTTTCAGCGGATACATCTACGATGAATGTTTCCGATGTGAGGGACCGGATCGTAAGACAGGCACCGTCAATGGAGATACTGTCTCCGACTTTCGCATCACTGAGAACTTCGGTCGCGTGAATCTCAAGGGTAGCATCATGAGATTTGATTTGAATGCTTCTAATCGTTCCGAGTTCTTCGACGATCCCAGTGAACATGCTATAGATACCCCTCGATTAGAATGTCGTGTTCAGGAATCGGTGTGACACGCATGCGCTGTAGGTTCACTGCTTGGGTTAAACGCTGGATTCCTACACCACCGATCGGTCCAGGGGCATTCTGTCCACCGATGAGTTTGGGAGCAATGAAACACATAACCTTGTCTACGATACCAGCGGCGAAGGCTGAGGCGTTGATTTGGCTCCCCCCTTCTATTAAGACGCTTGTTATCTCGCGTTTGCCTAAAATTTCCATCAAACTCTTGAAACAGACTTGGCTGTGTGCGTCTGGAACGGTTATCACTTCCGCACCAGCCCTTTCGAGGGTATTGACGTTTTTGGTCGGTGCCTCTGGCGTTACTGCCACAATAACACCAGCCTCGCTTTCGGCATTGAAAATGCGTGCGTCTGGACGGGTTCTCCCATGCGAATCTAACACAATCCGGATTGCATCCTGTGCTTCTGTGTCCTGAAGCCGTGTCGTTAGTGCCGGGTTATCGCGTGCAACTGTTCCTCTACCGACGAGGATCGCATCTACAGCGTCCCGAACCTCATGTCCCCGTTGCCGTGATGCCTCGGACGTAATCCATTGGGATTCTCCAGAAGCAGTGGCAATTTTACCGTCGAGGCTCATAGCGGTTTTGAGGATTACAAAGGGGTTACCGGTTTGAATATATTTCCGATGCACCTCATTTAGGGCTGACGCTTCTGGTCTAAGGACACCTACATGGACGTTTATGCCGGCATTTTGGAGTTGTTGAATACCCTTACCGGCGACACTCGGATTCGGATCGACCTCTGCGACGTAGACCTGCGCGATACCTGCGCGAATCAATGCCTCTGTGCAGGGAGGTGTCCGTCCCCAATGACAGCACGGTTCAAGCGTTGTGTAAAGTGTCGCGCCTTTGGCATCCTCACCCGCAGCTTTCAACGCATGGACCTCGGCGTGTGGTGTTCCTGCTTTCTGGTGATACCCTTCACCGATAACCCTTCCGTCTTTTACAATGACCGCGCCGACGAGAGGGTTGGGGCTTGTGCGTCCTTTTGCTCGCCGTGCTAAATCCAGCGCGCGTTGCATAAAGGCTATATGTGTTTCGTCCATCATAGCGATACGTAATCTATACCCGAAAGTCTATTTTTATTAAATTATATCACATTTCGGTGAGAAGTCAAAATCAATTTTCTTCTGCTGCGATCTCTTTCAGGGATTCGAGGATTTCAGACTGCTTTGCGAGGTCAAATTGATGGGAACCGATGTACATGTATCTAATGATCCCTGTTCTGTCAATGGTAAATGTTGCCGGACGTGCGATGTTGTAAGCCTCTAAGCTGAGCCAGTGATAGACCCCATAGCTTTTGATGACGTTCCGTGTTTTATCTACCAATAGCGGGAATGTGATGCCGTTTTTCTCGGCATAGCCTCGCAATTCACGGGGCCACTGTCCTGCGATTGCCAGCGGCGTGGCTGTATATTCTGCGTAGCCTGCGACGTTTTCTTGGACTGCCGCCAACTGACGACGGCTGTTCGGTCACCACGTCCCTCGAAAAAAGGTTAGGATGACGTGTTGTGTCCCGCGATACGTTTCAAGCGATACCTCTCCGCGTTGATGCGATGGGAGTGTGAATAGCGGCGCAATATCACCGATGTTGAGAATCTTGTTTTTCCGTGGCATAGGCACACTGTATCAAAAGATACGGTGTATGTCAAGTCTTTCGCGGATAATTGTCGGATTTCAGCGATCAGTAGTTGGGAAATTTATTGTTCTGAATCAGGATTCACAGGATTCAAGGATTTGCAGGGTTCTGGTGTTTCTTTGGTGAAACGGTATGTACATATTTTCGTCTGAATCTCGGATGACACGGATGACGCGGATTGCGCGGATTTTGGTAATTGTATGTATTCTGATGTCTTCAGCACTCCATTAAGGAATTTACAGGGGCGTTTAGTTTTCTCTTTTAAGGTCCCCTGAGCCTCGGCAGCAATGTTTGTGTTCAAAATGGATTTCCAGATAGGAAAACTGAATAACCCTGAGGAATTTACAGGGCATTTGATGAGATGTAAACGTAATGTATCAAACTCACGTTACACCTAACAATAGTAAGAAAATAAAAGGATTTTGCTATAAATGCTGAGAGTATTTGTAGCTTCTCTTTTCAATAGCGTGTATATCCCGTAAGGAGGCTTCAAATGAGAAACCTAAGTGTGACAACACTCCTAACCCTCCTCGGCTTAGTGCTGATAGTCTTGGTGGGTGCCAAGCCTGTAAGCGCGATTGTTGATGCGAGTTGGAAAGATGAGATTTATGGGGGTGCCTCTGTCTGGGACACCACCTACGACGATCCGATAACGAGCAGCAAGCATCTGGCGCGTATCGTCAACTGCTAATTTGGTAAAGTCGAGTATGACTATGAGTTCAAGCACGCCATATCAGACCGGGTTCAGTTGGACCCTACATTTCATGGCTTTCTGGAGCAAGATGAAGAGATATGGCATCAAGACTTTCTATATATGAACCTCGACGCTTGGGGTGTACCGAGAGGTGCGGAATATACTTTGTCGACGTACACCCGCATTGATGTCTGGGGACGGATTGGTAGAAAGACGACACATGGTCACTGGCAGGCAAATGAAAGTCTGGATTTTCGGCACAAGAAAGAGGAATAGGACTTAAAGTCCTCTGAACGCGGGCATTCCGTGGATACGTGCCCGCGTTCATTCAAAAAAGGAGTTAGAAAAATGCGGAAACTTTGGATACTCATCACCTTGCTTCTCTGCGTCTCCCCGCACGCTATGGCAGATATTGCTTTCCTCTCTGACCGGGATGGAAAAAGCAATATCTATGTGATGAACGATCAGGGTGGCAATATTCGTAGAGTTACAGACACACCCTACGCACCCGGCAACTTGAGTTGGTCCCCGGACGGTCAGCAGATTGCCTTTGTCCTGGACCTACCTTCGGCAGAACCTGGGAAACCGCGACAGGATGACATCCTCGTTATGAATGCGGATGGCAGCCGACAACGGAATCTCACACAACACCCTGCCCTGGATGGCAGCTCATCCTGGTCGCCGGATGGGAAACTTCTGGCGTTTACCAGCAATCGGCATGGGAACAGATGGGAGATCTATGTCATGGACATCGCCACCCGTAAGGTCCGGCAACTCACAGACACGGCGGGGGAGAGCCGGGGAGCTGTGCGTCCGGCGTGGTCTCCGGATGGCAGAAAGATCCTCTATATGCGCAATCAATTCGGACATCAACTCTACACTATGAATCCAGATGGACGCAACGACAAACCGTTGCTGCGAAAGCTCCGGCGGCCGTTTGGAGATGGGTTTCTCTTCAGTAGTTTTGCGAGTTGGTCTCCCGATGGCGAACACATTTTGTATAATGAAATAGAGCATGGTGTCAATTCCAAACGTGTCGCCAATCGGGTGATTATCGTGAACAATCAAGGCCGGAATCTGAAGGTCTTGGACATCCCGAAGAAATGGTTGATAGATAAGGTGTGTTGGGCGGACGACGGCAGAGCTGTGCTATTCGCTGCGGTTGCGAATGGCTTTGTCAAGAATACGAACATTTTCAAGATCTATAAGTATCGATTGAGCGATGGACGGATAACGAATCTGACGGATCATCCGAGTGATAACTGGGGGATGGCGTGGACTCCACACACTAGCCTGTCTGTCTCTGGTAGAGAGAAACTCACGACGCAGTGGGCCCGGCTAAAAGCCGCCTCTGCTGACTGATTCAGCCCTCGTTCGGCTGCAGCTCCATCCAATTAGAAAGGAAAACGTTACATCAATTCGATGAAGACTTCGTTTGCGAGGAAAAGACCGCGAGGTGTGAGGCGAAGATGCGTGGCTGTGCGTTCCAGCAATTGTAGGTCAATCCATTTTTTGAGGATATTTCCGAATGCGATATCGATTTCTTCGCCGAATCGGTCTTGGTAGGTGTCAAGGGAGATGCCTTCACGTTTGCGAAGTGCGAGCATGAGCGTTTCCGCTTTCTCGGCGTGTCCCGTCATGCGTTCGGTATCGGCGATCGGTTTATGGCGTTGGGAGAGTTTGTTGATGTAGGGCGCGATACCCCGAATATTCGTATAACGTACACCGTTGACATACCCGCACGCGCCTACACCGAGTCCGAGGCACGGCTGGTTGTTCCAGTAGACGAGGTTGTGTCTCGCGAAGTGGTCCGGTTTGGCGAAGTTACAGATTTCGTAATGGATATACCCGTGCGCGGAGAGTGTGTCAATGGTGTATTGAAACATATCCGCTTCGGTATCCTCGGTTGGGAGGTGGAGTTCACCGGCTTGCCACCATTCATAGAAGGGTGTTGTCTCTTCCATGACGAGGTTGTAGGCTGAAATGTGGTTGGGTTCAAGGGAGATCGTTTCGTTGAGGGTGTGGTGCCACGCCTCCATCGTCTGGTCAGGGAGCGCGAAGATGAGATCGATGTTGATGTTCTCAAAGCCCTCTTCACGGACGAGGCGATAACTCTGGAGGAATTCGGCAACGGTGTGGATTCTGCCTAACTGCTTCAAGGTTTCGTCTTGCATGGCTTGCAGTCCGAAACTGAGTCGATTCACGCCGTTGTGTCGCATCACCTTCAGTTTCTCACTATCAACGGTTCCGGGATTGCATTCTACGGTGATTTCAGCGTCCAGGATTATTTGGAAATGCTGATGTATATCCGTAAAAAGTTGTGCCAAAGCGTCCGCAGAGAGGATAGAAGGGGTGCCACCGCCGATGAAAATCGTTTGTAGCGGATTGGCTTCTGGGGCGTAGAGTTCCATCTCCGTGCGGAGTGCGTGTAGGTATGCTTTCGCCTCCTCCTTATGGAAGGTATACGTGTTAAAAGCGCAGTAGTGGCATTTCGTCGCGCAAAATGGGATATGGATGTAGACAGAAGAAGCCATTTTATTCTGTGAATTCCAGTCCGACTCGGATCGCCTCTCCGCTATCGGCGTAAGAGAACGCTTCGTTAATGTCGCTGAACTGGAAGGTATCGGAGATGATTTTGTGGAACGGATACCTGTCGCGTGTTCGACTTAGGAAATCGAGTGCCCGCGGGATAACCCACGGCTCGTAGACGATGACACCGCGAATCGCTTTACTGCAACGCACGATGTTGCCGGGATCGATCTCTGTGGGGAATCCGAGATTGATGTTGCCGATCCAGAGATAACGTCCGCCCCATCGGAGCATCTCTACGCCTTCAGCGAGGACACGCGGCGATCCAACAAACTCAGCGACGAGGTCTGCACCAATGCCGCCGGTCTGGTCGAGTACGTACTCGATGCGAGATTTCATGTCGATTTCGTCGACATTGAGAGTTTCATCGGCACCGAACTCCCGCGCGAGTGCGAGACGTGCGGGTAGCCGATCGAAAACAATAATTTTCCCCGCTCCCATCTCTTTTGCGACCGCGGTGGCGTAGAGTCCGAGTCCGCCTGCCCCTTGGATGGCCACAGTATCTCCGAGTGTGATACCGATCTGGTTCAATCCGTAAATGACTTCAGATAAGGCGCAGTTGATGGGGGATACGAGCGCGTCGGGGAGTGTGTCGGGGACCTTGAACACCCAATGTCCGGGTTTCATGTAGTAGTACTCGCCGTAAGCCCCATGAAAATGTGGTGCTTGTTCGCTGGAGACACCGAGCCAGTCTCGGTAGCGGTTCGGGCATCCCGGTTTTCCGTTGAGACACATCCAGCAGTGTTGACACGGTTTGAAGTAGGAGTAGGCGATGCGGTCGCCTTCGGTTAAGGGGTGTCCCGTACTATCCGTTGTGATATTGCGTCCCATGGCTTCGATTGTGCCAATCATTTCATGTCCGAGCACTTGGGGGATACCGCTCTCGATTTTGGGTCCGTGTCCGCGCCAGAAGTGTAGATCGGAACCGCAGATGTTTGCCATACGGATCCGTATGAGCAGGTCATCGGGTGTGACGGATGGGATCGGGTATTCTCGAAATTCCATAGGCGTTTGTGCTTGTGTGAAGACGGCAACTTTTCCAGTTTTCATTTTTTAATTATTCCTTAATACTCATCAAAATTGATGACTTTCCAGTGTCCACCAATTTGTTCGGTGTTAATGATGACGTTTCGGGTGTGCGTTGTCGTGCCTCTGTTTTTGATGGTGAGTCTGTAGTTGAATAGCATATGTGTCGGTTCCTCTTCTGTGCCAATAAGTTCGTATTCAATCTTCGGCATCTCATCAATTTGTTGATCTAAGGACCGAACTTCACTCACACGAGCAATTTCATCTTCCAATTTTTCTGCGGCGAGTCCATAACTGAGTTGGAGTGCTGCCGCTTGGTCGGCATGTTGGTAGTAGTTATAGATGAAGTCTTCGCTAACAGCCTGCGGTGTGTTTCTGTTTGAACACGCAAGTATTAACAGGAGGAATAAGAAGTATTTTGGTTTCATTGTGCTTATTACTTAGCGCGGATCATCGCAACGTTGAAAATTCGGCGTTCGTAGCCGTGCGCGGGGCTGTTGGCGACTTTGCCGAGTGCCCATAATGTTGAGGAGCTTCCACCGTCGAAGTTGATAGCGTGTTTGATGCCGAGTTCACTAAAAAACGTTCCCATGTGAGAGAGCGTCATTCCCATACTATATCCCGGCTGTCGACCGTCGATGGCGATAAGGAACAGTTTTTCGTCGTTAAATCCGAGGGCACTGCGTGGGTGACGAGACGCAGCATTACGATGCCTATATGCACTCCCACCGCGTGACTCGCCAAACTCGATGAGTTCAGGTTCGACCTTACCGTCCCGGACAAGTCGCAAGTTCCCGCCGATTCCCTGCTGAACATCTTGCCATTTTTTGGGCGTGAGCGCGATTTCCAATGTTCCGGCTGTAGATTTGGTAATTTTGTCTCGCCAGTCGCGTGCCAACCCTGGTTCAATCGCAAGGACGACTCCATCGAACGGGATGCTACTGTTGCCGCGCGGGTTCACCCCAGTGACGAGGAATCTGCTTGTGTATTTTCCAGTGAGTGGTAGTTGGATTTGTCTGAGCGTGAACTCGTAGCATCGGCGGGTTAAAGTTCTGCGTCCAAAGCGTGGTGTATAGATGACAGCGGGACATGATGAATCGCAAATTTGGTTGATCGCATCTATCGGAAGCGTATCGCCAGCAATCTTGAGTTTGCCGTTGAGTTTCACTCTGTCCAAGAGAAACTCGCCATCGGGGGTTACACCAAAACTCGTTTCGCCCCACGCTGTTGGCGGCGAATATCCCCATTTGTCAAGCGGTGTGGAGATACTAATCAGTTCACCGTTTTGGATGTGCAGATTGAACATCATGCCGCCGCGTCCGCGATTGTCTTCTCGGATACCGAAACTTCCGTTGACCCCTGCGAGCGGGAGCATGTCTTTTTCCATGAGTCGCCGTGTCGCATCAGTGATGGTTTCGCGTCCTAAGATTTGGTCGTTCGCGAGTTCAGCGTAGAATTGGAGGTTTTTCGCCGTGCGATCCATCTCTGCGATATAGACCGCGGCACCACCCGTCCACCAATACCGAAGGAGTCGAAAACCTTTGGGCCATCGGTTGCTTTGGATGTCGTCGCGCCGTTTAACAGTATCAGGCAGTGCCTCTCGATTTTTGTTATTGCTGGCACCGGTGCGGAAAAACGAGTGTTCCCGAGCGCGTAATGCTCCAATAATCAAGATAAAGATCAGGATAAGCGCGCATACGGTAATGAGGCGCGTGATGTCAGGTCTGTTGTCTTTTATCATTTTTTTATGAGCCATCAGCAATCAGTCACAAGAGGTATTTGATAATCCTGAGATCTCTTACCGGTTGCTGAAGGTTTCCGATAGCCGTTTTATTTGCTCGCCTTTAAACCTATGCCAGTGAGGATTGAGACTGTAAAATCGCCTTCTTGGATGATACCTGTTTCTTGGAATTTCTGATAGGCTTTAACGACAACAGCCGATGTCGGTTCCACGTAAATCCCTTTGGCAGCAAGTGTTTCCATACCTTCCTCGATGTCTGTATCGTTGACTGTGGTGCAGGCACCATTTGTGAGATGAAGTGCTTCTAAAATATTATCGGCTCGGATGGGAAGCTCAGCAGTAATACCTTCAGCGAGTGTGTCTCCGGTTTGTTTCATCCTTGAGATGGCTGTTCCGTTCTCAGCGTATGCGTTATAAATTGGGCAACAGACATCAGGTTGGACCCCGAGGAGCCGAGGGACGCTTTCGATAATCCCTTGTGTCTGCAATTCACGGAATCCGATGGCGAGTCCCAAATAGATACTCCCGAATCCGACTGGGCACACGACATGTGTCGGCGCACGCCATCCGAGTTGTTCCGTAATTTCATACGCGAGTGTCTTTGTGCCTTCTAAGAAAAACGGGTGCCAATTGTGCGAGGCGTAGCAGGTGGTTTCCGCGGCGAGTTTTACTGCCTCTGTCGTTGCCATACGGTTTCCTTCCACCAGTTTTAACTCGGCACCGTAAGCGGAAATCTGTCTCAATTTGCCTGTTGAGGTGGACTCAGGACAGTAGATGGTGCAATGGATGCCTGCTCTTGCACTATAGGCGGCTATCGCGGCACCTGCATTGCCCGATGAATCCTCAACAACCTTCTCGACACCGAGGGCTTTGAGGTGCGTGAGCAGGACGGATGCGCCTCGGTCCTTATAAGAGCCGGTCGGACAGAGATAATCCAGTTTTACGAAGTGTTCAGGCGCGTTGACGTCGAGTGAAACAAGAGGGGTCATGCCTTCACCGAGCGTGACAATCTCTGTTTCCTCACCGATCGGGAGTGCTTCACGATACCGCCAGAGCGACATCGCTGCCGGAACTTGTGCGTTCGGCAAGATACGCGAGTCCGCAACGAGGTTCAGTGGACTTCCACAGTCGCACTTGTAGCGCAACGCTGAGATTTGATATGTGGTGTTACATGTGGCACATTGATATTGCATTGTTCAGGTTTGTCTATTCTAACCCAAGCTGCCACTTTATTTGTTCAGATGGCACCCCGTATGAAGATTAAGAATTTAATCGGGTCATTCTATGACGTGTGATACCAAGCAGCTCGGTTCGTAGTCGTGCGATTCATCGCACGTTGCGTGGCCACAATTACCCACTTTATTTGTTAAACCTCATCTGGGGCGAAAAAAGAAGTGTTTGCTTGAAAAATCTGTGTTCAAACGTTCAAGACCTATTAGGTAGCAACTTGGGTTATTCTATTTCAGAATGAGCATCCGCCGGGTTTGCTGGTAAGAGGGAGTTGTCAACTGGTAGAAATAGATACCACTTGCGACGCGTTCTCCGAGGGCGTTACGTCCATTCCAATACGCCGCACGTCCCTGACTATTATAGAAGCCTGCGGATTGAAAACCGAGTGAAAGTGTGCGAATCAACTTACCCGTTGTGTCATAAATGGATATCCATACAGGACTATCTTCGGAGAGTTGATAGGGGATCCACGTCTCTGGGTTAAACGGGTTCGGGTAGTTCTGCAACAGAAGATTCTCTGTCGGTCTATCGATACCATCAAGTCTAACGGACAAGACTGCGGTTGCCAGGTGCTCAGGGGTCACTTTGACACTGAGGGGTTGTCGTTCAGCGTTTCCATTTGGACCGATGACACGCAACTCAATGATGTCTCCGACTTCAACGACGCTTCGTCGCGTCAAGTCGGCAGTTGCGGCAGCGAAGTAGTCCCCTTGCACCGAGGCGGTTATCACGCTGTTTGTTCTCAGGTTGCGGACAATGACTTGATAGCCGTCAAACGTTGGTTTGTCTTTCAAGTGCCCACTGACAACGAATGCCCATGTCTCTTGCTTTTGGGAGGTCTCCATGGATATAGCAGATGGTGCTGCGGTAGCCGCTTCCGTTGGATCTATCCAGGGTGCTCCGACGAAAGCAAAATTTCGGTTTTCTGGGACATTGACGATATAGCCTTGTCCCCCTTCAATTGGGAAGCCATCATTGGGTGCACTTGGCATCCATGCGATGAAACGCTGGTTTGGCGCATCAAGCATAATGGCGGTTGTCGCGCCTGTCAGGGCTACGAGTGTCTTAGCACTCATTGGTGTTGGTGGTGCTAATGGCACAGAGATCATGTTCAGACCTTTAGACAGTGTGACGTTATAGGTGTTACCAAAATGATCGCTTTCAACCTCGTCGGCGGGTCTTGCTATAAACCCGTGTCTACGTCCGTCTGCGGAGTCATAGTGTCCGACGACAGAGCCGTCCTGATTGATATTCCAACCCTCCGTGCTAACGCTGCCCGGAAACTCCAAATTCTCTACTCTATATAGGAAGGCACCGACACGAGTGCGTGTGACATCCCCCACTAGTTTAACTCGGGCAATGAAAACCTGTGCATCGTTGATACCATGCATAAAAAAGTATTCCAGATCTGATGCATATGGCAGGTTGAGCGTCGTAAATCCGCCATCCGGGGTACGCACATATGCATGATATATCCCTTCAGCATCTACGTAGCTGCCTACTATATCACCGTTCGCATTGATGAAATCGGCATAAGTTTCCGATGCCCCGGGAAACGCAATAATTTCGTCTCCTGAGAATCCACGGCGGATGCCGGAAGCATCTATAAAATTACCTGTCAATGCGCCCGTCGCATCACTGAAACCATAGATGAACGTTTCAACGGCATCCGGGAAATCGTATTGCCGCAACTCGCCATCTTCTAAGATAACACCGTGATATAGACCGTCGCCCCCCTCATAGTGGCCGGCAGCTATCCCATTATTGCCGAGTGCATAGAAAAAAGTGTTCTTTGAGCCGGGGAAATCATAGGTCTTAAAAACCCCATCAATAAGTGTAAAGCCGACTGTTTTTTCACCATCGGCACTCGGCGTATTTCCAGCGTAATCCTCAAAGTCGCTACTCGCCGTCACCTCTAAGAACTCTACCCCCGGAACGTCGATCGTCTCAAATATATAGTTGGCACTGACGGATTCGTCAACTTGTGCAGCGATGTTCCTTAGGAAAAAGGAATTGAGACATAAGAACAATGTAAAAGTGTAAAACAAAAAGTTGGTTTTAATATGAGTGTGCATAACGAAAAACTCACTTAAAATATTTTCTCCAAAGATGAAAAATAATATGTCAGATACCCCGTCCTGAAGGATGATATTTGGAGTTGAAGTATCGCAAATTTGAGATCAACAATCCGCTAAAAGCGAAGAGTGGGTATCCTACGTACATTCAGGAGTACTATTTCATTCAGAAGCATTTAAAGTAAAGGGTCATTTAGTTTTCCGAAATTTTAGATTTTCGGTGTGAGCGGATCCCTGTCGGAGCGAGTGTTTTTGCTTGGGTGTTTCCGCATGCTCGCGACTCTTCGTGTAAATCAGACAAAAACCTTAAAAACATGAGTTTGATAATTAAACATGGGTTGGAAAATGAAATACAAATATGGATGTAGGTTGGG
>JAAXHD010000332.1 GCA_012271015.1 Candidatus Poribacteria bacterium | reverse complement strand
AGCGAGGAGTTCAGTTCCGATTCGGTCAATGGTTTCTGCGTCGAGAGATCCTTCGATCCAGTAGACTGTGGCTGTGCGTACAGAATCAATACCATTAATGCCAAGGTCGGTTATATCCTCAAGAATGCCTTGTCCGACGGTATCGGGGACTTCAGGTTTATAGGAGACTTCAACTTTCCAGTTTTCCATATTTTTAATCATGTCCTAAAAGTGGAAAAAAAATGTCAAAAAAACAGATAAATGTCTTGGTTTTCGGGGCACATCCCGACGATTGTGATATAAAAGCAGGTGGTGTCGCTGCCTTGTATACGCAACAGGGACATCGCGTTAAATTTGTCTCGGTTACGAACGGCGATGCAGGGCATCACGAGATGGGTGGCGGTCCTTTGGCGCAGCGGCGATATAAAGAAGCGCAAGCCGCCGCCGAAGTCGTCGGTATTGAATATGAATTGTTGGACAATCACGATGGTGAGCTTATGCCGACGTTAGAAAACCGATATAAGATTATTCGCGCCATTCGTGAGTTCCGTCCAGATTTAATCATGACCCACCGACCCAATGATTATCATCCTGACCACCGGTATACGTCAATCTTGGTTCAGGACGCGGCATACATGGTTACCGTGCCGAATATCTGTGCCCTCACGCCACATTTGGATAAAAATCCCGTTATTACCTATTTGAGCGACGGTTTCATGAAGCCCTATCCGTTCACGCCAGATGTCGTTGTAGGCATTGATGCTGTCGTTGAACAGAAGATTGATATGCTCCACTGTCATGTATCGCAGTTTTACGAATGGCTTCCTTACAACGGCGGTTCATTAGACTCCGTCCCTATTGGTGCATCGGAACGGCGTGCGTGGCTTGCTGAACGCTTGTTAAATCGTTTCCAGGATGTTGCTGAAAAGCATCGAGATGTGCTAATAGCACTCTATGGCGAAGGAGTCGGAGCACAGATCAAATATGCTGAGGCATTTGAAGGATGCGAGTACGGTTCCGCACTCACCTCAGAAAATATTCCCAGGCTCTTTCCTTTTTTCGGGTAAGTCACGATTGTACATAAACGATAGGACTGTAAGATTTATGCAGTGGGACTGTTTCTAAGGGATTCGTCTTTAAGGAAAATAGACAGTACGTCTTTAATTTCCGCGTACCGGCCTGACAGAATGTCAAAATTCTTCTGTAGGGTCCGGTTTTCTGCCTCTAACGTCTCTATCCTGGATTGCAGAGTGCTATTCTCTTGCTTTAGGGCAGCAATTTCTTTTTCAGATTCCTGTTTTTGGACAATAAGTTGTCTCTCAAGTGCCGCGATTCGCCCAAACAACCAGGCAAATCCGACCACGCTGAGGCTCACCACGCCGACATCTACGACGGTGACACCAAGCCAACTAAAATCCATGATTTTTTCCTTTTAAAATGAGGGCATTACGAGTTTAAGGTGAACTTTGAAAAATATGGTACCTTAATTTTCTTTCCGTGTCAACCTAAGTTTCGGGACGCATCCGCTTATGTATGAGGATCTTGAGACATTTTCAGTTGCATAACATCTGGGTATAAGGTATCCTATAAGTAGAATTTAGAGGAGAGGTTTCGTTTTAAATACATGCCAACGGAACAAGCCAGCCCCAGAACGCTTTTTGTTATTGTCAGCGTCATTGGTCTTATCTTTGCAATTGTGATGGTTATTCTTTTTTTTAATGCCGCACCTGCCCGTTCTAATATCGAGGAGCATCGTGGGTCAGAGGAAGCGATTGAGTGTCTGAAGTGCCACTTAAGAGGCGATGAAAAATCGCCAACAATGCCACATCTCAATGTGGGCAGCTGTAACCTCTGCCACGGATTATCGAAGGAAAAGCCGAAAGAGAGTCAGTGACACTCGACTATGTGAACGGCATGGCGGAGCATGCCTACTACTTTATCGAAGGAGAAGCCGCAAGAGAGTCAGTGACACAGTACTACGGCGTAGCAGTGGATCGGAGACTGGCTTTGATTCCTACCCAAGTGATATTATCTTCTGACTCACTCATAACCTCAAGGCATTGAAATTGATTTGCTTCTAAAACCGACTTAACTTGCGCAAGTTCCGTCTCCAGAATCCCAGAGAAAATGACGATCCCTTCAGGATAGAGTCGCTGTGTGCAGGACGGGATGATTGGGAGAATTGCCTTCGTTAGAATGTTTCCTATAATGAGATGGTATCTATTCTCTATTCCTTTAAGCCCATCGGCTTGAGATAAACATACCTGCGATGTCACACCGTTTACCTGAAAATTGGATGCTGCTACAGGGATTGCTGTTGAGTCAATTTCAATCGCGTCGACGTGTTTTGCTCCTAACTTAATCGCGGCAATCGTTAAGATACCTGAACCTGTTCCGATGTCAGCGACCTGATGGCGCGATTTGACGGTGCGTTCCAATAATTCGAGGGTGAGTCGTGTGGTCGGATGGTAACCTGTTCCAAATGCCAAACCCGGATCAAGTTGTATCAAGATTTCCGTTTTGTCGTAGGGAATATCGCTCCACGTTGGTGCGATGATAATTCCTCTGCCAACACGCCGCGGTGGAAAGGCAGATTTCCAAGCCTCTTCCCACTTCTCGGATTTGACATGTTTTAAGTCAATCGTTGCGGGATGCGATTGAATACCCCACGCTGGAAGTTCCGCAAGGAAGTCGCGGAGTTTCTGCAGTCGCCCGCCGACTCTGTCATCTAAAGGGTAGTGGGCGATGAGGTGTACTGTGGAGGCATCGTTATCCTTGAGTTCAACGCCGGTTGCATTTAATTCAAAGAGCAGGTTCGCGATAGCTTCTGACGCCTCTTGAGAGGTGGTTACCGTTATTTTTGCCCAGTCCATGTTTACCACGTTTATGGATGCGTTCGTGCTTTCTCAGGAACAGGTCGGTAATCTTTATTCGGGATCCTCGTCTTCGTGTCTGCCGAGCAGCTTATCCCAGAAACCTCCATGTTCGCTCTGATGAGATTCTCCTCTCAGTTTCGCAAATTCTTCTAACGCTCTTCGCTGTTCCGTGCTGAGATGCGTTGGTATCTCGATCTCCATCCTCACGACCAGATCCCCTGAATACGAGCGTCTGTAATGTGGAACCCCTTTGTTAGGAATACGCAGTTGTGCCCCGTACTGTGTACCCGGTGGGATATGCAATTCTTCCTTTCCATCAATACTATCAACTTCTATTTTCCCACCGAGGGTGGCTTGGACGAACGAGATTTTGGCTGATGTGATAAGGTCGTTTCGGTCACGTTGGAAACGTTGATGGGGTTCAACATTGACAACCACGAACAAATCACCCGGAGGTGCGCCGTTTGCGCCCGCTTCGCCTTCACCTCGTAGTTGGTACTTGAAACCTGTATCAACGCCTTTTTCGATATTTAACGGAATGTCGCGCGTGTTTCGAACGACACCTTTTCCACCACAAGAGCGGCAAGGGTCTTGAATAATTGCACCTTCGCCACGACATCTCGGACAAGTTCGAGACATTGTGAAAAAACCTTGTGATTGGCTGATTTGCCCCCTGCCATAGCATTGAGGACAGGTTACAGGGCTCGTTCCTCTTTTCGCACCGCTGCCTTCACATGTGGAACACGATTCAACCCGTGGCACTTGGATTGTAACCTCTTTGCCATGGATAACGTCTTCCAATGTTACGTCGAGGTTATATTGTAAACTGCGTCCGCGTTTGGGTGCGCGCTGCGTACCACCGCTGAATCCTCCAAAGAGGTCGCCAAAGACATCACCGAAAATGTCGTCAAGGTTCACACCAAAGCCTCCGAAGTCGCTGCCCATGCCCTCCAGTCCCGCGTGCCCAAATCTATCATAACGGTCTCGCTTCTCAGGGTCTCGCAGTACTTCATAAGCCTCTGTGGCTTCTTTGAATTTATCTTCGGCGACTTCATCGCCGGGGTTTTTGTCTGGATGGAATTGTATGGCGAGTTTGCGATAAGCCTTCTTTATTTCGTCTTCATCGGCATCACGATTGACGTTCAGAATCTCATAATAGTCGCGTTTTTGCGTCATATATTTTCCTTCCTGTGTCTATTCAGTAGTGTCAGTAGCATCCGTATCATCTGACACGTCGTCTGATGCTTCTTCTTCGGATGGTCCCTGTGAGACGACAACTTGCGAGGCACGCAGGACACGGGTATGCAACATATAACCACGCCGAAATTCCTCAATAATTTTTCCCTCTGGTACATCGTCCGATGCTGTGACAAGGAGTGCTTCGTGTTGATTTGGATCGAATGTTTCACCGACTGCTTCAATCGGGGTCAGTCCGTGGATTTTGAGCGCGTCTAATAGTTGTTTATGGACAAGTTGAACGCCTTCATTGTAGGTCGTAAAAGTTGGTGAAGTATCGCTTGCATCATCCTGTTCAGTTACGCTTTTGATAGCGGCTTCCAGACTGTCCAAGACGGGGATCATCCCTTCTAAAATTCCTTCATTTGAGAATTTGAGCTGACGTTGATAGTCCGCTTGCAAGCGTTTTTTGGTATTCTCGGCTTCTGCGGCTGTGCGTAGGAGACGATCGCGTTCTGTCTTGTATTCCTCATGTACGTGTTGTACAGCAGTTTCTACCTCTTTTTCGATTTCTGTGTTCAATAAGTCTTCGCGTTCTGCTTCGTATTGCTCGCGGACCCTTTGGACGATCGCCTCTACTTCCTCTTTGACTTCCGAAGTGAGGTTGGCAGCAGTTTCTTCGACGGGTGCGATGCGTTCTTCTATCTCCTTTTTCACTTCCGATTTGACTGTATCCAGTGCCGTCTCCGCGATTTCTCGCATCCGTTCGACAAGTGTTTTTTCTTTTTTGTCGTTGGAATCGTTATCGTCAGACGTTTCTGTATCAGTAACCTCTTCTACTTCTGCGTTTATGTGTATCTCTTTAACTTCAGCCATAATGAAGTCCTTTTATATCTCTGTAGGTGTGCTTGGGAAGCACGAATGTTTTAATAGTCCATTTTAACCGTGAACGGCGTTAGCGAATGCCCTCATCAGTTCGAGGGATCCGTTTTCTTCGAGAACATTACCGGTGACGATGAAATCCGCACCTGCTTCTACCTTTTTTGCGGCAATTTCTGGTGTGCGGATACCACCACCGACGATGAGTGGGATGCTGATTTGATTTTTCACTGTTGTGATCATTTCCTCTGGAACAGAGTGCACAGCACCACTACCTGCCTCCAGATATACCATTTGCATACCGAGATACTGTGCAGCCAAGGCATGGGGTCCCGCAATGTCGGGTTTATCGCGTGGGATCGGCATTGTTCCGCTCATAAATTCAACGGCGGTTTTATTACCGCCTTCAATTAGCATGTAGCCAGTTGGAATGGGTTTAAGCGCGTAACGTTGTATCCACGGTGCCGCTTTGACCTGTTCGGCAATGAGATAGTTCGGATTGCGTCCACTTATGAGACTGATATACAGAATCGCATCAGCGTGGGGCGTGAGGTGCATCGAATCTCCCGGAAACAACACCAACGGGAGTTCCGTTTCCTGCTTAAGGGCTTTCGCGATGAGGTGCAAATCGTTCGTTAAAAAACTGCCACCGAGCAAAATTGCGTCTGCACCTGCCTGCTCTATTTCGCGCGCAAGCTTGACACATTTTTCAGTTTCACACTGCTCCGGATCAATTAGAACAAAATAACCAGCATGGTGCTTTTTCAATACCTCATGAAAGTAGTTAAGAACCCAATTTGATCTCAAATGCGATTTTCCTTCTTTGCCTATGCTAAATCTCGGTTTAAACGCGATGCCCTTTCTGATGTTGGAGACTTATGGATCGCCAGTTATTTTAAAAATTTTATCATATTTATGGTCATTTGTCAAATTCTGTGTTGACGCGTTAATTCATAAAGTAAAATGCCAGCGGCGACTCCCACGTTGAGTGATGATTGTCCTGAGGCCATAGGGATGCGAACTAATTCCGTGCAGCGTTCACGTGCATCAGTGGAGAGACCTGTATTCTCGTTACCTACAACGATAGCTGTGGGTGATGTAAAGTCTATTTCAGGCAGTTGATTTTTGGCACTTGCCGTGGCACCCAGAACTTGCCAACCTGATGAGCAGAGTGCGTCAATTGCACTACCGCTATCTGGTGTGTAAAATAGGGGTAGACGACCAACTGCCCCTCGAGAAGCACGGATGCAGTTTTTGTGAAAAGGGCTTGCGCCTCCGCTACTCAATAGGACGGCGGATACGCCTGCCGCGTCTGCTGTCCGGAGCGTCATCCCAAGATTATTGGGATTACCTATGTTTTCTGCGATGAGCAATATACATCTTGGACTGAAGTGGAAATTGAGACTTTCGGATTCCGAAAGGAAGTTGGGGTAACTGAGATAAACAGAAGCAATTATAGACGGCACGGGTCGCGTTGTCGTAATTGAACCCATCACACCCTCGTTTACCTGATACAAAGATAGATTTTCTGATACTGCATGCGTGAGCAAAACTTTCCCTTCGGGTGTCCCTGCAAATCCACTCGTATACAGGAGCGTTTCGATCGGAAGTCCATCTACTACTGCCCGTTCTACTATCAGATGTCCTTCGATGATAAATTGGGAGTGTTCAAGTTTCCCTTTCAGAGAGGCTAACTTGCGAATGTGCGATACGATTGTATCCTTCCGTTTCGAGACGGTTCGTTGTTCCGCACTTGTACTACTGCCTCGTTTGATGCCCTGATAGAAGGAACCCGCATCGGTCTGAATTACGTCCCCTTCTAAAACATCGTGGATTCTGTTTTCTATCCACTTTTCGTTGAGATGAAACAGACCTGTATATCGTCTCGGAAAAGCGATTAACAGTTCTCTCAAGCTCCGTTCAGTTGTTGTTGTGAGATGAACTCGGTAGTCACTGTCAGATGTGTCCATTGGTTCTAATAGCATGACCCCATCCAGTTGCTGCCAACCTGTAACAAATACCTTATATGCAGGGTGCCATGTGCCCGTTTTTCGGAAAGTATGATACGCTTGCTTAAAACGAGAGACGGCATCTGCCTCCAAGTTCTCTGTCTCTAAGAAAGCAATAACCTTATCGTAGTTTATCATAGAAACGTTCCGAGATAGATGGCTCCGAGTCCGACGAATATATCCCACTTCATCCAACGTTGAATGGATGCACAACTTTCTCTGGAAGCATCTTGGTATAGACGAATTGCCAAACCGATGAGCACCGCGTCAACACCGATTAGGACGACAATCAAGTAATGCCATGAATACCAACCGAACAGATATGGAATGGGACTAAACAGAATAACAGATGTCATGAATCCGATGGCTGTTCGGACAGCAATCCGTGGGTTGAGCGTTGCGAGCGTTTTCGCGTTATTTTTCAAGTCCCCTTCTGTATCCTCAAGGTCTTTGACGATTTCCCGCGCCGTTGTGAACAAAAAGGCGAAGATTGCTGGAACGAGGGTGCCTTGCACTGAGTCTATGGCGATGCCTCCTGCGATGAAAGTTAGACCCGTTAATCCGCTGACGACTAAATTACCGACAAAAGGAGTGCGCTTCAACCAGAAAGCGTAACTTACAAGGGCAACGAATACAAGGATGGCTATGCCTGTTGCATTTCTGTTAATAAGGGTGCCCAGCCAGATACCGATTGCAGTAAGGACTATCGCAAAAATTAGGGCATTGGTACGCCGAATACGTCCGGAAGGTAGGGGTCGCCGCGGGCGATTGATTCGGTCAATATCGTAATCACAGTAATCATTTATGGCGTTTCCGGCAGAAAGCAAGACGAGCGCGGAGATGGAAACCAATAGGAGTCGGATATTGATGAGGTTTTCCATGTTCCCTTGGCTGGCGAACATCCCACCGAGCCAGGCAGAGATGAAGGCGATAATTCCATTAAGTGGACGCGCCAACTCAAGATACGCGATCAATTTCTTCATTTACGGGGACTGCGATTCATCATCGAGTTCTTGAATTTTCGCTTCCAGTTCAGCAACCCGTTTTTGGAGTTTTGTAAATTCAGGGAGAAGTTCCGGCAATTTCCGAGTCGCTGCGTGAATTCGTAATTCCTGTTTGTGGGGACGTGCGGGGAATCCGGACAGATGACTGCCAGCAGGCATATCCTTTGTAACTGCGGATTTGGCGTAAACAACACTGTCTTCGCCGAGTGTCAGATGTCCTGCGGCACCGCCATGACCGGCGATATTTACTCGGTCACCGAGTGTTGTACTACCAGCGATACCGACTTGTGCGGCGAGGCAACAATCTTCTCCGATGATAACATTGTGTGCGATCTGGACGAGATTATCCAATTTAGTCCCGCGTTTAATAAGCGTTTCAGAAAGTGTTGCTCTATCAATGGTAGTATTCGCCCCAATTTCCACATCTTCTTCAATGACTACGGTTCCGATTTGCGGAATTTTGTGGTGTCGGTTGCTAACAGGTGCGAATCCGAAGCCGTCGCTGCCGATAACCGCGCCGGAATGAACGATCACCCGGTTGCCAATGGTTACCTCTTCTCGAATACTGACATGTGGATAGATAAGACCATCGGAACCGATCTTGCTTCCTTCGCCGATATAGACAAAGGGCTGAATAACGGTATCATCTCCAATTTCAACGTTGTCAGCGATATAAGCAAACGCTTGGATTGAGACGCGTTCACCGAGTTTGACGTTCTTTCCTAAAATTGCGGTCTCGTGAACCCCGGGAAGTGCAGGATGGTTTTTGTCCCATGCGAACATTTCTATAACTTTGACGAAAGCCCAATAGGGATTCTCAACACAAATAGTAGGCTTACCGTTACCGTTGACGCCGCGGCCAATAATAATTGCGCCGGCTTGTGTTGTTGCTATGGCGGCGAGGTACTTAGGGTTAGCAACAAAGGTGATTTGGCTTGGGAGTGCCTCTTTAATCCCAGAGACGCCTGTAATTTCAATATCACCGTCTCCGGAAAGATCGCCATCCAAGCGTTCACAAATTTCCTTGAGTTTCATACGCATTTAGCCGTTCCTTTCTCCATAGATGTGAATTGTTATTCGGGGAAACACCCGTCCCACAACTGGAGTTTAGGCAGTGTAGCGTTATTCAGAGTTTTCGTTGTTTTCGTTCATCAAGCCGATTAACTGTTGGGTCAAATCGTGTTCCTTTTTCACATAAAGTGTGATGAGTCGTTTTTCGAGGATGATGTCAAAATCTTCGGACTCACCAACTTTGACAATCAGTTCTTGAAGGCGATTGTAGATCGGTTCCATCAGTTCTTGCTCTTTTTCAAGCAATGCCTGCTGACCGAGTTCGACCTCACGTTGGTATTCCTGCTGTTTGAGGCGAATTTCGTTATCTAAATCCGCGGTCTGTGCTCGTTCCACGAAAAGTTCGGTCTTTGCCTTCTTTTCTTGTAGTGTTCTGATATCATCTCCTAACTGCTGCAACTTCGTTTTCAAGCGTTCACTTGCCGCTTGGAGCAGTTCGGTTGCATCTGTCGCTTCTTTGGAGCTTTCTAAAACCTCTTGTGTGTTTACGACACCGATTTTGAAAGATTCCTGTCCGATACTCCCTGAACTGAAACAGAAGGCTGTAAGACCGATAATTAATAGAGTTAGGTGTGCTTGGTAAGCACCCAACCGAAATGGTTTCATAGTTTTAATCCTTAATAGAAATTAACAGTTAACAGTTATCGGTGGTCAGTTAAGAGGTAAGGCTATTAAACCAGAGCCTCTTTAACTGATAACTGAAGACTATAGTTTAGAAGCCCGGACCCACTGTGAAATGGAATTTGCCAGCGGGTTCGCCCGTGACGCGATCCAAGCCGTACCCCCAACCTAATCGAACTAACATACCGAGCATCGTAAACCGAGCCTCAAGACCGAGCCCTTTTTTCATGTTAATTTGGCTGAAGATGTTTGTAACGCTTTCATCCCACACCTGTCCTATGTCAAAAAACAGAGCGGCTGTGAGTTGCTGAGAAATTGGGACACGATACTCAAAGTTTGCGAAGAAGACCTTATCGCCACCGTAGGGATTGATAAAACCGTTTTCATCTGGATCCGGATAGATTTCCCAATCTTCGTAGCCACGAATACTGTCTACACCGCCAAGGAAGAAGCGTTCATAGAACAGGAAATAAGCATCGTTGCTTTCACTTCGCATGATACCTGCGCGGGCATGCGCGGCGATAACGTGGTTCCACCATCCACTGTAGAACCAACTCGTGTCCGCATAATATTTCTGGAATTTGTTGTCCGCTCCCAGAATACCACCGGAGTATTCATAAGAGAGTGTATGAAATGAACCTGCTGTCGGGTCGAACAGGGAGGTGCGATAATCGCGGGTGTCCCTTCCGAGAGCGAACAGAATACTGCGTGTGGAGCGGTTGTATAGTTCCCGATCCGGGTTGTGTGATTCTACATGCTCATTCCGAAAACGCACGGACAAATCAATGTCGTGTGCGATGGGTCTTCCGAGTGTTAGAGATGCCCCGCGTCTCGCCCAAATGTACCGGTCGTATAGACCGTATGAGGAGCTACTTCCCAGTTGACGACGGTTATAGAGGGCACCAATCGTTCCATAGTAGCGACGGAAACGGCGGTTGTCGTAGATTCGAGCGTTAAGCCGGGTGGGTGTTCCCAAGATCCAAGGTGTTCCAAAACTGAGTTCGGCTGTGTGATGATCTCTTGTGCCTAATTCGCCTTTTAAGTGCACTCGATACGCTCGTCCGCGGAAATTGTTTTGTCCGACCTCTGCAACACCGAAAATACCGCCTTCGCTGCCGTATCCACCTCCGAGACTTAACATCCCTGTTCGAGGCGTTTCCGCTATGTTAACTCTTAACTCCTTGCGGTTCTCCTCAGAGGTATCACTTGGGACAAAATCAACAGCACGAATAAAGGAACCCATCTGGAACAAACGTTGCCGCGCTTTGCGCAGTGCTTTGACATCTAATAACTCATCAGCCTTGATGTCCAAAAAGTCCAACTCACGTTTAACGACGTGTTCTTGCGTTTTTTCTAATCCGGTAATGATGACCTTATCGATAATTATGACATCTCCTTCGTTGATTTTCAAGGTAATGTCAACCACGCCATCCACTTCATTGAAGGTAGGAGAGGGTAGGACTTCTGAAAGTAGGTAACCTTTATCGAGATAAGCTTGCTGTAGTTTTGCAATTGATTCATCAAAAGTGGCGCGGTTAAAGACCTCACCTTCCGCAGGATCGAGCATCCCCCGTATCTTTTTTTCCGAAAAAAGATTTTTAGCACCGCCTTCCACGTCAAGTGTATAGGTTCCAATAATAAATTCGGGACCTTCGTCAACGGTTATGTCAAGCATTAAACCGGTCTTGTCTTCTGTGAACCGTTTTTCGTAGCCGACGACTTTCACTTGTGCAAAGCCTCGATCCTGATAATAATTTCGAAGATTCAGAGAGATGTCTTCTTCCTCAAACAACATCTGATCAAAGTGTTTACCGGTGCGGGTTTTTAGTTTTTTCTGTAGCGTATTCGCGGAGATATGTGTGTTGCCAATAAAGTTAATTTCCTCAATTCGCACCCTTGGTCCTTCATTTATCTCAAACGTGACTTGGACAGTGTTAGCCTCCTCGTCTTTATCACCGAGGTGGGTTTGGATACTGACAAGGTAGTACCCCTTCTCATGATAAAGTTTCTGTAGTGCCCGCTCACTTTCCCATCGGCGTCGATCGCTATAAATTTCTGAAGGGCGAAGTGTAATCTCATCCTTTAGTTTGCCAGTACTCAAATCTTCGTTTCCGATAATATTAATTCCAGAGATTTTAGGGCTTTCGACGACCTTGTAAATGATTTCTAATCCGCCGCCTTCAAAGGATGCTACATCTACTGTGAGTTCAGAGAAGAAGCCTGTATCTTTAAAGAGGCTTTTCAGATCTTGCGTGAGGAGTTCTTCAGAGACTTCGTATCCAATTTGTGTCTGGATAAGCGTGCGCAGCATATCTTCGGAGGTAGTTTTCACGCCTTCAAAAGAGATTTTCTTGACGAGAAGCATTGAATCGTCGATTGGTTTGGTGGTATCTGCTGTGGTATCTTTAGCAGGCTCAGTTTCTACCTGTTGTTCGGAGATAGTGGCTGGCTGGGGACCAAATACCGGTGTTTCGGTTTCTTCTGCAAAAGCGGTAATTGCTGCAAGTCCGATGAATAGACTTATCAGAATAAAAACGTTTTTTGGCGCATTCATAATCGAGTCTCCTCTGTGTACTGTAAGCTTTTCCACGCACGTGTAGGCACGGTATATAACACCGTCATGCTTCCGTCGTATAGATTGGGGTGCCGGAGCTATGTGCGAACTGCCGGAAGGCAGCGATTAGTTTTTCTGTTACCTTACCGGGTTGCCCGTCCCCGATGGCGCGTCGGTCTATTTTTACGACCGGTATAACCTCGGCGGCGGTGCCGGTGAGAAAACATTCATCGGCAATGTAGAGATCATGTCGTGTAAAGACGCGCTCTTCAACTTGCATTCCAGCATCGCGTGCGAGGTCAATAACGCTGTTCCGAGTTACACCGTCCAGAATACCCATGTGAACCGGTGGCGTGACAATGACATCATTCTTTACCCAGAAAATATTATCGCCGCTACATTCCACAACATAACCTTCTGCGTTAAGCATCAATACTTCTTCTGCTCCGGACTGTTTACCTTCAATTTTGGCTAAAATATTATTTAGATAATTCAGCGACTTAATACGCGGGTTAATGGCTTCTGAATAGTTCCTTCGGATAGAGACGGTTACGATTTCCAACCCTTCTTCATAGAACTTTTGTGGATAGAGAGCGATTTTGTCTGCAATAATAATGATACTCGGCTTTGGACATTTATCCGGATCGAGTCCAAGATCTCCTACACCGCGAGTTACAACCAATCGAATATAGGCTTCACTGAGATGGTTTCGACGGAGCGTTTCCAGAACCGTTTCCTTCATTGTTTCAATAGGGATAGGGATCTGCAACATGATTGACTTCGCAGAATCGTAAAGACGCTCAAGGTGTTCATCGAGTTTAAAAACTCTGCCGTTATAGGAACGGATGCCTTCAAAAACACCATCACCGTAAAGCAAACCGTGATCGAATACCGAAACCTTTGCTTCTGCTTTTGAAAGAAATTCTCCATCGATATAAATCAACATTTTTAAAAAACCTTTCCGTCAACGAGTTGGATAACCCGATCTACTTGTTGGGAGAGTTCTTGGTTGTGGGTTACGATAACAAAAGTCTGTCCAGATTTGGCGTTCAAATCCCAAAGCAGTTCTAATACCGCATCGCTGCTCCGCCGATCGAGGTTACCTGTTGGTTCGTCAGCAAGTACAACCTTCGGTTGATTAATCAGTGAGCGCGCAATGGCGACACGTTGCCGTTCACCGCCAGACAATTGGCTTGGATAGTGTGAAAGCCTTTCGGATAGCCCAACATAATCGAGTAATGCCTCCGCCTCTTTATAAACCGATTTATTATTTGATGATGTAATTAATGCGCCCATTGCGACATTTTCAAGTGCTGTAAATTCCGGTAGTAAATGATGAAATTGAAACACAAAGCCAATTTCTTTGTTCCGAAATCGAGCAAGTTCTGTATCGGATAGAGTGAATACGTCTTGTTCGTCGTATAAAACGTTTCCTGCTGTTGGTCTGTCGAGGGTCCCCATAATATGAAGTAACGTGCTTTTCCCGACACCTGATGCTCCGACGATCGCCAGTAGTTCTGACATATATATTTCAAGGTTGACACCTTGAAGTACCGGAAGTTCTGACTCGCCATCATAGTAGGACTTGTGTAAATCTACGATACGGATAAGGGTCTCTACAGAATTTGCCATTTTTTAAATTTTCCTTGCGGTTCGTTGAGGCAAGTTTGAGCATTGACGTTGCTCTCCGTAGATCCGCCTTCCACTTCGTTACAGGCTATGCTCCAGGTGGCACAGTTTCCTTCCACTTCGTTTCATTATTCATGTTGTAAGGCTTCAACCGGCTTCAGGTTTGCCGCTTGCCATGCCGGATAGAGTGTCGCGAGCCAACAGATTAAAAATGAAAGTATATTGATGAAAACAACAAAGAACCAATTCACCTGTATCGGCAGTTGATTCATCTGATAGACTTGACTCAGTCCGAGATCCGCAAGCGAAATTGGTGTAACAGCACAGTAGAGCGCGAACCCTATCGCTATGAGCCATAAAATACCGGTTGCGAACATCCATCCCTTACGGCGTGGTATTAGTCGCCTCAAGGCAATTAGCACTTGTAGGAAAATAGGCACAATGAGTACAACGGCGTACCAGTAAGACGGGCGCGCTGAATTGTAACTCAGAAGCCAGCAGAGCACAAGACCCAAGACCGTGCCTAATAACGTTCCAAGCATCCCAATGACACTCCCTTGAATCATGAAAATTCGCATAACGTTTCCGCGTGAAGTACCGAGGGTTCGGAGTGTCCCGACATCTTTTGTCTTTTCCATCACGGTCATGATGAGTGTGCTTGCGATGTTAAAGGATGCGACCAGGATGATAAGTGCTTCTATGATGACAGTTGCTATCTTTTCCAATCGGAGTGCTGAGAAAAGTGGTGCCTGCATCTCCATCCACGTTCTGGCATCTGGCATTCCTTCTAAAACAGAGAACTGAACTTTATCCTCAATCCGTCTGGCAATCCGAGGTGCGAATTCCGCATCGGTTAACCGAACAAAGATAGTATTTACCTGATTCGGTTTGTTATACATTTTTTGAGCGGCTTCTAAGTGAATAAATCCGAAATTGTTATCATAAACCGCCAACTCAGATTCATAGAACCCAATCACAACGAAGTTCGCCAGGTCCGGTATGAGCATTGACTCGTTAACGGGGTGTTTCGCGAGGTTCACGATAAGTCGCAGCACGTCGCCTTTAATGACACCGAGACGGGCTGCCAAACGTCCTCCGAGTACAATCCCTCCCGTGATAGTTTCATCTCTGATGAGTCGAGCGGTTTCTATGAACTCGGAGTTTTGGAACTCAGTTGAGCCATCCACGAATTTTGAGAAGTCGGTGACTTTGTCTTCCAAGACAGGATCGATGCCTTTGATGTAAATTACGTCCTGAATGGTGTCGCTGCGTTCTTGAAAGACGGCACTCTGTGCCCAAACAACCGGTGATGTCGCTGTGACTTCATCAATTGTCTCAATTTGTGAAATACGTGTTTGGTAATTACTAAAAAAGCTGCTATCGTGCAACCGGAGAACAACATGCGCCTCGTTTGCGAGAAATCTTTCCTTTAGTCCCTGTTCAACGCCATCTAATACAGCACTTACGAGTATCACTGTTGCGACACCTAGCGCGACACCCCCAATGGAAATAATACTGATAATTGAAATAAAGGATTGTTTGCGTCGTGAGCGTAGGTAGCGGGAGGCTACGAACCATTCAAATCTCATTTTTTAAGCTATTACTCCTGAGCTGCTGCGTCCGTTGTCC
>JAAXHD010000105.1 GCA_012271015.1 Candidatus Poribacteria bacterium | reverse complement strand
CATCCCAAACCTAAAGGATTGGGTTTTCAATCCGAAACTTTCGGTAAAGCCTAAGAATAAATAGACCTCTCAATAATCTGTGGGCGGTGTTTTTAACCCCGATCTTCTGGGATGGATGCTCTGTTCCTGCTGGCGAGGTTTCCTAACCTCGCCCTTTCAAATTATATCATTCAGAATTGTAGGATCTACCAGTGATGGACTTTGTGTTGACGCGGCGACCTATAGTTGTTGTAAGTTTGGTACTATTCGGATGTGTGTTGGTGACATTAATCGGAAGCCTTGCCCCTCGTGCTGAGGATCCTGTAAATCGTGTGACTGAAGCGCATCAAGGGTTTCGGGAAGGAAAGTGTAAAAGTTGTCACCCCGCAATCTGGAGAGAGTGGGAAAATTCGATGCACGCCAAGGCGTGGGTTGACGGAATTTATCAGGAACTCGCAAATCAAATTAAGGATAGGGAAACCAAGTGTGATCAGTGCCATGCCCCTCAGCCGATCCTCATCACAGGCGTTGGGAAAATGCCAAAGTTGAGAGATGAACAACGGGCAGCAGGCGTTTCGTGCCTTGTTTGCCATCTTGATGCTGAAGGTGCGATGCATGGACCACAAGCGAGCGCAGAAACCTATTTCCACGCTAACGTAACCAATCCTATCTATACCTCACCAACAACGCTCTGTAGCACCTGCCATGGTCAATCGACCGTTCCTGAGCACGATCAGGTTTCCAGTTTTCTAAATAGCAAATTCGCTGAGGGAAATAAGAGTTGTGCGACATGTCACATGCCGGTTGTGAACCGATTACAAAGCACAGCCAGTTATGAAAGCATCAAAGGCAGGAGGCATACGTGGCGTGGAAGCCGTAGTGTCGCACAACTCAGGCGCGCTGCAACGCTTCAACTTGAAATCACGCCTGAGAAAGTGAATGTGAAACTACAGAGCAAAACCGGTCACATCCTGCCGGGCGGTACATTGCGAACGATTACTCTTGAAGCGAAACTTCTCTCTCCAGAGGGAGTTGAACGGCAAAAAGAGCGAATCTCAATTTCAGCTAAAGAGCAAAACCGTCTCCTCCCCAATGAGGAGAGAGCTTACATGTTCGACACTTTACCCAGTGCAACGGGTGACACAATCACAGTCCGGTTGATGTACCAATTGACACCGAAAACACCAGAATCCGAATGGATATTGATGGCGGAAAAAATTCACGTTGTCCATTGAGGTGTTAAGCGTTCATATTCGGCAACGAATCGAAACCCAGCAATCGTCTTAAGGTCGGTGTCGCACGTGATACAACGTCATCTGATACCAATTCAAGGTGTGCTTGCTGCGGTTTCAGGATAGAACGACAGAAAAAACCGAGTAACCCAACACGTGGTTCATTCGTTCTATTTTCCGAAGACCCGTGCCATATTGCCCCATTGACGATTAGGACGGAGCCACGGGGTGCACAAATCTGCAACTCATCGTCATATTCCACATAGGGTTCAGGTAGTGCTTCAAGCCTTTGATGACTTCCTGGCACACAGCTGGTTGCCCCATTTTCAAGCGTCCAGTCATCTAAAAACCATACGCTGTTGGCAACTATAGGAAAGTTTGGACGTGGCGTAGGGAGCCCAGATAACGGATAATCAATATGGAGACCGGTATCAGGCGCACCGGGATAAAGCACATTTATCGTAAACGAACTCAGTGTGCAATCAGCACCGAGTAAATACTCCATCGCGGCGAGCATCTTGGGCTGTTGGATAGCTTCTTCAAATATCTCGCCTTTATCAACGAGATTCCAGACGCGTTGTGCACTGTCATTCGCAAGGTATAAATGGCCTTTGCTGTCTTTTTGCTCCGCTGCAGCCAGGAATAAGGAGCGTTCCCGAAGCCGGGTCGTTGTATCTGGGGATATAAGACTTTCCAGCAGCAAAAAACCGTGCTGGTCCAATTGATTCTTTTCAGATTCAGTCAAGATAGCCATTTTTTTCTCCAGCGTTATTTTTCTTGACAGTTTAAACGTTTTTTGGTAATATGTCAAACAGATTGTGGATTTCTACGAAAATAGCCAGAAATCTTCAGGAAAATTTGAAATTTTGATTTGACATATTTTGAGAGTTGTGGTATTATTAATAGAGGCGGACTGCAATTTAATCGATGATATACCGATGCGGCGGGAACAAATTTTCACCGATTGCACAAAACATCACGTAACTGCAGGACGATTCTGTTTACCGGTTTTGCCCGTGTAACGTAATGTCTCTGACACTTAACGATTAAAGGTTTGCTTAATTTTACCACTTTATGCTAAAATAATAGAAAAATTCCCGCAGGGTCAAATTACTAAAGTCAAATGCCCGCTTTTTATTTGCTTTTGACCTGTGCCATAGGCTATACTAACGCTATCCCATGGTTACATCGGTATCGGGAAATTTTAACGCTCGTTGGTAGGATGTTGATTGGATGGGCAGACATCTACCCCAGTCGTCTTTGTTGTATTCTCGCTTGCCCATCTAAGAAACTTCAGTACTTAGTCTTGCGAGCGCGCAGACTTAACTAGGAGGATGAGTTAATGAAAAAACGAACACTCGTTTGTTTTTTGATTTTTACATTGTGTGTTCTTTACACTTCAATCCCGAACACGGTTTTCGGGCAAGAAGTCTCTCTCGCAGAACAGGTAGCCGCAAAATACAGCGAGACGCTTCAACGTGAGGATATTCAAGCAGTCTTGCCAGACGTTCTGGAGGGGCTGAAATCAGACCAGATCCAAGGGATTTTGAGCGCAAATCCCGCAATTATTGGGGCTGTCGTCGCGGCTCCAGATCTGCTACTGAATTTTGCGCCGGACACAAATCCCCAGTTCATAGAATTGCTGAAAACGGATGCCGAACTCATAGCAATGCTCAGTGATCCGCTGGTGCAATCTTTGCTTGCAGACGTAAAAGCGATTGACGAACTTGCAGGGACGTTGAATGTTAGGGCACCGGAACCGAAGCCTGAGCCGATACCAGAACCAACTCCGGAACCGAAGCCTGAGCCGACACCAGAACCAACTCCGGAACCGAAGCCTGAGCCGACACCAGAACCAACTCCGGAACCGGTGCCGACTCCCGAACCGCTACCTTCAATGGAAGCTCCATCAGCAGATCCATTCGATCCGATAATGCCCACGAATGAATACCTTGTAGGCAAATCGAGGCTTGGTGGACTTTCGCTAAATGCTGCTTCTGGAAGGGGTTTTATAAAGGAAATTAGCCGCGCAACTGGGCTGCCCGAAGATTCTCTAGTGGACGCGATAGTTAGTATGGTTCCGCAAGGGTTTTTCCCAAAATCGCAGGTTCGCCAAATTTTAATGGCAAAACGTCTCGCTCTTTTTGAAAACGAGGCGAAGCACTTAGATTATGAAAACTTCGGAAATGCAATAACACCAGACTTCAATGATTTTATCTATTTAGAAAGAAGCACCAAACACCTAACGCGGGACAGTTTACAGGTGTATATGCGTGTGCCAGCAAAGGTTGCTGGCGTTACGTTTAGCCTCAGGAACGGCGGAACATTTCAAGGCACAGAAGTTACGACAGATGAATTCCAAGCGGATACCATTCCTTATACCTTCCGACTGGAAGAGACGCTCGCCGCTACCAACCTACCCGCATGGCCCAGTCTCAGCACCGCATTGTTCTCCGATGTTAGACTGCGGTATTCGACCACACGTTCCACCGGGGACGAACACTATGCATCTATTGCTATGGAGCCGATGGTTGGAGAGAATGGGGTCGTTTGGGAAAAAGAGATAGGTATTCCACCGGGTAGTACTTATTACTTTTTTGAGGTTGTACTCGCTGAACCGGTTACGTTTAAGACACTGGACCGCGAAGCAATTGCTGCTATGGACCCAACCACCATAAGCTTGGAAGGCGTACTCAGTGCTACAAGGGAGTACACAATTGAGGGTTGGGCAATGCCAGATCCGCGGAACCTACAGATAGTGGATCGCGGTATTATTCGCGAATTATTTACGCCTGATTTAAATCGCGTAGTTACTAACATACTTACTTCGCCAGGGGCCGCCAGTATACTCCAAAAAGTTTTAGCAGGTCAGCCAATTGATGTGAATGAATTTCTGAGCGTTGCCACGCCAAAGCAACAGCGCAGAATTCAGAGTATACTTGCACGGAATGCAAATAGGATTGTCACTAAATTTGAGACTGCTTTTGATCCAATGCTGGCTTCTGTCTTCACGGTTCGGCACCCCACGCCAGGATCATCGCTCTGGGTCACCTCTATTCCCAATATCGCTGAGGGGCACAATTACTTGCAGGCCGTTGTCCACGATGCTGACGGAAACCCGTTAGATCAGGTGCAAGAGCAGTTTACCGTTGATACAAGAGCCCCGGAAGCAGATATTCGGATTCGTTCAGCAACTAATACAGGGGGTTATCCGAGCAATAACGAGGATATCTACGTTGCCACTGCACTGGAACCGGGTCTCGCTGCTACCTTAAATGTCACAGGTGTCCCCCAGTACGCTAACGTGGCACCCGGCGAAGGGTATCTCGTCTACCAAATCATCAAATTGAATGAAGACGGAACACCCTATCAGGGGGAGGCATCGCTTGAAAATCCGAATACTTGGATGCCTTTGACAATTGAGTCCACGATGTTAGCATCAAGGCTATGGGATGAAACTTTACAACTATTGGAGCGTCAAGGTATAGAAATCCCGACAGAGCTCAATTTACCCTTGGAAACAATATTGAGTGTTCTGACATCATCTGCGGGGCCGGGTTTGGTCCAAACGTTTGTAAATCCGGGCCTTCAATCTATTAAACAGTTTACGGGTTTCGGGGGATTGTCTGACGAGCATGCGGCCTTGTTGATTGACGTTTTAGGTGCCGCAGTAGATGTCCTGAATGCTGTGCCAATCACCTTCGGCGATCCAGATAATAATATGGTGATGCCTATTCAGGGTGAAAAGATGCCGCTCCTTGTGGGGAATTATGGCATTCGCGCCTTGGGAATTGATACCCTCTTCAACGTCGGTTCCTATGCTGAACCGACACGGCTCAGAATCGTTATGCCAGAAACTGACAAAGCGAGCGTTACAGCCGTCAGTATCGGCGACCGAAACGGTGATGGCGACGCTGATGAACCCTACGAAAGCGGAACCATCTACTCGAACACCACAGATGGCGTGATGCTCATGGTCGGCGTTGATCACCGCACATCTCACCCCGCATCCATCCATGTGGAATACATGGACGCAAACGGCGCATGGCACCCCATCGGTGAAGCGCGGATGTTCGCTGAAGGCGAAGATGTGTCAACCTTTGAAGTGAGTTGGGATGTCACCGATTTTGATGCGTTAGTAAGCGCAGGCGATTCTGTCATGATACGGGCTGTGGCAACCAATGCGCTCCAACTTACACACATGTCGGAGCCGTTCTCAATTCAATTAGATGCCGGTGTGCATCCGGTGGATATTGAAATTCTGGCACTCGTCCTTGACACTGAGTCCATTACGAAAACAAATCCAGATAGTGGTGGTCCGCAAGGCACGGTCGTTATCAATGGATATACGCCACAACGGACATATCCAGAGATTGCTTCCCTTAAGCTGATGATTGACGATGAAGTTGTTGGCACAGCCGATACGGGTGTTCTCGCTACCGAGGAAGAAATAGCAGCATTACAGCAGAATACCGACTTCATCACGGATCTCGTTGCGGTTGCAGCGGAAGCGACAGCCCTGGATGAATTGTCAGGTAAACCAATCCACTACCCAACCTACCTGAAATGGTCAGTTGAGGTAGATACGACGGCTTTGGAAGATACTATCACAGCCGAGAGTGATGCCGCACGCGATGCTTCCAAGGATGACAGCCAGTATATGGTCAACGCAACCGCAATTACCAGCGGTGCTGAGGAAGTCCCAGGACGTCCGGGTGCAAAGACATATCTATCCGTTGACAACGTTGACGATGTCGCCCCACTCGGGCCAACAAACATTGTCGCTGTTGCCGATGTCGCTGGAATGATTGAAGCGGACGCAGATGGCAACTACACAGTCGGTGGAATCGTTGATGAGACCGTTCCGTCACCGATAGCAACTTATACCGCTGAACCGACTGCTGATCCGAGCACGTATGCCTCGATTCAGTTAGTGCAAGTCGATGCCGATGGCAACGAGACCATGATCGAGGGTGAAGCCGGAATGCTGGACGTTACCACCGATGTCGGAGTGCTTGGGAATGGGGCTTATATGATCCACGCCCTTGCAGTTGACGAATTCGGTAATGTACAAACCGATGAGTCTCCACAAATCACGGTGAACGTGCTAAACTTCCGAGTCGCTGATATCACGCAGCTGAAGGTTACAGCCGTTGACGGTGTGGATGTTCCGAGAACACCACAAGAACCGATTCCGCTTCGGAGTTCGCTGACTATAGGCCTTAATGTCGACAACGGTTCGTTAGATGCTGCAGAGCTCAGCGGTTCTATTGATGGAAGTGAAGTACCAACTGAAAGTGACGAAGATCCTGAAAACACCTTCTCACTCAAGGTAGATGTTTCAGCGTTAGCCGACGGAATGTATACACCGAATGCTATTGTTACCAAACGGAACGGTTCGGTGGGTTTCCCATTGAAGGAAATCAATCTTGATAACACCGGTCCGATGGTCGAAATTCAAACACCTTCGGAAGACCATACCGTAGCGAGTTTGCCAACCGTTCACGCGACCTATAACGATGGTGAAGGCAGTGGTACCGACAGTAACGGTCAGGAAGTCTTAGCGTGGGCAACTACGGAACTTGCTGCCGGTCCAACAGTTGGTATAACACGCATCTTACCGGAACAAGGGAGCGTTGATGTTGCAGTTGATCAGGAGGCTATTGAAACAGATAACGGCACGTTGGTCTACACCCGCACTGAGAAACTCGGTGGTGGTGCGTATCGAGTGACCGTGCGAGTTGCTGATATCCTCGGAAACATCGGTGAGGCCTCCCGTGAGTTCGCTATAGAAGGGACTCCCGCAGACACAACCCCGCCAGTCATCACTGAGGCGGCTCCGTCTGGAACCATCAAAGGTGAAAGTTGGGTAACGATCTCAGCGGTTGTTAATGATGCGGAATCCAAGGTTGTAAGTGTGAAGTTCGGTATAGGCGACCAGCCACTTCGTTCCATAGCACCTGCACAGATTGCTGATGGACGCCTTCAGGTTGCCGAAAGCTTCACAGCAGGAACGCATACCGTCAAAGTTATTGCTATCAGCGAAGGCGGCAAAAGAGAACATTCATGGAGCTTCACACTGGAGGTTGATAACGTCGCACCTACGATCACCTCAATTACGCCAACCGGAACTATCCGTGCTGGACTCCCGACAATTTCGGTGAGTGCCAACGATGAATCAGGCGTTGACGAAATGGATATCATCCTGATGGATAGCGATGGTAAAGAGGTGAAAGGTGACACCGAAGATGATGGCGAAGACGATGTCGAAGGTATCACACGCTTGGATTTCATTCCTGAAGCTCCTCTTGATGAGGGAACTTACACGATTGAAGTCCGCGCAACCGATACAATCGGCAACTCCGCTACAGCAAAGGGTAGTTTCACAATCGACTTCGATACTGCCGCTCCGGTTATCACGATGTCGTCCCCACAGAATGAGGCACGTCTGACTGAACGCCGTCCGCAGATTTCGATAACCTATGCTGATGCTGAATCCGGTGTAGATCCTGATTCTATCCGATTCGTTTTTGATGACCAGCTGATTAACCTCAAACCGAATGAAAAATCGGCATCACAGGTGCTATACACACCCCCTGCCGAACTCGCTTTCGGGCAACATACCGTTAAACTTGAAGTATCTGACATGGCGCATAAAGAGGGTAACGTTTCTGACAAGAGTACCGGTGCCCGTGAAGCGAACATGGCGGTTCATGAGTTTACGTTCTTTGTTGAGAGTGTGGAAGGCCCAGTATTGGCATCGCGTCCGATTAACGCACCCAACCCGTTCAAGGACAATACTCGTATTTCCTTCACATTGACTCGACAATCCACAGTGAGCATTATCATTTATGATATGACGCTCCGTCCAGTTCGAGTCCTTGTAGATAACGAGGTCTGGGATGCAGGCGAGTACGTTGGCAAAGGCGCAATCGGTTGGGACGGAACGTCCACCGCTGGCGAAGACTTAGCTCGAGGCGTTTACTTCTGTCAAATTATGGTCGCAGACGGTTTCGAGCCAGAATATGCCATTCTCAAACTCGCACTGACGCGCTAAGTATACCGCAGTCTGCATATCGGGAATTGGACATCCGTCCAATTCCCGATGTGGACAGTCTTTTGGAGGATATAATGTTAATGACAAAGCACAGTTTTAGACGGGCTTGCAAGCTACGCCCTAAGGCTAAATGGGCTTCCAGACAGGGCCCGAAATTGCTATGTGGTTTAATACCCCTTTTCTTTCTTATCCTAGCGGTGTCACCGGTCAGTTTTGCCGGAGTCGATGCCATGCCGCACCTACGGCTTGGTGCCGGCGCGCGCTCGATCGGCATGGGCGGTGCCTTCACAGCAATCGCCGATGATGCCACCGCAACCGTTTGGAACCCAGCAGGACTCGGCTCCGCAGCGGATTTAAGTCTCAATTTTTCAACACAGCAACTCGATCTGGATAGGAGCCATAACTTCATCGCATTGACGAAAGCACTCGGTTCAGCCGGATCTATCGGACTTGCTGTTACAAATGCAGGTGTCAGTGGTATCCAACAATATGATGCCAAGGAACGATACGGCGGCACATTTAACTATAGTGCAAACGCCTATTCCCTCTCCTACGGCATTGGGTTCGGAAACTTCGGTGTCGGTCTAACAGGGCGCATGCTGGCGGATAACTTTGGTGCAGAGGGCGTTGAAAGCCAGAGTGGGTTTGGCGGTGTTGATGTCGGACTCATGGGACATGCCCTGCACATAGATGTCGGCGAAGAAAAGGTCCCGACTTTCCATTACGGACTCGCTGTGAAATATTTGGGGGCAGCTCTTGGTGAAGATACTGTGCCGATGGTGATTAGCGTCGGGGCAGCCTATAATCTCTATGTTGGTAACGTCGTCACATTCGCAGCCGATATCGAGCAAGAGATGGTCAACCTTGACGAGAGCGCAACAAGTCTAAGACTCGGTACTGAATATACCATTGTCACTTACAAGTCCACTGCTCTTGCCATCCGAGGTGGCATCCGAGCATCACGCGACACACAAAACCTCTTCGGAGGATTTGGCGTGAACATCGGTGGCTTACAGATTGACTATGCCATTCAAGATGGCATGGCAAGCGAAATTAACGGCGTTGGATCGACTCACTTTGCGTCTCTCTCTTATAGATTTTAAAGGAGATAACTGATGAAAATGATAAGAGGCACACTGAAGTTGGCACTAATTCTGTACATTTGCGCAGCACTCAGTGGAGTTTACGTGTTATCCGCATCTGCGAAAATCACACCGCACGAGGGGGATGATGGCACCCAGCTCATCACCATTGTAAAGGGTGATACCCTCTGGGATCTCTGCCAAGAGCACCTCAAGGACCCACTCCGGTGGCGCGAACTGAGCAAATATAACGATTTCACCAACCCGCACCTCATCTATCCCGGTGAAGCATTACGCATTCCAATCGCTATGATGAAAGAGGTGAAGGATGTTGCTGAAGAAGAGTTGGTAGCACAGCAGGCAGAGCTGGAACAGCTAAGAGCGGAGTTAGCCGAATCCGAAGCCACGCGGGATAAACTCGAAGCAGAAATTAACGGACTTAATAACAGTATGGACGAACTCAAGGCACAAATCGAAGCACTTGAGGCAAGCCTAAAATCACAAGAAAAGTTAATGGCTGCTGTGAATCAATCTAGTGACGTAGTTTCCTCCAGCATCAAAGAAGCCCTTAAAGCCAACAAATCTGCTGTCCTTCACGAAATCGCTCATCTTGACGAGCATCTCGCAGGAATCGAGAAAATGATCAAAGAGCACAAGATGGCAGAGGAAGCAACAAGCAAACTCGTCGAATCCATCGAAGGGAACGTGAAGATGCTATTGGCGAACGTTGAAGCCAATCAAAAGGCAATCAATGAAATCAAAATGATACTTGAGGATGCCAAAGGGGTCCACGAGGAACTCTCCTCATCCAAGCGCGCTTTGGTGTTTCTGACGACTGTGGCAGCAGGCGTCGGCTTGTTTGCTATCAACGCCATTGGTGGACGTAGCGGCGAATAAGCGAAACCCATCACCTTTTAGGCAGGGAGCGTGTTTCATGCACCTCCCTGCCTTTTTTATACAATTCGCTATTAATCAAGGTCCTGGGTATATGTCATCAAGTATCGCTAAATATCCTAGGGGAAACACCCAAGCAAAAACACCGCCCTTTACTCAGGCAATCAAACTTTACGGCGATAGAGCCGGGAGTAAGGGAACATTTGGGTTCGCCGGTCTCGCGTGGATACACGACACCAGAGTCGTCCTGATACAAGGCGATGCACAAAGCCTGAAGGGTGCTGCGGAGTGGCGATGTTTTCTACGGCTAACGACATTGGCGCATCGCCTCAAAAAGCCTATTGTTTTGTGGAATCTGCCTGTTGTACACATTGCTACCGTCCAACGTCGAACCTCGTTAGATTGTGCACAGGCAATTCAGAACGCTGAATTGGAATTGCTAAAATTGCCGCACCCTATCATCACAATTTTCGATGAAGCTTATGACAGCACTTACGCGTATCCAGAGCTTATATGGAGCGATGGGGTTGTACTCGTGACACCACCGGATGCCCAATTTTCTGAACACGAGAAAGTGAAAATCGCACAGCACCCAATGGACATTGAATCCGCAATTTTGGAACTCCTCTGTCAAGTAGAACCGATTCCTGCCTCAGAATTAGTCAAAAATCGGCAAAAGTCCTTACGGGTCGCAGCGAAAGGCAGGAAATGATTGTCAGTACCCTCTCAATGAGAGTTATAAAGCGCGTGTAGCCCGTAGCGTAGTGGAGGGGTTTTTGCTTGGGCATTTCCCCTAGCTCTACGGAGAAGTCTTTCGTTTCCGAGATCGACCTGACCGAACCGCAAGGAACAATTAAAGAATGTTTGAAGCGAAATTGAAACCCCGGCTTGAAATTATTCTGTCTGTCGTGGCAAATAAAATGGTTGCAATCGGTATTACAGCGAATATGGTGACACTCTTCGGATTGGTCGTGAACCTCATCGCGGCCTTTTACTTTGCAACAGGTCGTCTTGTCACCGGTGGGATCTTGATTCTGTTTGGGGGAAGCTTTGATATGATAGACGGGGCAGTGGCGCGCGCACAGAGGAACCCACGCGCATCGGGCGCACTCTTGGACTCCGTCATTGATCGATACTCGGAAGGGTTTCTTCTCCTTGGAGCCCTCATCTACTTTTACAGTTTGGAAAGTCTACTCGGGGTAATTCTCGCCTTCAGTGCATGGTTTGGTTCAATACTCGTCAGTTATGTAAGAGCAAGAGCCGAGGGACTTCAGGTGACCTGCAAGGTAGGACTCATGCAACGACCAGAGCGCATTATTTTACTCGGTGCTGGGACTGTGCTACAAGGGGCACTCTTACACAAGTATTCCTTCCTCGAAAGTACAGGCATGATTTTACTCTGTACACTTGGTATACTCACACTCACCTCACACATTACCGCTATCCACCGCCTCATCTTTTCCTATCAAGAGTTGAGTCGCTAACCTCCACTCACGCTCATCCAAACGAGACGGATGGCGAAAGCCAGAACAGCGACAATCAGCACCACTTTAATCCACTTATCACCTTTTTCAACTGCCCAATGGCTTCCAAGCCATGCGCCGCACGCGTTGCCAATTGCCAATGTTGGTCCCAAATACCAATTGACTTTGTCTTTTATGATAAAAATACCGAGCGCGACCACGGTGTAAAAAAAGATAACAAAAACTTTAATCGCATTCGTCCGAACTAAGTCTATACCCGTAAGAAGACGCAGCGCGGTTATAACAAGCAAGCCTACGCCAGCTTGGATGAACCCACCATAAATTCCGATAAAGAAGAAAACAACCATTGCGATGATCTTAGAACGCGTATCTTTGCTCTCAATCCTGTCCTTTAACCGCTCTGTTGGGTTGATGAGTGTTAAAACCAGCATGGTAATCATCACAACAGCAAGGATTAGGTTAAATACTGCGTCCTTAATGTCAACCGCGATTGTGGCACCTATCACGGCACCAATAACCGCGGGTATGGCGAGTAGGATGCTGTAGTTAAAATCAGAGACCCCTTTACGGCGAAAGCCCATAATGGCGCTGAAGTTTTGGCAGAGAATGGCGATTCTGTTGGTCCCGTTTGCTACAGCGGTGGGGAGTCCAAGGAAGATGAGCACAGGTAGGGCAAGCAGTGAGCCACCGAAAGCTACTGTGTTTAAAAAACCCGCCGCAATACCTGTACCAAACAGCAAGAGGACATGCAAAAAATTGAATTCCACTTTATTCCCCTATAATTTCCTCTTTTTTGATGAATTGGATAGTATCTGGCGATATTTCGCAAGACCGATGAGAGCGAGAGCAACAATATTACCGAAAATAATGGCACTTCCAAACCCTGCAATTACCAAAAAACTACCGATCCGAAGAATTCCATCGCCAAACGGACACTGCCAGCCTAAAATAAAAATAGCCACGACAGGAACCAGCGTGCCAAGTATGAACCCTATTCCCGCAGCAGCACCAGCAACGTTCTGAAATTTTTTTAACATCGGCAGTTGAACTTCAAACATCTGTGTCCTTTTGTTTCTACATCCATTTTCGTTAGGTAAGTCCCAAATACTTATCTCTGCCTTGTACAAGTGCCTCTATCTTTCGATCGACCACAGAGCGTTGGAGCATCCAAAAGCCACAATCGGGATGCACCCAGCCAATCCGTCCGGCCCCCAATATCTTTTCAGCTATCTCGATACTGGCTGCCACGTCATCCGGGGTCTCAATCGGATTGACCTTCACATCAATCACCCCAATACCGAGCACGATATCTGATCTAACTTCCCTGAGTGCCTCAAGGTCTGCCTCAGGACGATGTTTCAGTTCCAAAACCAAGTGGTCGCATCGGAGCGTGTTCAAGAAGTCCACCAGGGCACTCCAGTTCCCTTTTTGGATCACCTGACCACCGTAGTTGCCAAAACAGAAATGGACTGCTTTCTCCCCGCTAAAAGCGTCAAGGACAATATTAATCGCCTCAGCAGCGCGAGGTCCATCTTGTGGATTGCCCGGTATATTCGCCTCATCAATTTGAAGACAGGCACAATCCAGTTCTCGGACCTGTGTCGCTAACACTTCTGCTAAAGCGGTCAGCAGGGCATCAAAGTCGCCGTAATATTTATCCAACAGCGTCCGTGCGAGCATGTAAGGACTCGTTACCGTAAATTTGATGTCCTTTCCAGAAACACTCACCGCGCGCTCGCAATCAGAAACGAGGTTTAACGTGCCTTCTCCGAGGGCATTCTCAACGACCCCTGCCGGTTTGGCACGGAACGACATCGTTTGCATCTGCCGAAATTCATGCCATTCCTGCCTCCCCACTTCAGCTCTCACACCAGAAAGCGGACGGATGAAATAATCAATCATTCCGTTGGTATCTGGGTGGTTGGCATCAAAGCGGTAGAGTTCGCCATCTGTTGGTAGATCAATACCCCGCTGCCGCTGAATGTCTACGACAACCCGCGTTGCATCAAGCAGTGTCTGCTCTGTTGGCATTGACAGGAGCCATGCCGGTACAGGATAAGAGCCGACAGTCGAGGTTAAAATTTCTGGTTTTTTTGTTGTATTCTTCACAAATTTAATTTCCGACTAACTCAAAGGACTCAAGTTCAAAAACCGTATCAACAGTCACATCACCTCGAGTCTGTGATTGTGTAAATTTGATAATCCCGACATCCGGGGCAACCCATTTTTTTACGACAGTGATGTCAAGTGGAACATTCTGATTTTCAATATCAAATCCCCACTGAAAGGATTCCTGAACTTGGAAGACATGTTCAAAAATTCCAGCTGGCACGGTCACGGTCTCTTCTGAAATCACTTCAAATTCGTCGAGTCCACCGCCAAGCGGAAAGAGTTCGGGAACTAATTGTGCCTGAAAGTTAACCGCCCACCTCTCGCCCGGAATGAGTGGGAATTGGTATAGTGGGAGATACGGCACAAACAGAATCGTATCACCTGTGCCGGATGTGGTGTTCTGTGCGTGCTGGACAACCGCTGAAACCTCACCCTTTTCATCAAGGCTCGTTCCGAGGTAAGAGTAGTTTACAACATTCTCTAAACCTTCAGCCTTACTCGATTTCTGGAGGACAAAACTCTCGATAGTTTCCCCACCTGCGCGTTGAATCTGGATGGTATCCACAATCTCGAAAGTAATCTCAGCACCGCTTGTGTCGCGGTAGTGCCAAACATTCCCTACAGCCAACGGATAATAGTCTCCGGGACGGGTTCGCCACACTTGGATGTCAAGTGTACTTCTCGTAGTGTTTTCCCCATCGCTGACCGTAACTTCAATCTGGTACCTCCGTTCAGTTTGCGGAGCCCGCCAGAGTGCACCAGAGGCGTTCTCTGTTAGGTCGCCACCCGTAACGCTCCATGTGTAGGATAGGGAATGTCCTTCAAGGTCAGCGGCTTCCAGTCGAATCGGCACCTCTGCCCCTGGCGGAACTATATCTGATTCTGCTTCAAACACCAGAATGTGTGGTGCAACGTTTATACCACTGGTTTCATCACCGCCGCAACCTACCGCAACACTAATAAGCAAGAACCAAAGAATTTTCCAGACATCCGTTACTTTTTTCATGTGCTAAGAGATTTCCCGCGTAAGACTTCCCGACATTGGGTCTCACCGTTTCCAGTTACATTGTAAGCAAACGTGTTCATCAGCCGATCGTTCGCCGAATTATTTGGGGCAGATCCGTGAATAATCAGGGCATTAAAAAAGACCCCGTCCCCCGGTTCCATCTCCACAGCAACGGCATCTTCCCGTTCTTGATAGTGCCCGGGTAGAAACACGCCAAACGTCTGATGTTTCCGTTCATGCTCTTGTAAACCCCAGTTATGGCTACCGGGTACAAACTGAATGCACCCATTCTCAAGGTTCGCCTCGCTGACAGCCAGTTGGCAATTAATCATAACCGGTTTGTTCTCATCGTTTTTCCAATAGGCGTAGTCCTGATGCCACGGGATGGCTGTTCCATCGCCTCCCGCTTTTGGAAGTAATTTGCTATGATAGAGCGATATATTTTTACCCATCAACACTTCCAATATATCCAACACTGCGTCAGAACGCAGCAGACGGTTCAGCGTCGAGCTCACCAACTCACTGTGCATCAATTGTTTGATACGTGGCGGGTGGTCCTCCGTATCGTAGACTTCCCAAGAAATTCCAATGCCGTCAGCAGGTTGTTCTGCCATACGGTTGTGTATATCTTCAATCTCTTCCTCAATTCGCGCAATGTCTTCTGAGGAGACAAGCCCCTTTTTCAGGAAGTAGCCGTTTTCTATGTAAAACTGCTGTTCTTTGCTCGTGAGTCCCATACAACCTCTCCTTGATTCCATTTAGCCTACCATAACCTCACGCTTTGGCTCACCAAACTAAATGGTACCGATGTCGCCTCCTAAATAAATTATGGTATTAAAGTATACACCAAGCGTTCGGAAAAATCAAGGGATTTTCATCTGACTGTCAGGGCTATTTAGTTTTAAGGTTTTTGTCGGATTGACGCGGAAAGTCGCGATCAGGAGGGTACGCCCCCTACAGCGGATCCGATAAAATCGAAAATCCAAAATTTTGGAAAACTAAATGACCCTGATCTGACTGTCTGGTTAAACACGCTTTGAAAAAAAAGGTTTACTTCTGCTACAAATCTTGTTAAAATATTAAGAGTTAAATTTACGCTTAACTACTTTGAAGACACTACTATGCCTTCAAAGCATGCTGTTGCGCGCCTCGTAAGTCGTCGGAACAGATCATCAATGGAGCCAAAATTAATATGGACTATACACTCGAAAATTGTCAAAAACTTGTAGACGACTGGGTTCGCACTTTTGGAGTTCGCTATTTTTCAGAGTTAACCAATACCACTATCCTGATGGAAGAAGTTGGTGAATTAGCACGAATTATGGCGCGTCAGTATGGGGAACAGAGTTTCAAGGAAAATGAGAAGGACTTGGATCTTGGAGAAGAGATGGCGGATATCCTTTTCGTACTTATCTGTCTCGCGAATCAAACAGGCATCAAACTTGAAGACGCATTCAAAAAATCAATGGAAAAAAAGACACGCCGAGATAAGGAACGTCACAGTAAAAATCCTAAACTTCTGAAAAACCGAGGGGCAGACACCTAACCTCCGAAGGAGGCGGACAATGATACGCTATAGAGGCAACGTACTTTTAGTCTTAATTCTGCTTTTTACTATCGGTGGATGTGCTATTTTTGAAAAAAGTACATCTACTCCCTTGACGGTTGATCCACTCATTGAACGGAATCGCGAGTGGCGCGAGCAGGTTGAACTTGGCAATACTGAACTACAGCACAAAAACTGGCGAGCCGCGCTTACCGCTTACGAAACCGCTGTCGCAATTCGTCCGGATGCAAGCCACGTACAACGCAAAATCGCTGAGATATATTTCCAACTTGAAGAGTATGAAAACGCACGAGACGCATTTGTAGCATTTTTGGCATTGGAACCGAAAAATATTACGGCTCTAAACTACGCAGGGTACATCTCTGAAAAATTGCATGACTATACAGCCGCCGCCGGGTACTACGAACGAGTCCTTGACGTTTCAGTGGATAATCTCTACGCCTTGAATCACCTCGGTTTAGCTTACAAGCAGCTACAACGTTTTGAAGAGGCGATTTCGGTGCTTCACAAGGCATTGTCTTATGATCCGAAATGTGAACGACCTGAAAGCGAAAATTTACACAACTACTTGGGATTAATCTACCTGGAACGCGGTGAAATAGGTGAAGCCATTGCAGAACTACGGGAGTCGATTCGGTTATTTCCAAACGACGTTTGGGCAAGAGAACAACTCGCCACACTTTATGAGAATCAGCAGCGTTACTTTGAGGCGCAGCTCCAATACCAGCAGATTTTGGAAGGTGACCCAGACAATCTCCTTGCTTTAACACGGCTCCAAGCACTCGCTCGACAAAACTTGGAGCCGACAGAAATTGTTGATGTGCCTCCCGTTACACTTCTCAATCCAGATGTTGAGCACATTATCGCGAATGCCCCAGACGCAAGCGACTATCCTGATGCGGATACCTTAGTCCTCTTCAACCATTTCAGCCACGATGTCCTACCGACAGGACAGTCCCGTTATACAACGCATCAGGTCGTTAAAATTCTCACCGAAAGAGGTATCCAAAAATACGGGGATATTGCCATTCCTTACCAACCCACAGCACAAAACATTGGTGTTAATATAGCAAGAACGATTACCACAGACGGCACGGTACTGTACCCGCCTGATGAGGCATTTAACGACGCAACACCCCCAGGGCTATTGTCCCAAAATCTCTATTCTGATGCGATGTGGAAGGTCATCTCTATGGTCGGTCTCGCACCGGGAGTCTGTGTTGAGTATCAGGTAACACTTGAAGATAAAGTCCCTGGAGGCGAAACATGGATTACAGGAGGTTACAATTTTCAGTCAACAGAGGTTGCCCTTGAGACAAGTTACGCCCTTCAAATACCTGAGATGTGGCATCTTCAGTGGAAAATTGCCAACGACCCGTTAAATACAAGCACACAAAGCCCTGAGGTGTCTTATACAGAAAACGACACTGTTGTATATATTTGGAGGTACGGCGAGACACCTGCATTGGCGATAGAGGAAGGCATGCCACATATTAATGACATCGCTCCGCGTTTGCGCTACTCTTCTATTGCCGACTGGAACGATGTTTACATGTGGTATAAACAACTTGCGAAAGGTAGATACACGTCGGATGCGAAGATTGAGGAAAAAGTCCAGCAGTTAACCCAAAGTCTGACGACAGAAGAAGCGAAGATACGCGCCATCTACCATTTCGTCGCCGCAGATATCCGTTACGTTGGTATTGAACTTGGACAGAGTGCGTATCAACCTTCGTCTGCCACTGAAGTCTTTCAAGTGCAATACGGCGACTGCAAGGATAAAACGACACTCTTGATTTCAATGTTAGATCTGGTTGGGATCAAAGCTTACCCTGTTATGATGAGTATGGCACCCTACGAGCGAATTGATACGGCACTCCCGGCACTTAACCAATTTAATCACATGATAGCCGCAATCCCTACGGGGTCAGATACCTATATTTGGTTAGATCCCACCTCGGCGACTTGTAGTTACGGGGATCTGCCTTATAACACACAAGGACGCACAGGATTTCTCATTTCCGATACACACGGTAAATTTGTGGAAACGCCTGTTTTCCCACCCGAATCCAATAGACTCGTGAGTACGACAGATTTGACCCTGAACAACCAAGGCACTGTGGAAGGGACACTCCACGTTCAGACGAGTGGGCAATATGACCTAAATACGCGGTGGGCATATCAACAGATACAGCCTCGTGCAGTGAAAGACACTTTGGCAACTGAACTCAGCCAACAATTTCCCGGTATTCAGATAATATGGCACGAGATGTCGGATATCAGTGAACGCGATGTACCAATGGAAATTAGACTCGGTTTTCGCGTTGAGAATTACGCGACACCTTTGAGCAACAACATGTTGATGCCTTTACCGATTGATGAATTCGGGGAGTACGCTGAAGCGTTTGCTAACGACCAGCGCGGCTATTCATTGGACTTCGGGTATCCAACGCAAGTGGAGAAAACGATCCGTATTCAGGTTCCAGATGGATGGAGTGCCGCTTTGCCCGAAGACAGCCATCATACCATGGAGAGTGCAGAATTTACTCGACAGTATCGGCAGGTTGAGAATATCATTACCTACCGACTGATGTTTACTCTTAAAAATAAGATACTCCCAGCAGTTGCATATCCAGCGGCAAAATCGCTTTTTACTTCGCTTGCGAGTGAAGATAAAAGTCATTTGCTACTAAATATGGGTAGTTACAATCGTGTGTCAAAACGGTGATAGTTCTCTAATCTTCGGCGTTCGGGATCGCTCTGATCACGGGAAATGGGCTTGAGAAACGATACAGTAAAATAGCGTTAACCCTTAACGTATTTCCAACCATCAACCAAAACAGGGATCCCGCGGATTAGGCACATAGCAACAGCCACGGTAGATAGAATCACGCCAGCCAATTCCAGCCCGATAACTAATTCGGGAAAGACCCCCGAGTTTTTGAAAACAATGACACCACCGAGGTAAAGAAAGGCGAGAGTTTTCGTGATACCATAGATGCTGCGACTCGCTCGTGAACTGGTGAGCGCACGGGTCCATTTGGAAGACATCATCGTGTTTTCACCAAAGGCGGTTTTGCCTTGCGCAAAGGCGGCACTTCGCAAACCATCTGTGAAGAAGCCGCGAGCAATTACGATGACTGGGATCCAAAACGGAATCACTCCAACAACGGCGAAGTATACCCAGAAGATACATTCGACAATCCGGTCGCCAACGATGTCGAATAACGCACCGAAATCAGAAGTCTGATTGAGTCGTCGGGCAACGTAACCGTCAACCGCGTCAAGAAATAGGATTAAACCTATGAGTCCCACGAGCAGAATGTCTAAGTAGACATGAACACCAAAGAGGGAGATCACAACGAAAACCAGAATCAGACGGAAGAGTGTAATCAAATTCGCAATCATCTTTTTACCTCCAGAGATCTGTGAGACATTTATTCGTTCTACAACGCTCCATTTCATAAAGCCTTCAGGCTTTTGTAGTTGCTGTATATTTTCAGGTTAGGTATCTTTTTTCAAATGGATCTCTTTTTAATGTATAGTAACATACCGTATCACTGAAAGCAATACCAATTTTGAAAACAATAGGTTCATTTAGTTTTCCGTTCTTTAGGAGGATTTTGAGGAACCAGACCCGGTAGGTGCGGTGTTTTTGCTGGGGTGTTTCCTCAATTTCCCGCATCCGACCGCCCAAAAAAACGTGAAATCCGATGATTTCCTAAAATTAATGACGCTGTGAAAACGAAAAGGATAGTTATTCTATGAATGAAAATAAAAAACCCAACATCGTTCTTATCCTGAACGACGATATGGGTTTTTCTGACTTAGGTTGCTACGGAGGCGAAGTTCATACCCCGAATCTGGATCGCCTTGGCGCAGGTGGGCTGAGGTTCACACAATTCTATAATACCGCACGCTGTTGTCCATCCCGTGCTTCCATGCTTACCGGGCTACACCCGCACCAAACTGGGGTCGGGCACATGATGGGCGACGATGGATTAGAAGGCTATCGTGGCGATCTGAATGATCGTTGTATCACCATTGCTGATGCTGTCCGTTCAGAGGGGTACGGGACCTATATGAGCGGCAAGTGGCATATCTCTCGGCATACCGGTGCTGATGCACCTAAACACAGTTGGCCCTGCCAGCGCGGGTTCGACCAATACTACGGTATTATCACGGGTGCCGCAAATTTTTGGAAACCGAACACACTGACGCGCAATAACACACGCATCCGACACGATGAACTCCCTGAAGGTTACTTCCTCACAGATGCTATCAGCGACGAAGCAACGACCTTTATCCGTAATCACACCCAAAAGAACCCCGACAGTCCGTTTTTCACCTACGTCGCTTACACCGCGCCGCATTGGCCCCTGCACGCCCACGAAGAAGACATCGCCTACTATAATGGACGTTTCGCGGCGGGATGGGACGAATTACGAGAGGAAAGACTCTCACGGATGCGGGAAATGAAGATTTTAGACGAGGCATGGCAGCTTACGGCACGTGATCCCTCACAACCACCTTGGAGCGACGCGCAATACAAGGAATGGAATCAACGTCGTATGGAGGTTTACGCCGCGCAAATTACCCGCATGGATGTGGGTATTGGGCGAATTATCAACACGTTGGAAGAGACGGGCGAACTCGATAATACGCTCATCCTGTTTTTGGCTGATAACGGTGGTTGCGCTGAGGAGATCGGGGGACCTCCCGCAATCCATGACAGCGATTCACTCATCAGCACTGAAACGACCTCCGACGGACAACCCGTCTATCGTGGCAACGATCCGAGCATCATGCCCGGTCCCGAGACGACCTATCAAAGTTACGGGGTGCCGTGGGCAAATCTGTCCAATACACCGTTTCGTGAATACAAACACTGGGTACATGAAGGCGGTATTGCTACACCACTGATCGCACATTGGCCAGACGCTATAGAATCAGCAGGAGAGTTGCGTCATCAACCCGGACAATTGCCGGACATCATGGCGACATGCCTTGAAGTCTCAGGGGCAACTTACCCTGAAGAACACGATGGGAAACCGATTTTGCCGTTAGAGGGGACAAGCTTGGTCCCGATTTTCGATGGGAAGGATAACGGTAAGGACGTTCTTTATTGGGAGCACGAGGGCAATTGTGCTGTCCGTCAAGATAAATGGAAACTGGTTTGCAAATTCCCCGGCGATTGGGAACTCTACGACGTGGAAGCCGAACGAACAGAAATCAGCGATCTCGCTACCAAGCACCCCCAAAAGTTAAATGAGCTTGTTGGGCTTTACCGAGACTGGGCGGATCGCTGTTTCATCTATCCGTGGGATCGGCTCCAAGAGAAACGTAGACGGCAACGCCAATAGTATAATTCAACCTACACATGTTCGGGTAGGTCTCTGTGCCTGCCCGCTACCTACCATGTTCGGGTAGGTCTCTGTGCCTGCCCGCTACCTTAAAAATTAACCACACGGTAGCATCTTCAAACAGACCGGTGTTGGCACCTCTGCTACGTCTCCTGTCGCATTTAATTCACCAGTTTCAGCATCGATTGCGAACGTAACAACCGTATCAGTCTGCTGGTTAGCGGCAAAGAGAAACGTTCCTTCTGGATTCAATCCGAAGTTTCGCGGTGTTTGTCCTTGTGTCGATTCATAACCGATGGGATTCAGCATTCCCGTCTCTGAATCAATTGTGCAAATCGCAATGCTATCATGTCCCCGGTTCGATCCGTACAGGAATTTCCCAGAAGGATGAACGTGGATATCGGCACAATGGCTGGTGCCATCATAATCCTCGGGAAGCGTGGAAACTGTTTGGAATTCAGCCAACGTTCCCGCGCTCGCGTCGTACCGGAAGGCAGTGAAAGTCGAGTCTATCTCGTTAATCACGTAGGCGTACTGTCCGTTCGGATGGAAATCGAAATGCCGCGGTCCCGCACCCGGTTGCACGCGTACCCACGGTTGCGTGTTGGGTGTGAGCGTCCCGTTTTTGGTGTCTAATTGATAGATGAGAACTTTATCGAGTCCCAAATCAGGTGAAAAGGCATAACAATTGTCTGGGTCAATCATAATTGCATGTGCATGAGGTTCCATCTGCCGTTGTGGATTGATACTGGATCCTTCATGTTGCACAAAATCGGAGGCTTCACCGAGCCTGCCATCCGATCCTATGGGGAAGGCAGTAACGCTCCCACCACCGTAATTTGCCACGAGTAGGCATTTGCCGGTAGCGTCTGCACTCAGATGACACGGAGCACCACCGCCAGTAGCACGCTGGTTGAGATAACTCAGCTCCCCTGTCTCTTTATGAATGTAAAACGCTGTGACTGCGCCGCTGTCTTCACCCTCAAATTCGCCCAGCTCATTGACAGCAAAGAGATACTGTCCACTGGGATGTATCTCTAAAAACGACGGATTCTCAACGCCTGTTATCTTGCTGCTGTATTCCAAGGCACCGGTCGCTCCGTCTAAGCGATAGACGTAAATTCCTTCGCTGTCCCCTTGCGTATAGGTACCGACATAAACGAAATAGTCTTGGCTATTTTGTTCCGCCATTATTAATAATCTCCTTTTTTGAATAATTGCTCTCAGGCATTGCTCTATTATATTACGCAGTGGTTTCCATCTAAGCCAAGTGTTACTCTACACCTAAAATAGGTTTCTTGAATTAACCAAAAACCAGCGTGTAACATTGTCCTGCAAGCCTCTATAGACTTGCACAGGGAACGCTGACCAGATTCAATAAATTAAAAACCTTATGAAACTTTGAGATGAATCTTTTTCTCTTCGCTTTCACGATAGCCGATGCGGATTGCTTTTGCACGCACGGTGGTTTCACCTTTCGATAGACGCAAGGGATCGGTATACAGTTTCCAAGGCGCGTCATCGCCCTGCTCTGTTGTATAAGCAATTGATGCTCCTTGGGTGGAACAGTGAAGTTGCAAAACGACAGGGGCTGCCCACTCACCTCCTTCATGTGCGACCTCCGTACCGGGATGTTCGGCATTAATCGGAATGAAAATTGGAGCCGCCGTTTGAGGTTGTGTGCCATCAGGGTACCACGTCGCAACCATCTGCTCTTCCGGTGTGTCCCCCATGTCCCCGAATTCGGATTGCCACTGTGTCAGTGTGCCACGCATCCTTTCCAGAACGTCGTGATGTCCGACATCACCCGCCAAATTGTTGAGTTCATACCTGTCATTTTCAACATCGTAAAGTTCTTCAGTGGGACGCGGGCAACGGAACATAACCGCTTGATCCCGCTCCAACTCGCCTGCGGCGTACAACCGCCACATCTCCTGCATGATCGGGTGCCGATTACGGTAGGGAATCCAGAGTAGATACGGTTTTTCAGGATAGTAATTCCTAATGTATTTATACCGCTTGTCACGCACAGCACGGACCATATCGTAAGACTCGTCGTAACGGTCGCGGGTCGCAAAAATGTAGTCGCGTTCTACTTTATCCGATCCGAGGAAGGGTTGTCCCTGTAAATGTTCCGGTGCTTGTACACCACAGAGAGAGAGAACCGTTGGACCGAGATCGATCAGACTCACGAGTTGATCACTCACACTGTCAGCAGAAAGCGAACCGGGCCAGCGCACAATCAACGGGATACGGATACCAGCGTCGTAGGGCCACCGTTTGCCGCGTGGGAGTCCTTCGCCGTGATCGCTCCAGAGAAAGACGATAGTATTCTCCACAAGTCCATCTTCTTCCAGCTGGTCAAGCAATTCTCCGACACGTGCATCGGCAGTAGCGAGATTATCGTATTGACGTGCCAACGCTTGCCGGGCTTTCGGTGTATCCGGCAGATAGGGCGGTAACTCTACGTCATCCGGATTCGTAGTTGTGGTCAAGGGACGATCCTCCTGTTCCCACATGCCACTCTCGTGTGTAACAGTCGGATTGAAGACCGAAAAGAAGGATTGCCCCCCTTCACGATTTCGCCAATGTGCGGTGTTGTTACACGCATCCCAAGCTGTGATTGGTGGTGTAAACTGATAATCGGTCTTGCTGTTGTTCGTGCAGTAATAACCTGCACCCCTAAGATATTCAGTAAAGGTTTTGACATAAGGCGGTGGCACTGCAGAATAGGGGGTCGGCATGTCGGGCGTGTTTTGGTTCGTGTGCGTCGTGCGCATATGATGCGTACCAATGGAGGTCTGGTACATGCCGGTAATGATTGCGGAACGGCTCGGCGCGCAGACACCCGCGGTCGAAAACGCATTTGGAAACCGACAGCCTCCAGCAGCAAGTCGGTCGATATTTGGTGTTCGCGCGACCGTATCCCCATAACAACCGAAGCGCGGGGTCGTATCTTCTACAGATATCCAAAGAATGTTCGGGCGATCTGATGTGCTCATTTTAACTCCCTGTTTTTGGCAACGATTCTACCGCAAACAGTGAATTAAGTCAATAAGATCACCAACGCCATTCAGAGCCATTCAGTTTTCCAAAATTTTGGATTTTCGGTTTTATCGCATCCACTGTAAGAGCGATCTCCTGATCGCGACTTTTTCGTGCCAGTCGGAGAAAAACCTTAAAACTATAGTAAAACCGAAAAATAAATAGACATTCGCCCCTCCCCTGGTAGGCGGGGTTTCTAACCTCGCCGGTGCGGAGTGTCTAATTAATTCTAAACTTTACTATAATCGGTGATGGCTGACTGATAACTCAGCTCCAACACCCTTCTGTATACGCCTCACGGTCAAATAATTTTTGACGGAACGGTGTCGCGCTTGCCACCCATTCCGCGGGAATCTCCTGCGTATAGCGGTGTGGTGGTCCCGCTTCCTTGAAGATGTCAATAGCGAAGATACGATAAAGCTGCGAGGAGTCTACAGGTTTCGCCTCCACCGCGTGGAAGATGCGGGCATTAATATAGACCATACTCCCTGGTGGCAATTCAAGCCGTTTCTCTTCCAGTTTCTGCCCAGCTTCCCTATCAAAATCACCTGCGAGCATTCGTTCCGGTGTTGCCTCTTTCGTCGGTGCGACCTTATGGCTGCCGGAGATAACTTTGAGGTTCCGATCACCGCGTGTAAAGCCGTTCGGATAGTACAGAATCTGGATGTAGTAGTTATCACGCTCTGCGAGGTTAACAGGGTTCTCGTGTTTCCAATGGTGATGGTCCTGATGATAGCCAAGTGGACCGATCCCGCGGGGTGCGATGTTGAGGGCGGAATGGCAGAAGTGGTATGCGTCTCCAATGGTTGCACGTATGAGTGCCGTAATGAAGGGATCGTCAATGAGTCTATCACTGTATTCACCGCGATCGTTCCATGGACGGGTAAAATAGGAGCGTGCCTGTTCCTCACCGTTACGCAACGCCTCAATGAACTGGCGCGCCGGTTCAAAACGCTGCGTGATTTCCTCAATCAACCCTTCTCTACCGTCGTCCGTGAACACATCTGGATACGCGATGTAGCCATTGTCATGAAAAGAGTCGATATCCGCTTGCGACGGACCAGATAATCGGAAAAGTGAATCAAGTGTCGTAGTAGTTTCCATAGTCATAACTCCTTATGCAATTCATAGTTGCATTCCTTATAACATTTGATCCCCAAGTAATGGGATGCATAGTCTTTTCACATCCGACTGTGTCCGTCTTGTTCAAACTTCTCCAGTAACGCTGTCAGGCGTTCCACAATCTCCGGGTGTTTGTTCCACAGGTTGTTTGTTTCACTCGGATCCTCATAAATCTGATACAGTTGCCCAGGGACATCTGGGTTTGGACCGCCGTCGCGAGGCGGGGGCCATCCGCCTGAGCCTTGCGTACCCAGTATCAACTTCCACTCACCCTGACGGATAGAAAAAACACCCGTACTGGAGTGATGCACGATAGCCTCCCGCAAGGGATTCTCTGTTTCTTCACCTAACAGCGTAGGTAAAACATTACAGCTGTCCTGTCCGGCATCGTCAGGGATTTCTGTCCCAACAATAGCCGCACACGTCGCCATCAGGTCCGTGAGACACGTCAATGCGTCGGTTTGTGTCCTTGGTGCGATAACCCCGGGCCAGCGCGCAATCAGCGGCTCACGATGTCCACCCTCCCAGATATGCGCTTTATAGCCGCGCCAGTCGCCGCACGACTTATGGTCGTAGAGATGATACGGCATTGGACTATTGTCGCCTTGGATTCGGTCGCCGGGCAATGCACCGTTATCGCTCGTGACAAAGATGAGTGTCTCATCGGTTTTGCCGGTACGTTCTAAGGCATCCATCACCTCGCCTACCATCCAATCGACAAGCCACACCATATCCCCACGAGGACCCGCACTGCTTTTCCCACGTGCGAAATCTGGAACGACTGCCTCTGTACAAGGTTCATGGGGTGCGGAAGGAGTCAAATAGAGGAAGAAGGGGGCATCTGCATCGGCTTGTCTCTCAATATATTCAACCGCCTTCTGCGCGATAATCGGATCAGCATCCTTATGTTCCCACCCTGGAACCATCATTCCGCGGCGGCTCGTAAATTCTGGCACGTCATGATAGACGCTCGGGATCTCGACAAATGTGTCGTTCTCAATGAAGCCGTAAGGAGGTTGGCAAGTCGGACAACCAGCGTTTCCATAGAAATAGTCAAAGCCAAGATCTATTGGACCACCGATTAATGGCGCAGTGAAGTCAATATGCTCTTCCAATTCGCGTTCTGCATTCTGCCACGGCAGAGGCGCATGGAAATCGAAATCGTATCCCGGGACCGTAGAGAATTCAAGACCTAAATGCCATTTACCGACGCATGCAGTGTTGTAACCCGTATCTTTCAGCAATTGAGGGACCGTTAGACGTTCGGGTTCGATAAGAGGTGGCTCATACCCATAGAGCACACCGTGTTTGAGACGACTTCGCCAGCAATACCGTCCTGTTAAGACGCCATATCGGGTCGGCGTGCAAACTGCAGAGGGGGAGTGTGCATCAGTAAAGCGAATTCCCTCCTGCGAGAGTTTATCCATATTCGGGGTGGGAATCTTTGAATCAGAGTTGTAGCAGCCGACATCACCATATCCCATGTCATCTGCCATGATAAAAATAATATTTGGAGAATTGTGTGTATCCATATAATTCCTAAAGGGGTCTGGCGATTATAGGCTCGCCTATTGTAATTTCGCCTTTAATTCAGCGAGGTCCTTATCAAGCGATGCCTCTTCAGCATAACTCGAAAATTCACGCTCCAATTTCGCATCCTGATACGCGACATCCACCTCAGCCGCCATTTTAGCCAAGGTCGCTGCTTCAGTCGCGTCCTGATCCATTTTCGTAAGCGTTTCAAGTGCTTTACTGTCCTGTATCTCTTTGAGCATCTCGCGGAGGTGTGCTTCGGCATCAACGTTCCTGTGTTTCGCTACGACGGCTGTCTTTTTCCCCTCCGCTTCCATCATTTTCTGCTGAAGGTGTTCGAGGAGATCACTGAGATCCCGGACGATTTGTTTCTGATCTTCCCACTGCGTTTTGTGTTTGTCTGCCAATCGTCGGTATTCGTTTCGTTTTTCAAGGTCTTCGCGTGCCAAATCCTCACGTCCGGCTTTGAGAGCAATAACAGCGCGTTCTTGCCACCGTTCCGCTTGGGATACAGCACTTTCATAAGCATCCTGAAATTGTTTTTCAACACCGATAGAAGCATTAACTTTTCCACGTGCTTCTGAAAGTCGGTTTTTCATCTCAACGATAACGCTCTCTAATACACTCTCCGGATCTTCAGTTTCAACCTCGGTCTGTTCCGATTCCGGCTCATATTGCACAACAACCGTCTCTGCGAATTTATCTCCGAGGCGTTGTTGTTTCTCCCCAAGGAACCAGAGTAAGTCAAATGGCTGAAAGATACCTGCGAATCGACGAAGGAAAGCATCTTTGAAAGTACACGGTTTACCGTCTTTCAGACGAACCACTTGTAACGACAACAACTTTTTCCCTATGCCTTGACCCTTCCTGAATCCGTCGATAAAAAACAGACCCAATATCCACAAGACAGCACTGAACAAAGCTACAAAGGTGCCGAGTCCAAGTCCCGTTAGCAACGATCGGGATACATCGGAGGGTCCTGTCGGGAGAAACAGAATCATTGCAACCGATAAAAGCAGTCCGAAAACTGATTGCACGGCACCTAAGATTGCAATATCTATAAAGAGCGCGTATAACCGTGTCAGTCGGGATGCCAATTTGAACTTTTTTCCCACAATTTTAATTGACTTCATCTTCAAATCCTGAAAATCTTTTTGTGTTTTTTCCACATATCCACTGGATTATCACTTCGGCAATTTCGCCTTTAATTCAGCGATATCCTTGTCAATTGATGCCTCTTCAGCATAGCTCGAAAACTCACGTTCTAATTTCATTTCCTGGTATGCTACATCTACTTCAGCTGCTGCTTTTGCCAAAGTGGTCGCCTCAGTCGCATCCTGCTCCGTCTTTACAAGCGCATCAAATGCTTTACTCTCCTGTATCTCTTTTAGCATCTCACGCAGATGTACTTCAGCATCAATGTTTCTGTGTTGTGCCATGACAACCGCTTTCTTACTTTCCGCCTCCATCATTCTCTGTTGAAGATGCTCAAGAAGATCACTGAGATCCCGGACGATCTGTTTCTGACCTTCCCATTGCTTTTGTATTGATCTGCTAATCGTCGGTATTCGTTTCGTTTTTCGATGTCTTCGCGTGCCAGATCTTCACGTCCGGCTCCAAGAGAGATAATCGCCTGTTCTTGCCACTGTTCTGCTTGAGCAACCGCCCCTTCATAGGTGTCCTGAAATTGTTTCTCGATGCCGACAGAGGCATCAACCTTCTCCCGCGCGTCTGAAAGCCGACTCCTCATCTCAACGATAGCACTCTCCAAGATCTTCTCAGGATCTTCGGTTTCTGTTTCGATCTGTTCTGGTTCAGTCTCAAACTTCACGACAACTGTTTCGGCAAATTTGTCTCCCATCCGCTGCCGGTTTTTTCCAAGTGTCCAGAGGGAATCCAGTGGTTGAAAGATGCTTGTGAGTCGACGAATGAAAGAATCTTTGAAAGTACACGGTTTACTGTCTTTCAATCTTAGCACTTGTAAGGACAGCAGTTTCTTGCCAAGTCCCTGTCCGTTTTTGAAACCGTCCATGAGAGACATACCGGCTCCCCACAAAGCCGTACCGCCTAAGGCTAAAGTATCCGGATTGTTATTTCCCAACGGTCCTAAAAGAAAAACTAAAAGCACTTGCGCGGCAACCAATACGTTTATTGGCAGTTTAGTTTTCGGTCCTAATATCCACAATAATGCACTGAGCAATCCAATATGAAAAGGAAACCCCACTGTTTCGATAAGAAGGAATAGAACCAATAGGATACTCGCTGAGAGCGTTCCATCGATGAAAAACGCAAATAAGCGCGCGAATCGAGACCCCAATGCAAATTCTCTTTCCGCAATTTTAATGGACTTCATCTTAAAAACCTCTGTCCGTTTTACGGGGAACACCTCACCAAAGCATGGGTTGCAGTTGAACATGGACGTGTGAATTCCGCCGCGTTCTGGACATACTATATAGAGTCTATGAGGGTGACAAAAGATAGTAAACCAAGCAACAGAAACGAGCCGCAAGGTAGAGAGATCTCGTTATACAGTATTACAGCGTTGGCACGGTCACCGCGACTTCACGTCCACCAGCGTTCGAGGAGTCGATGACACCCTGAATGATAACGTTTGAGAGCATCACACTATAAGGATCAATCGGTGACGGTTTCCCTTCGCGGACAGCGTCAATAAACGCAGTGTCCTCCTCATGGAATACACTCACTGGTTCAAACTCGGTGAATTCCTGATCAAAAATTTCACCATCTTTGTCGCCATAAACGCGTACACCGTCCTGCGGTCCACGGACTTCGCCAATACCAAGTCGGAGTCCCGCTTTTTTGCCGAGGAAAATCGTTCCGCCAAGCGAATCCATGTTCATGCACCAGCACGTTTTGAAGACCATACGCGCACCGTTCTCGAAAACCACCCAGCCGACACCGAAATCTTCAACTTCAGTCTCTTTAAGTGCCGGATTCCACGTGTTGTGTAGGCTCAGATAGTTAGAAGTAATACCAGAGACCGCTACAGGCTTGGGATGCCCCATTAGATAGAGAGCGGTATCCAACGCGTAAACACCGATGTCTGCAGACGCACCTAAACCGGCTGTCGCCTTACGGATAAAACTACCACCTGGGTTCCCACGCCGCCGGTCTGCAACTGTTTCGACGTAGTAAATATCGCCAAGAGTGCCAGCGTCAACGATCTCTTTCGCCTTAATGACCTGTGGTGAATATCGGAGTTTCAAACCGATCATGAGGATTTTATCGTTTTCTTTTGCAGCACGCCACATTGAGGCGGCAGCGTCCAACGTCGCTTCCATCGGCTTCTCGCAAAAGACATGTTTGTCAGCGTTCAGCGCGGCGACGGTAGGTGCCGCATGCACACCTGTGGGGGTACAAACGTACACCGCCTCAATCTCATCCATTTTGAGCATTTCGTTGTAATCAGTGAACGTACGCTTGATGCCCCACTGTTCTTGCGCACGCTCCAGGTTTGCAGGGACGATGTCGGCGGCGGCAATAATTTCGGCATCTTCAATCTCAGCAAGCGTTCGACAGTGTGCTCCTGAGATACCACCCGCCCCAATCAAGCCTAATTTAACTGTTCTCATCTTTATCTCCTCATCAGATATTATACTCTTCTGATTTTATTCATTTCTCTTTTAGAAGTCAAGCGAAATTCCATACGTTTCTATATCCATACCATTCCTATAGGCTTAGCGGAATATCGCGACCGAAAGTTGCTACTATCGAAAAATCAATCCTGCAAATCCTTGAATCCTGTAAATCCTGATTCAGACAATGAATTAAAAAACAAGAGCGATGAACCGAGGTCCATCGCTCTGTCTTTGGGTAGGTTAGTTAGAATATTCCTGAGTTTACTCTTGTGTCTTCAAGTCGCCCCACGTCGTCGTCGCTTTACCCGCAGCACCTATATGCCCTTTCAGGCGGATGCCACGTGTCAGCGTCTGACGATTACCATCAAGAGATACGTCCTCTATCTGGTAGCAGTAGACGACATTCGGTTGCGCAGTCGTATCCGTGTAGGTATAGAACTGCTTTTCACTCGTTGTGCCAGCACCCGCGATCATCGTCGGGTTGATGACCTTGAACTGACCGTCGCGTTGTTGTGAATGCTTGATAAAGAATCCAGCGTTGTTCAACTCGGATTGCGTCGACCAGGTGATCACCACGGCTCCCGCGTCATCACGGGCAGGACGGAAATGTGAAAGTTCTACAGGTAGCGGACCACCCGCGTCATAGCCGGGGGTGCCAGCGTCTTCATCGCTGCCATACCACGTTGCGGGTCCAGAGACCAATGACGTGCTGGATGCGAGGACCCACCCGTTAGCATCTGTGCCCATCGTGGCTGTGCCAGCTTTGAGCATCTCACGACGGATCAGCGAACTCCGGGCCCCATCGGACATCGGGAGTTCCCAACCTCCATCAAGGTTACCGGCTGTGTCGCCATAAGTGAGCACGCCAGAGGTTTGCGGTGGCACGAGTGCGATCATGAAACTCATATTGCTGATGAGTTTATACCGACCCGTCTGACCGACTTGGCTTGCGACGTTCACGACACGGGCACTTCCCGCTAAGTTGCTGGAGCTCCGGCTATTCCAAGCGACCAACAAGAGGGTTTTCCCAATCGTGCCGCCTCTATCTTTACCGCCGCCAACACCGAGCGTGCCGCTCAGGTTCACACTCACGGAACTACCGATTGCATCGGCATCTGCCTCAGCGTTGAGGATGGCAACAGACCAGCCTGCGAGACTGACTTCTGCACCAGAGACGTTGGTGAGTTCAATCCACTGTGGGAGTCTGCCGTCACCCGTGTCTACCATGATTTCGGTAATCATGATATCCGCGGGCATCGCAACAGGAACAGCAACAGGGTCGGGTTCCGGGGTCGGTGCCACTGGATACGCAACAGGAGCAGCACCGGGGGAACCCACACGTGTGCCTACTTTAGACGCATCAAAGTTCAGTGCCGGAGCCGTAGACGCTACCCAACTGCTCGCCATCGTGCCATCGGCACCCATCAAACGTTGCATCGAAACGAGGGCTTGTGTCGGCACAACAGCAACAACGGCTGCGGCTTGCTCATCCGTACCCGTCCGACCGCTTTGACCTTTACCGGCGATCGACCAGTAGCCACCCGCACCCACAGTGCCAACACGATCCGCGACCGTGCTGACAGCGGGGAGCGTTTCATTGGGACCGTAGAAGATTAACTTATGCGTCTTATCGCCTGTCAGGATGCTCGAAGCACCGCTGTTGGCGATCTCAATCCATTGACTGTTATTGTTCGGTTTAAGGCTTGAATCCGAACCCCACATAATTTCACTGATGTAAAGACCCGAACCCACGAGATCTATCGTCCCACCGTTGGCGAGGAAGGTTTCCAAGTTCGGCAATCCACCTAACTCAACGAGATTATACAGCAATTGGGCAGGGGTCCGCGCAGTCGACTTGGGTTCGTCCTTATCATTTTCAGGGTTATCCTTGATACCCGAACCGCCATTGTTTTTCGCAAAAACAGTGAACCCACTGGCAGGAATACGGGTTTCGTTGGGAAGGAAAACCTCAAGACCAGGGGTTATGTCTTTCAGCACCTCTTTGCCCACCTTGACGGTGAGCTTATCAAAACCCTCCACATACTTATTTTCAGATGTCGGGGGTGTGTACTTGTAAGGGGCATGGCGATGGAAAGAATTATTAGGTTTGACGAGGTCCTCAAACGCGTTCACCTTGATGACGATGTCGTTCATGTTCTCGAATTTCGGCTCGATTGTTACAAGGTAATCATAATATCGATGCCCTGGACCTCGCCCAGTAGGAGGATGGTACCTTCCATCCGCCTGAGTGAATAAAGTAGCATTCACAAATTGTAAAAAGAAAACTTCAGTGGCTTTTCCCTCTGTAACATTAATATGAGCTGTTGTGAGGGTGCCTTCTTTCGGCTTCTCACTCAGCCGGATTGTAACTTCAAAAGGTTCAGTGACCCCAGAGCGGGCACGTAGAGCTGTTGTCGAAATCCCATACACCGCTGGATTATTGGCAATTGGTCCTAGGCCAGTTGGGTCATAAAACCCGTCAGCGTCTACGTTCTGTCCATCTCCATAGACCAAATCAAACGCTACCGATCCCTCGGCATTCTCGCTATCCGCTTCAGCAACTGTAGGATCCACAGCCGTTACTCCGCCTTGTTTGATAGAGACGAACACTCTGTTGCCGTCTTTTATAGTGGGGGTATTACCAAGTATATTAAACGTTATCGTGTAGTTTTGACCATTATGTCGATTCGGATACCTTGGTTCAATAACGACATTATTTGCGCCGGTCAAGGTTGTATACACCTGTCCAATGTGGTTATAAATTAGGACCACAACATCGTGATGGGTAAAAACCCCTGTATCTTTGAAGGTATCATAGTTTGGATCATCGGCAGGAAGATCCCGCCAATCACCCCCTCTATAATCCACGGCCTTATCAAACTTAACATAAACACTCGTGTTTATGTTAAGTTCCACTTGGATATCATGCTGATATTCAGGGAAACTTTTATCAGCAAAACTGACATCCTCTATGCTAAGTTCCACTTTAAAATCATCGGCAAGTGCCTGCGGCGCAACGAAAGTGAATGCTAGCAGCACAACTAAACTTGTTAAGGGAAATGTCCATGTGTTAGACAACATTTCTAATTTTCCTCCATTTCAATCAAACTAAAAAACATTCGTATATTAAACATCTTGGGGCAGTAGGGATGCATGCCCCTGCACACTTCACTGCGTGCTTCATCATATTTTAGGACTTACGCCCTTCCTTGTTGCTGTGAACTCTCAGCAATTGCTGGACCCCTGCGATTGCACACAAGAGTATTGTAAAATCAGCAGCGGAAGCCTGTTCATCTTTTGTATCTTCATCACTGCGCGGAAAGTAAACAGTGTAAAGTTTCTGAAAATGTGGAAGGTATTGGTTGCTGACACTGAGAATCAATAGGGTTGCTACAACAAAAACAGTTCCAACAGCCACCTTCGTCAAGAAGGGTTCTATTTTCAGAGAAGGTGTCGGTTTCAGGTCAACAATTTTTTGCATGATGTTCTGATTTATACTTGAGGGTATCTGCACACCACCAAGAACTTCTTGGATCAAGAGTTCTTCATCTTCTTGTAACCGTTTTCGGGCGCGATGGAGTCGAGTCCTTATTGTCTCCCCCGATACCCCCAAGAATTTGCTAATCTCCTTCGTTGTCATTTCGCCGAGATAATAAAGCGTCATCACTGTCCGCTCACCCTCCGGCAATTTTTCCAAAAGTTTTTTGACGATCTCAAAATGCTGTTCAGTCGCTTCCATCTCGCGCTGTTCGGATACGTAACGTGCATAATCAGATTTCATCACGTCTTCCATAGGTGTGTCCTCCAATGATTGGATTTCCTCCTCAGGTTCTTGTTTGCGTAGCCAATTCAGACAAAGCCGATTCGCAATGACGGACAACCACACAGGAAATTGGCTCGGATTTCTCAGTGTTGAAAGTTTTTGATAAGCGCGGAGGAAGGTATCTTGCGTAATTTCTTCCGCATAGTGGAAATCACCGATTTTCCGCCACGCGAGGGCGTGAACGCTTTTTTGGTATTTTCCAACTAAAATGTCGAATGCTGAGTCGTCGCCTGATAAAACGGCATGAATCAATTGAACATCGTCTTCTCTCTCCACGGAATTCTCTCCTCATGAACTCATGAACCGGTTTGGTCGTGGTTGCATCCACCAAAGTATTCAATCAGATATTGCGCCCCGGACTTTGTGCAATACACTACGGTTCAGACAAGTATGCTCCTACATATATTAAAGACACATTTTTCAGGCAAAACGTTACATGATGTGAAAAAAAATTTTAGGTGATTATAGTAAAGCCTATAATTACCTTTGCACATTACGTGAGTTTGATATTTGTAGTGCAAACTATGTTTTCGCAATCCATAACCGATAGAAGACACGGAAACACCGAAATGTGTCGCGCGTTCGTTTTAGGTGAGGTCCGGGAAATCAGCAATATATTTTTTCAGTGCCGCCTCGTCAAGACACCGCTTAATTCTAAAGATCACTATAAATGACCCTACTCCTGCCGAAACTTGTGTTGACGCAATTCCGATTCCATGCTATATTCCAAACAAACTATTAACATTTGAGGAGACTATTGTGAAAGCGGCTCAATTTTACGGTGGAAAAGACATAAGGGTCGAAACGGTACCGGATCCAACACCCGAAGAAGGACAAGTGTTAGTCCAAGTAGAAGCAGCAGGTATCTGTGGTAGCGATCTGCACGGGTATCATCATCAACCCGAAAAACCCCTGTCACCACGCATTGGTGGACATGAATTGATGGGAGAGATTATCGACATAGGTAGAGACGTTACAACGTATGAAAAAGGGACTCGTGTAGCGGTTGAACCGATCACACCTTGTAACAACTGTCCCGAATGCTTCAATGGCTATTACAATATCTGTGGGAATCTGCGGCACGGTGGCGGCGGTTTTGCCGAGTTTATGGTCGCCCGTACGCCAAACGTATACACACTGCCGGATAGTGTCTCTGCGGAAGGCGGTGCATTAGCAGAGGTTTACGCAGTAGCAGTCCATGCCGTCAACAGAGCGATGGTATCGCCTGGAGACCGTGTTGCCATTATCGGAAGCGGTCCCGTTGGGTTGACAATCGCTCAGGTAGCCGATGTCGCGGGCGCAACCTCTATCGCCATGTTGGGCAAGCCGGATGGTCCCATACAGATCGCACACGAGGCAGTCGGAGCCGTGCCTATCAATGTGGATAAGACGAATGCTGCCGAGGCTATCAAGGATTGGAGTGATGGAAGAGGGGCGGATGTTGTCTTTGAGGCAGTTGGTGGGTCGGCGAATACACTGGAACAGGCGACAGAGATCGCCGCGAAACGAGGACGCATCTGTATGGTAGGCGGGCATCGCACCCCGCTCTCTTTTTCAGAACGGTTTGCACGGAGTCGAGAACTCACAGTGATCTGGTCGTTCTGTTACGGCAGACGGGGCGGAAAAACGGAGTTCCAAGTCGCCATCGACTTACTCGCTGCTGGCAAACTCGATCCGAATCCACTGATTACGCATCAGTTCGACTTAGACGACGTTGCACAAGCATTCGCAGTCGCCGCTGGACGTGATGAACACGGATCGGTCAAAGTTCTCGTGTTGCCTAATTATTAGCGGCGGTAAAATTAAAAATCCGCAAGGAAAAATTAGAATTTGTAGTATCGAAAACGAAGCTCGTAATGAAATGGAGAGGTTTTGCTTGGGTGTTTCCCCTAGGTCTACGGAAAGGCACTTCATTCATCAAATCTATTTGATCGAACCACAAGGAAAAATTAAAAGATGGAGACTCTTAAACTGCTCATATTTGTCGGGACAGAAGGGATTTACCACGATCATGCCGGGAACGGACAGTTCTTGACAGCAATGCTTAACGACACCGATAATATTGAAGCCGATTTCTCGCAAGACTATAACATACTTGCGAAGGGGCTTGACAAATACGACGCCCTGCTCTTCTACACCGATGTCGGGGAACTCACAGCGGCGCAAGAAACCGGACTCCTCAACTATATCCAAACGGGTGGCGGATTTTTTGGATTGCACACCGCAGCGGCTTCGTTCAGGGAAGCTGAAGGCTACCACGGTATGCTCAACGGGTTCTTCGACGGACATAGCCCCTATATGGACTTCACCGTGAATGTGAGCGATACCGAGCATCCGATTACCGAAGGGTTAGCCGATTTTGAGGTGACGGATGAACTCTATTATCTAAAGCACAATCCCGATGCATCACACCCTCTCATGTACGCCTACGACGAAACAAAAGATGAGACGCACGTCATGGCGTTTCACCATACGTTTGGCGAGGGCAGGGTGTTCTACTACGCTCTCGGACACGATATGGCTGTGCTTGAGAATCCGAGTTTTCAGACGGTTATCCAACGCGGTGCACTCTGGGCTGGAAACCGAATTTAAACAGTACCCTTGTTTGGACGGGGCCCCGTACCCATCCACTTCTCCACTACCACTGTTTGGACGGGGCCCCGTGCCCGTCCACCGTTGAATACCTCTGTTCGGACGGGTCCCCGTGCCTGTCCGCCCTAATGAGGATGAGTATCATGAATTACCCTGATTCTAAATCGCATCATTTGCCAGGATATGATTATTCACAACCGGGTTGGTATTTTGTCACACTTTCTACCCGAAATATGTCTTGCTTGTTTGGCGACGTACGCGATGGAATCATTAATTTTAACTGATGCTGGTCGCATGGTTGAGCATGTTTGGCAGGAACTGCCAAGTTACTCTCCTCGGGTTGGCTTGGATATCTTTCAAGTGATGCCGAATCATTTCCATGGTATTTTGATTATCAAGGCGGATTTAGAACAAGTCCCAATCGCCTCGGTGGGTGCAGAGCACAAGGACCCTCCGCAACAGCAGCATGCAACCGGATCACCCCTGTCACTGCTTGACTTAATCGCTCGCCTTAAATCTTTAACAACTACTCAATACATTCGCGGGGTCAAGGAAAATAACTGGAAAAGATTTGACAAAAAGTTGTGGGGAACAAGATTTCACGATCATGTTATTCGCACTGAATCTGCGTTACAATCAATTCGAACCTATATTCAGAACAATCCCCAGAAGTGGGAGTTTGATCGTTTGAATAGATGACTGTAACCAAGATCGTTCGGTGGGGCCCGTCTCAAGGTAAAAGAATCGCAGGGCACGGAGACCCTGCGAAACAGATACTTGGTTGTTTTTGACATCCCTACAGCATATCACGTGCCGGGTAATGCGTATCCCCCGGTGATATATCCGTCGGATCGTTCGACACAGCCGTCTCCGGTGGCACCATAACCTGATTTTCGTTCACCGGATCATCGGTTTCCGTCCGCCACTGCTCTAAACGGTCTCGCATCTCCGCCAAAACTTCCGCATAGTTGTGGTTCCCCGCGAGGTTGTGTGCTTCCGATGGGTCGAACACGACATCGTACAATCTTTCCGATTCAACGGAATCATCACCCCAACCGTGCTCCATCATAAAGGTTTTAGTGATGCTGTCATCGCAGTTCGGCAGTGCCCATTTTTCCGCATCGTCATAGCGGCGGATGTATTTCCATCGTTTGGTTCGGATCGCGCGTTGGGGTTCATAACAGCAGTGATAGTTGACTTCAGCGAAAATAGCATCGCGAACATCTTCCGCCTCACCACGAACTAACGGGAGCACAGAGTGACCCTGTAGCCACGCGGGTGCTTCAATTCCTGTCAATTCGCAAATAGTCGGGAAAAGGTCAATTTGACTGACCAATCCGTCCACAACTTGCCCTCCGCTAAACCCACCTGGACCGCGGACGATAAGCATGATACCGATGCCGTGATCACTGAGATGGCATTTCATACGAGGGAAGGCAAGCCCGTGATCAGTCGTGCATATCACAAGTGTATTCTCAGCAAGTCCATTTTCCTCCAATGCGTCAAAAACCACACCCATTTTCTTATCAAGCGTCCGAGCTGCGTCTATGTATTCCGCCATATCTTGTCGAGTAACAGGGGTGTCAGGGAACGGGGCAGGGGGTTTCACATAACGCGGGTCGGTTTTCGGTTCTCCATCCGGCGGTGGATCAAATCCCTTCGCGCGGCGATGCGTTTCACCGAACCCGACATCTAAAAAGAAAGGAGCATCATGTTTCTCCGAAATGAAATCGCGGGCGCGTTCTTCTGCTCCTGCTCGCACGGTGCCTTCGGATAAAAGCCGTTGATATCCTGTCTCCTTGAGATCTCGGACGACATGCTGGAATCCCGCCAAGGCGGTGGTATATCCAGCCTGATTCAAGGTGTAGGTGATGAGATGCTCCGGGACCGGAAGGCTCCACCCTCGATTTGCCAAGCCCCCCATACCGCAGCTATGGGCCCACTGTCCGGTGAGGAGTGCGGCGCGAGAGGGTGAACAGGTTGGATTCGCACAGAATGCGTTCCGAAACACAACACCCTCTTCCGCAAGTTTCTGGATGTTCGGTGCCGGGATCGCATGCCCATAAGGTTGAACGTATCGGCCTGTGTCGTGTGAATGAATGTATACTATATTTGGTTTGTTCATATTTTTTTGAATTTAGGCATCTATAGTCCAGACGTGTACGAAGCATGCCAGAAGCATTCAATCCTCTAATAATCTTGATTTTCTGTCCAAAATCTCTACTTTGTAGGAGTGAGTTCCTCTGAAAATTAACCAAAATTACGAAAACTAAATCCCTCTGCGGAGAATGTTAATAACAGTTTCAGCAATCTCCTTGAACGCGTCTGATTTTAAAGTACCGAGATGTGCGACTATGAGCGTACGGTGGGCAGTGAACAGTTTGCCGGGAAGAACATAACTTACGAAACGTAACGAACCGGCAGCAAAAGAAGTGTCGGTTAACGAGATAAATGGTGTCCCTCTGTGTGGATTACTCGTAACCTGGCTAAGGATCCAATCCTCTCGCCCAGCATCCGCGAGGATTACTGCAGGCCTCAATTTTGTTTGTGATAAATCCGAGAAGGGAAAACGGATTAAGACGACTTCTCCGGGTCTAAATGCTGTAGGTGGGCCCATGCCGCATCTTCCTCTGGACGCAACCAATGTTCGGCGAGTGCGGCTTCACTTAGCAAAGCAGTTTCAGGAACATTGGGCTCTTCACTGAAAATCGTTACAAACGCGCGGGCAGGTTTTGACAACTGAATCGGTTCGACTAATTTCACATTGCCTTGTTCATCAATTGTCGCTTCGACAGTTTTTAACATGATTTACCTCATTTAATAAACACTTATTCCGGCTGGGGGTGTGACCGGGCAGCATCTTCCTCCAAAAGGTGCCAGTCTCGCGTAAGCATAGATTCACTTAGCAAGGCGATTTCAGGAACTCGGAGTTCCTCGCTGAAAATTGTCGCAAATGCTCGTCTGAGTTTCGGCAACCGATTGGGTCGAGTTAATTTCGTATTGTTCTGCGCATCGATTGTCGTTTCAACAATTTTTGACATGGGACACCTCCTATAAACATGCCGCTCCACTAAAACTGAGAGCGAATAGAAAAAACAATGCCTACCTGATTAATGCTGTATGACCCCAGTATACTTTAAATTCGCAAAAATGTCAAGGATTTTTTTATTTCTCCTTCGCTGGTGGGGTGTTTTTGCTTGGGTGTTTCCCCCTAACCTCGCCTTCTGACGATCAACAACCATTCCCGGTAGGTGCGGTTTCCCAACCGCACTGGAAATACAAATCATCTCTCCTCCTGAAAAGACTGAAGAGGTTTCCCGCAAATCCTGATTCAGACGATAAATGCTTGTCAACCCTTGATTACTGATTGCCTAAAGCTGAATGCCTCTAATCCAATCAAATTCGCTGTTGACAGCAAATTGAGCCTATCGTATCATGTCAGAAGATCCGTTGTTCTTCCGCAAGGTATAATTAAAAATTTCCAGCATAAAGGAGAATATCCATGGCGCAACGAGAAACGCTACCCTTCGTGGAATCGACTGGCAGCTTTGCGAACGCGAGATACCGCGGCACCCGCATGCCACCGCCGGAATGGGTTGAAAATCCCGATGAACGGAAAAGCATGTATGTAAGGGAATCGATCAACGTTTACAACGGGCGTCTGTTGCAACCACCTCCAAACCTTGAGGCGAACGGCTTCCAGTTGATAGACGCGGACACACAGGTGAGGAATCTGCATGATCAGGACACCGTTACGACCCACTTCTATCAGGAATGCTCTGATATCATCACAGCGATTACAGGTTGCAGCGAAACACGAATGCTGCAACACCAATATCGCAATGGATTTGGTGGACTTCCTGAAGACCACCCGCGTGGTAACAAACCTACGGCAAATGGAAGCGAAGGAACGTATGGCGGCATCCATTCGGATGTCAGTCCGTACTCTGAAGATGGGTTTGAAAAGATTGCTGATGGAAGGCACTTTCAGATGTACAATGTGTGGCGGAGCACTAACTTGGAGCAGGACATTTTCGTCATGCCACTTGCTATTTGCGACATGGCAACGGTTGCCGCAGGGGATATAATTGCCGCTGACGCTTGGTCGCAGACGGAAACGCCGAGGCGACTTGTCAGTTTACGACTCGTACATAGCCCAAACCAGCGTTGGTATTACTTTCCACGAATGACACCACAGGAAACACTGATTTTCAAGCAGTACGACACTCGCCAAGAAAAGTCGAACATGCGTACAGCCTTCCACGGTGCGATAGACGATCCGACGACACCGGAAGACGCGCCACTTCGCGAAACGATTGAAGTGCGCTTACTTGCCTTGTTTGATGAGGATACAGATCGCGAGGCAAGGAAGGCGAGGTTCCAAGCCGAGGTCCCCGAGAGCCACACGGACGGCAAAGTTTCTAATTGGGTAGAGCGATAACCCTGATATCCGATTAGCGATTTGCCGCCGCTTGTTTCGCTTTGTTAATTTCCGTCAACACGTTCATGGAGTGCAATGACTCCTCTTTATCGTATTGCGGACACTGACGCAAACCAGCAGCGAGACAGCGGTGAATTGCTTCAGCTTGGTAGAGAAAACCGTGTTGATTCGGAGAGGATCTCGCCATCGCCACAGACCCCGGCAGCGGATACTCAAAGTAATGCAGCGGGGCAGGTGCGTTTCGTGTCCTGTATTGCGAAGGCACGCCATTCGATGGTGGGATTCGGATAGAAACACGCGTTGGACAATGTGCGGGTCGCTCAAGCGTGATACGTCCCTCTGTGCCGACGAGTTCTGTCACTTCTGGGAGCTCAGAGTTACGCGGCGGAAATGTCAGGACGGCGTACTTATCGTCCCCGTAATCCACAATCGCGCCACCGACTCTATTACCCAAAGCCATGACCGCTCTTGGCACTGCCGACGCACCGAACGCCAGCGGTGCCGCTTGTATGGTATAGATCGGGTCAAAAAAGTCGGACTGCGTTAGCACAACCTCTCCGATCGTGCCTGCTTCAATGGCGGCGCGAGCATGCTCCACTGCAGGAAAGAAACGCGTCCACATGCCATCCTGCATCATCACATCCTTCTCTTCGGCTGCTGCATACATCTCTTGAGCATCGGAAAGGGTCTCGGTGAGTGGTTTCTCACAGAGCACATGCTTGCCCGCTTCAATCGCGAGAAGCGTGTGTTCCTTGTGCAGTGGGTTAATTGTGCCGATGTATACAATATCTACGTCATCGGCTGCGACCATTTTCCTGTAGTCGCCGTAAGCAGTAGCGATGCCATATTGTCTCGCAAATTCCTCCGCTCGATCAATTTCCCGTGCCGCCACAGCGGTTATAGTTGCGCCTTCGCAGGCGTGTAAAGCCCACACCCACTGTGCGGAAATGTTACCGGCACCGAGGATACCCCAACGCAATGGAAAAGCGACATCTGCCGCATCTGTACCCCCTCGGCGAACATCCAGTGGTGTTGACAGAGGCATGTCATTTGCCATCGAATTCATAGCGGTCCCCTTTCGTCAAAGCAGGTCAGGTTAATTTTATTTCCACGCGCCAAGAACGACTTTCCCGCAATCATGTGTACACTGCAACGCCCACGCATCTTGAATCTGACTCATAGGAAAGGTGTGCGTGATGAATGTATCCAGCTGCTCCTTCACTTGCGTAATCATCCGCAGCATGGCAGGTGTGTCTGCGAGATTGTAATGCCGCGTGCCGTGTAATGTCAAGCCTTTATTGATAATACTACTGCCCTGAATGTCCACTTCGCCAATTCCACCGATCAATGAAATGTGTCCTTTCGGGCGTGTTACCTCAATCAGTAATCGGACTGCGGCGGAAGCCGCTGAGCACTCCACGCCTTTGTCTGTGCCTTTACCACCTGTCAAATCCAGAATCTGATCGACGGCATCCGCGTCGTGCGGATTGACGACTTCCGCCGCACCGAGTTTTTTCGCCAAGTCTGCCCGATACGGATGGCTCTCAACAGCGATGACACGCGCGCCTCTATACACTGCGTTAATCACGCCACCAAGCCCAATAGGTCCCATCCCCGTAATCAGAACAGTATCAAACGCGTTGACATTCATCAACCGCATCGCATTAGATGTTGATCCAAGCCCACAACATGCCATTCCAGCGTGGTCATAGGACATCCCGTCCGGAATCGGCACCAGTAGCCAGTCCTGTTTAAGGACGTACTGCGCAAAAGTCGCCGTCACACCCGTCTGTTCGGTGGCGTGTAGGATCTTATTGTCATCCTCACAATGGGCATATTCGCCTGTTAAGCAGAGATGACACTTTCCACACGGAAAGTGTGGCATCACGACAACGCGGTCGCCTACCTTAACAGTGCCCTCTTGTGCGATTTCTACCACTTCACCGGCGGCTTCGTGACCGAAACTGTCGTTCTTACCTTCTGTTTTGAAGCCTTTATATTCCGTACACATAGGGACCGAATGAATCTTAACGACGACGAACTCACCCTTGGCAATCGGATCGGGCTTATCTATTAAGCCCGCGCTTTCGGGACCGAATTTTGCAACAACTTTCATCCAAACCTCCATTTCCATCCATCTATCCTCCGCTACGCGGACGGACTGTGCGCTTTTTGTTATACCTTACACGGTGTTTCCTGGGCATAAAAAAATCTGCTTTAGGTGAAAAATGGTTTCTTAACGATTGTAAATCTGCTCGTAACGTAGTGGAGGACATCTCAGAGGCCGATAAATTAAAAATCGTCAGTTTCCTCTGCCATCTCATCTTCGTGCATGATTTCCTTTAACTGTAATCCAATGCGAAAGGCGGCAAGGCAGATACTTACCGATATGGCGAACAACCACTGATAGCCGATATAAGGGGCAAGAAATCCAGCAAGAAGAGGTCCGAAACTCACGGGCATGAGCAGCGTGTTCATGAAACCGATGTAACTCGGACGGTTCCGAGGCGGCGCGATATTCAACATATATGCCATAAAACCTACCATCATGCCGTTTGACAGTACGCCTCCAACAATGAAAATCAGGAGGAAGGCGGGCATCTGTAATGAAATCGGCAGTATCCCCGATGAAAAAGCAAGAGCAGGAGGGATACCCATCAACCCTGCCGTGATAATCAACAACCATCGCACACCATATTTTTCCCCGATGTGCCCCCAAAGTGTGTTTGAAACGACACCACTTAGCGCGGAACAGACAATGAAAAATCCCATTGTTGCCTCTGAAAATCCCAACTCATTCAACGCATAAGGCATATAAAAGGGGGCTGCCATACCAGAGAAATGTGCAAAGACACGGAAGAGAATAAAGCGCCGATAATTTGTGTCTGTCCGTAGGAAGTACGCCCCGTGTTTTAAATGTTGCCACATCGGTTGACGCCTCGGATGGACAGGATGAATAGGCTCGCGCACACCCAAGAAACTCACGAAAGAGAGGAACGCTGAGGTCACCGAGCAGATAAAGAGAAAGGCGTAGTTATAGGGGAACCCCAGATCGGTATCCAGACGACAGACGGAACCGATAAAAAACATCGTGGACGCTTTGAAAGTCTGTGTAATACTACCGAGTATACCGGTAAATTCGGATTCGTCCCCGAGCACCGCACGAACAAGAAACCCAACCCAGATAGCGAAAAAACCACCATAGAGTTGTCGCACGCTAAAGAAACGGGCGCGCTGCTGTGGGGCTATCGCTTTGGAAACGATGTCCATGTACGGAAGTGTCGAAACGCCCATGGCGGAGGAAGATATGAAATAGAGACACAGAAAGGAGACGGCAAGCAACATCGGTTTTTGCTCACCAATTGTGATAGTGCAGAAAAAGACAGCAAGCCATGCTAAAACGCGAACGCTCATACCGAGCGCGTAGAACGGCATTTTTCTCGGACGATGTTCAAGTAGGTTTGACATCAGCAGTTGGGGCCACATCCATCCTGCTGTCATCATTGAACCCGTTAAACCCACCAGAATATCGGAACCGCTTAATTTATGGATAAAAGCAGGAAGCACCGTCGATGAATCCGCAAACGCTAAGTTGATACGCATAAAGGTGCCTTGGATCACCCCAAATCGGAAGTTTCGCCGTTGGTCACCTACTTTCTTAGGCATTCTTTTTTTTTCTTCCTATCCAAACTTTTTGTATCTATAGAATTGTCAGCCATCAGTTATCAGTCTGCTTTGCAGTGAGAATCAAAGAACTTTATCGGGACTATAATCCTTAACAATTACCACACAAGTCACTGACTCCTGAAAGTGTAGCGACCTGACTGCTGAAGGCTATTTTATATTTTGACACAATTTTCGCAATTAGGTTGAATCAAAATTTGCAATCTACCGCCGATGTAAAAACAAAAATTACTTTACAGGAATCCGAAGGTCTGCTAAATTGCCTACAAACCTTAATAGTACCAAACTTTGGACAATTTTTTGAATCTTCTCTGGGAATTGACGAGAAAGAGGACTAAAGATTGTAGCAGTCAACATCGTTAACTGCGGACACAACTCACGGACGTTTTGACATCAGCCTTCTTACCGTCCGCAAGGAATAATTAAAAAATGGAACCACTTCGGATTGGATTTCTCGGTGCCGGCGGTTTCGCAAGGCACACCATTTATCCCGCATTACATCTCGCACCAGTTGCATTACAAGCTGTTTGCGATGCCGATGAAGATCGTGCAAAAGATGCCGCTGGTAAATTCGGTACAGGCAGATACTACACCGATCGACACGACATGTTTGAAAAAGAAGACTTGGAAGCAGTCATCATATCCATGGGACCCGACCCAAGGCAGCCACTTGTGCTTGAGACGCTCGCAGCAGGATACCACGTCTTCGTACCGAAACCTCCCGCGCCATCGCTCGCGGAAACACTCACACTGGCGGAAACCGCAGAACAGCACAATAAGACGCTAATGGTAAACTTCCAACGTCGGTTCAGCCTCGGTGTGCGAGAAGCAAGGCAAATTATGCAGACCGAATCCTTCGGGCAACTCACCCAACTCTTCTGTTCGTTCTGCAGTGGGAAATATCCGACAGTCAAAAGTTATCTGCTTGATTTCGCTATTCACCACTTCGATTTGGCTCGACACATCGCCGGTGCCGATGTGAAGGAACTTAGCGTTTTTCACAACGAGGTCGATGGGCAAGGTGCCTTTGCTGTCGCTGTAGAATACACCAACGGCGCGGTGGGAAGTTTGCAGTTGACCAGTCAACGTTTATGGCAGCGTAACTATGACTACATCGAAATTACCGGACAACACGAATACATCGTTTTAGATGGATTGTGGGGTGCGCAACACTTCACGGAATCCGGGAATACCTTCACCTCAAACTTCTCTGATCAACGCAACGGAGAGCTAACTGGGGACGGCATCAGTCTCACTGAGTTCGTCAACGCTATTCGTGAAGATCGAGAGCCAATATCCAGTATACACGACTGTGTTGGCACGATGCGGTTCTATGATGCCGTCCTTCAACGGAAAAAAGGTGTTATCTCCTTAGTCGATTAGCGCGACCGATACCCGCACCTCCAATTCGCTGGCGAGGTTTCCCAACCTCGCCATCAAACCGCTTTGTCATCAATACTTGCTAATACCTCAAGACACGTCTCCCCATTGACCAAACGATGATAATATTGCCCAACACGCACCATAAAGTCCCGATTCCCGTCCAAACCGATCGGCGACGTAGCACCGGCAGGTGACCACAATGCCGCATTTGAGAAAATGGCCGCAAGCCGTTTATCTACATCTGATCGGCTTGTGTCAAACGCTCCCTTCAGAACGTCCTGTATCGTCCGGTCGGGGTCACGGATTTCATACGTCTTGCCAGTGTCGGTGACACCCTTATAGTCGTCGGCACCTGACACTGTATGTGGGGTCAGAAACCGGAGCACTGTTGCGAAGGAATACGCGAAGTCAGATTTGAAAAGTTCTGTGCTCGTATCATAGTTCGGTGAGCGGACGATATCGGCGGCGCGTTCGCGAAGCTTCACGTTTTCAATGATGTTAATCCGGGCATTGTCGTCTTTGACTCGACGAATACGGTCAACGAATTCCAACGAGTATGCACGAGCACTTTTCCCGGTTATCGGAATGTCTGCTTCCACAATCTTGGCGTACCCATCCATCAGACGTTCGAGGTGAGGAGCAAATGTTGGATGTGCTGCTGCCTCGTTGACATATTCAATACCAGAAAGCACTCCCTTGTGTGTAATCCCCGGCACATGCACAGAATTCACCAAAAGCAGTTTCCAATCGTGATACGGTTCGATGCTCTCCTGACTAACAATAACGCCACGGTCCTGAAGTTCACTGAACGGCACGCGTAACATATTCTCCAAGTCTTCAAGAATAAGTGATGTTGCTGGCATTGCTTCTGCATAAGTTATGAGTGCATCTTGACCTTCGATCTGTGCACGTGCCGCCTCTTTAATCTCGTCAGGCACAGCGTAGACCTGCGGTACAAGCCGGTCCCCCATTTCGTTGAGGAACCCGACGTTTGTTTCCAACCACGCCGCGTAATCATCAGACCGTCTCGGATATTCATGACAGAGAATATCGCGGATAATATCGCCGTTATTGCGGAGGTTATCCGTGTTGATGACACACAGCGTCGCATCCGCACCGTGATGACAGAAATAGCGATAGAGGGTCTCTTCCAACACATCCATCGCCAGTTCACCCTTGGCGATCCCCGCTTCAGTTACACCGATAAGGAGGAGATCCAGCGGATTTTCCGTCTGCGCGTAGAACTGCTCGCGTCCGGTCTCTGTCGCAAGTGTCGTCGCACCGACGACGCTTGAAATTTGTTGGATATCGTGGACACCACTCATATCGAACGTGACAACATGGTATACGCCACCTTGTTGATTGAAGGCATCGGCTTTCTCGGTGCCGCGCGGCTGCCCGACAAAAATACCGCCGTCATAGAGATTTCGTTGGTTCAGGATATGGACAAATTCATGGGTTAAGGCGCGTTGTAAACCACCCGCTCCAATAGCAAGTATTTTCGTTGGCAGCATGTATGTTTTCTCCTTTTCCTAAAATAACCTAAATTCTTCTGTAGGAGGGCGGAAATACCCAAGCAAAAACACTCCGATTCCCGACAATATTTGGAAACCATAGGGAGCCTTCAGTGATTAGCATTTCTCTGGTTTCCAATTGCTGGATCGCTGATTGCCGAAAGGGTTGCGTTAGCAACCCGTGCTGACGGCTGACGGCTATTCTAAAATATCATCATAAAGAGTTAAATAAGCGTCGGCGATGTGTTTCCAATCGTAGGGCTTAACACGTTCAACACTCGCTTTGCCCATCTCAAGACGACTTTCACTAGCGTTAATCAGTTTGACAAGCGAGTGCGCAAGTCCATCAACATCACCCGCGTCGAACAACGCACCGTTAGCGTCCTCTACGACGAGTTCATCAATACCTTGAACGCGGCTGGCAACGATCGGCAATCCCGTCCCCATTGCCTCTAAAACGACAAGCGGCATTCCCTCCGCGAGCGAAGGCAAGATGAAAACATCAGCATCACGATACTTTTGTGGCAATTCGGAATACGGGACTGAACCCGCAAAGCGGATATGGGATGCTACACCGAGGTCTTCTGACAATCTTAGAAGTTCGTCGTGATACGGTCCATCGCCGACAATTTCAATTTCAAAGTTGTGTGTCGCATTTTCGATAATTTGTGGAAGCGCACGGATCAAAAATTGGAAACCTTTGCGCGGTATAAGCCTCCCGATTGTGAGCACTTGGACCTTTTCGGGACAGGCATCGCGTTGAACCGGCTCAAAACGCCCTAAATCCAAACCGTCGGGAATCACATCCATCTTTACATCCGGATCCGTCTCTCTTGCCAGTTCACGTAAACCGTCGCTACACGCCACAACCGCTGATGCGTTGCCCCAAATTGCTCGGATGATGGGCTTCAGCAGCAGGTATAACCACCGGTAATAGGGCGGATCGGGGTTCCGGCTTGGCACGTCACGCCCCCCTAAAAACACCACATACGGCACGTTGCGGAGTTTCCGTAGAAGATACGCACCACCCCCCGCAGGAATACCAAAAAAGACCTGAACGATGTCCGGTTGAAACCGCTTCGCAAACTGCAACCCGTAGAGACTTGAACTTACGGCGTAAGTCAGCATTTCGTGGACCGCGCACACATCACGGTTCTTCCGAAGCGCACGCACACGGTGCACGTGAAAGCCCTCTACCGTTTCATCTATCGGACAATCGCGGAACTGAGACGTAATCAGATGCACTTCATGCCCCGCCGCCGCGAAGTGTTTACCTAAGAAGTAGTTGACCCAACCACCACCCCCACCAATCGGTGGAAACTCGTGGTTGAACATCAAAATTTTTTTCTTCATTACGGGCTACGCGCATTGAATGATCTTTTTAATTTTCCTTCACCAATCGGTGGAAACTCGTGGTTGAACATCAAAATTTTTTTCTTCATTACGGGCTACGCGCATTGAATGATCTTTTTAATTTTTCCTTGAGATAGACTACTATTCATGGCATCGCATACGACGTTACAAATTCAATAATCACACCAGCGATATCGATGCCTGTGACCGACTCCAACGCCTCAAATCCCGGAGATGGATTGACTTCCAGAACAACGGGTCCCTCGTCCGTCTGGAGCAGATCCACACCGGCTATCTCCAATTCAAGTGCTGATGCTGCTTCTATAGCCAAGTGAGTGTATTCGTCTGTCAGTGCTATAGCCTCTCCAGACGCGCCTTTATGAATATTCGCTCGGAATTCACCCGGAGGCGCGCTCCTTTTCATTGCCGCAACGGCTTCACCCCCTACCACAAGAACACGGATGTCAACGCCACCTGCTTCCGCAATAAAGGACTGGATGACATAATCCTGATGAAGATCACACAGCGCATCCACGGCTGAGGTGAGCGATGTCGGTGTATCCAATAACATAACGCCCGTGCCGTGTGTGCCGTGAAACGGTTTTAAAATAAACGGATAATCTCCTACGTCCGCCACAGCGTCCTCTAAAAACGTGGCGGAACCGACGGTGAGACTCGGTGGGATAGGTAAGCCGTGCTGCGCGAGGATACGCAGGGAGTGGAATTTGTGTCGCGCCGCCGCAATCGCTTTTGACCGATTCACCACGGGCGTTCCGATCCATTCAAAGTGCGCCAAGACCTCTTCGCCGTACTGTGCTGTCGTCCGACTGAGCCGCGGCACGATCACATCAAAGTCTTCTGCCGGTTTCCCGTGGTGTGTAATACGGTTGCCGGTGCCACCGATATGAAGATAGAAACCGAAGGGATCTAAAATTTCTGCGGCATGTCCCGCAGTGAGTGCTGTTTCGCTAAGCCTACGTGTGGAGTGGTTCTGGGGTCCCCGTGAGAGGATACCGATTTTCATAAGCTGTTGACAAACTAACCACTGACTGAAGTTGTAAGTCCTGATATAGCTTCCAATTCCAAATAGGAATACCGAATTCCCATGCCTTCAAGCAACCATATGCCAGCAAAGGGCTGTGTCTATAAATAGGTGCAACTCACGTTATTGTATTATAGTTTTAAGGGTTTTGGCAATACACTCAGGGTCGTCTTCAGCTTGTTGTATCTGTTTAGCGAGTGTCTCAACATCGGACATGCCTATCCATTGCTGGCGTTCTTCAGTGTAATCGCCTTCGCCAGCTTGAAACTGATGGATAAAACGGACCATTCCAACAGGTCCAAGTTTGTCAACTAATGCCTTAAAACCAAGTTCCAAAATTTGCTCATCTGTCATGAGAAAGACATCCATTTCAATTGCCTCCTTTACCACTCGTATGTTCTCGCAACCATGTATCTGGATTTTCAACTCGGACGTGGAATTGAGATCTCAAACGTTTTGCTCTCCTAATCACTGCATCATCTGTAGTGAGAAGAACATCTGCTTTACCGCTTTCAGCACAAGCGATATGCAAAGCATCGTACTCTTTAAATCCCAATACTTCCAGTTGCTTACCCCTGAGGGTCTCCGACACACCAACAGAAACAAAAATAGTTTGAGGTATGGAAGTAAAAAGTGACTTCACGAAAAAACGTTTTGTTAAATCAGAAATTTGGTTAATCTCAAACTGTAAAACCTTACTGGTGATTGACTGCCATTCCCCGTTCCAAAAACGAGAGATAATCTGCAGGATAGCTGCAGTTTCAGACTTAATTCTGTTTTGTGTCTGATCGTCATAAGGACGACTTACACAACAACTATCAAGATAGATTTTACAGGTTTTCATTCCGGGCTAATCCAGATTTTGAGTGCTTTTTCCGCTAATTCCTTTGCTCTTGCCAGGATATTATTTTCATTCCACTGCTCGGTTTGAGCGAGACTCCGATTCAAACGCAATGGACTATCGCGAAATCCGCCGCATATACATTGTTTTTCCTTGAAGGGGCGGTCACTTAACTTTGAATTGTACCCAGTGAGAGTAAGATTACCAATCGTGTGAAGGTATTTTTCCTGGACCTCCTGCCAGTTTTCACCTAACTCTTGCTGCCATGATTCAGACATATCGGGGTTTTGCGGCATTACATGTTCGATCGTGTAGTCCTCTACACTGATTAACTCCTCGCGTCCATGATTCTCCAGTTTGCGTAGGAGATAACTACGCCTGCTGAAGTTATAGACATCTTTAATAAATAACGCTTCCTTGAATTCGTTGTCTGAAGGGTAGCGTCTAGTGGATGTTAACTGCTGGAAAGCATCCTTTAGACTTCTGAGATAATTACTTTTGTCAACTCTCGTCATCAGTGACTCAAAGACTCGATTCAAAGTATTTGTCGGAATTCCACATATAGCGCGACGAAAAACATAACTTTCTACCAATTGAAGGATCTCAATTAGTTCTGGTTTCTGGATTTGCCCTGGCGTATAGTCTTCATAAACCTCAAGTAAGAGTGGGCGTGCAACTCTAGCCTCTAACTCATAGATGTCTTTCAGACACTCTCGCAGATCGAGGTCTTCCTCTTGAAGTAGGGCAAATTTAACATAGTGTTTTGAATACTGATCGATTTCTGCAATAGTGGATTCCAGCACTTCCAGCGTCGTTTGTCTAGGAACATGTGTTTTGAAAGTTTCATAAACGTTGTTGATATTGGGAATCTGCCGTCTCTTAACGGTGAGATAATCCCTTATAAACCAGTCAAACCACTCGGCGTAGGCATCTCCAAAGCGCTGTTCCATAGGTAACCAATGATCATTATAAAGTTTGGTCTGGAAGTCAAGCTCCTGCCCCATGAGTACATAGTTACGTATGAGATCCGCTTGCGAAAGACTGAGTCCTGTCGAATTGAGGCTCTCAAAAATTAGTTGCGGATCATCATAACGACGATCTAGTGCTATGTCTACAATTGCTAATTTTTGGATTCCAGCGTACACTAACTTAAGATTGGTGTTTTGCAGTTTCGATTCAAAGAACCGATAGTTTTCCACCAATCGAAGTGAAGCATCAGATGGAAGTTCCCTGTCTTCCAATAACTGAATCAAAGTATCCTTATCATGATAGGTGAGCAACTGTCTGTAACGTAACTCACCTTCTTCATCAGCATTGAAGAGATAGTAGTTTGAAATTTGCTTTGGTGTGATACCTATTTCGCTACCTGATTTTTCAATAGTTCTGCTGAGTGCTAAGAGCAAAAGGGACAAAGTTGTTAATCGCTGTTGACCATCAATAACGAGTAATTCTGACACTGCTGAAATATTCTGGCTACCGTCGGGTTCTATGTAGACGATTGAACCGAGAAAGTGAGATGGAGTCTCATCGTTTTGTCCAATACGTAACACATCCTGCCATAGTTGTTCACAATGTGGCTCTTCCCAACTGTATCTACGTTGGAAAATGGGTATACGGAACTGGTTTGGAACTCGTAAAAATTTCAGAAAACTCGTTTCTTTTGCTTGCATAGACTTCCACCTCTATGTTAGTGAAAATGAAAAGTCAATTTCAGATATACAGGCAATAGTCAGGTCCTGTAGATCAGAATCTATCAAACAGAAATTCAGGAATTTAGAAACAGCTAGTTCTTATCTCTTTTATACATTGCAGTCAGAAAATCCGCCAACTCCTCATACGTGTCAAAAATCCGGTCACATAGGTTCTCAAAGAAGATACTCCGCGTCCCAGGATAAACTGCATACACCGGTTTGTTGTGACGGGTAGCGTAATTCATCTCGCTGAGAACGCCAGGCGACAACTTATCCGTCGGATAGATAACGACCACAAAATCGCTCTGGTGAACGAACTGATAATCCCGTGAGATCGTCCGTGTTTGAATCTGTTCAATCACTTCTTCGCCCATTTCACTCACACGCGGTGCGTCAGCACTCTCATCTTTCGTGAGGGTAACGAGTTCCATATCCTTGATTGTGAGTGGATCGAAGACGATGAATGAACGGCTCAGTTTTTCCCCGATCTCGCGGATCTTCTCAATTTCCTTCGGTGTATCTCTGAGAAGTGTAATTGGATAACTGAGGTAAAATTTCGGCTTCGGTGAAAAGAGGAGTTCATAAAAATTCTCGAGGTCGTGTTGTCTTGCGACCGTGTAATGTGGCTTCTCCGTGAAATGGGCGAGTTGTCTCGTTAGAAACTCTTCTTCATCCAGCCAAACATTGAGTGCCGCTTTCCCCATTCCTTCCCATTGCGACGTTTTTTTCATCCGTTCCGATATATCCGTGATGTTATCGACAACGTTAATCAAGAGGTCCGGTAGGAGAATTTCAATGTCTCTAAAAGAAAACCCTTCAATGAGACTTCCACGCCAGCGAAAGCAGGCGTGTAGCCCGATAACAGCATGTTCATAATCTTCGGCGCGCCGAGCGATTTCATAGAAAGCCGTGCGCCGTGCCAATGATAAAACCGCCGGATCCGAATCAAGCACTTTGTCCGTAAAATGGACACGCGCCTCCGCGGCAGCGCGGTGCATGACATCGCCAACGTTGAAGAAGCCGATGTTCAGCTTCCGTTTCATGCAAAGTATCTTAAAATTCGCCATCAGTTCTTTACGACCCGAACAACTGATACCAGTACAAATGATCTTCATACCATTTCCCTATATTCTTTATCTACTTATGACCTCTCCGCGGCTAACGATTTCAGCCCTGAAAGTGCCTCCTGCTCCTCCGTTTGCCACGGGCGGTGCGCCGGTGTATCCAGTTTTTTGGGCGGACCACTGAACACAAGAATATACGCCCTACGTGCTTCTGCCGTAATGTTCGGTGCAGAATAGTGCAGTGTCCGACAGTGATGGAACGTCGCACCCCCTGCCGGGATCGGACATGCAACTGCCTCTGATACGTCAACATGATCCGTCACCAACCCGTGTACGAGCGGATCGTCGTCAATGTGGCGATGCCATCGCACCGCTCCTTTGTGTGATTTCGGGATAAATTGGAGGCAGCCACTCTCGATCGTCGCTTTGTCAAGCGGAAGCCAAACACTCAAGCTGTGTGGCAGTACCTCTGGGTTCCAATATGCCTCATCTTGATGCCAAGGTGTTTCATTGCCGTAATGTGCAGGCTTCAAAATCATGTGTCCACCACCGCTCACTTTATCGGTTGCTACACGGAGCAACCTCGCGGCGAGTCGCTGCGCATTTCGGAAATAGACAGTCTCACGGAGTTCCGGGAATTGTGCCTCTGGACCTAACACTTGCGGCAATGTCTCCCGTCCCTTGTGTGCACGCGGACCGGCGAGATCAAAGTAGCGTCCCTCCGCTTCCCCAGTCCGTCCTGTAAAGAGTTCATCGTAGATGCCTTTAAGCCATTCCACTTCTTCATCTGTCGTGATGCGTGGAATGCTCAGGTATCCATTCTCTTGAAAAAAGGTGATCTGTTCGTCAGTTAAATCGACGTGACTTTTGTCAAGCAAATTTCGGCTTGCAAGCTGCGCCGAAAGGGCATTATTGGATTGCATAAACTCACCGAATCAAAACGTCATAAGGTAGAATTGTTAGAACTTGTGTTCCATCTTCAAAGCCAAATAGGCTCAACCACGTGACGACATGTTGCCACCGATGGTTTCCGAACATAGATAGCACAGGCTGACTCGCTGTCAATTCGAGGGGTAACTGAATTGAACCTTCCATGTCCTCAACCATCCGTTTCAGGAGTTCTTCCAAAAAGGGTTTCTGTTTCGGTAACACAATAAGGTTAACTTCGTCATCCTCAGTAAAACCCGCCTGCTCTTTGGCAATAGACAGCGCGGTATCAAACCCTCCGAATTCATCAACAAGTCCGAGTGCTTTTGCCTGCTTACCTGTCCAAACACGTCCCTGCGCAATCTCATCAATTTCATCATAGGTTTTACCTCTACCTTCTGCCGCCTTACTGACAAAATCTTTGTAGATCGTTTTCATCATCTTTTCGACGCGTGCCCGTTCCGTCGGTGTAAAACCGCCGTAGTCCGAATAGAGCGTGGCGTTCTGACCGTGTGCAATGATCTCTTTTGTTAAACCGATTTTGTTGTAGAACCCCTTCATGTTCAGTTTGCCACCGAACACACCGATTGAACCTGTCAGCGTGCTTGGATGTGCGACGATTGTCCCCGCTGCCATCGCTATGTAATAGCCACCAGACGCGGCAATATCTCCCATAGAAACAACGACTGGCTTTTCGCGTTGGGTGAGCATCACTTCCCGCCAAATCAGGTCCGAGGCGAGTGCAGAACCACCGGGACTATCTATACGCAACACGACCGCTTGAACGGAATCGTCGGTGCGTGCTTTCTCAAACGCTTCCTTTAACGTCTCTGGCGTAATCACCGGCATTGAAGTGAAGAACGACTCAATATTCGGTAAAATGGGACCATTCGCATAGATAAGTGCAATCTGATTTTCCGCCGTGTCGGTCCGTGTTTGTCGCGGTGGATTTAACATACTCAATAGCTGCATGAGTCCAGCGAAACTATTCATATCTGGCACTTTTCGTTTACGCTCGTAGTCCGGCTTGACGACCTGAACATCTTCGTCTGGAGAGGCTGTTTTTAGGGTATCGAGTAGTTCGTCGTAGTATTGCAATGCGTCGACCAATTGCGCCTGCTGTGCTTCTTCTGCCGTGAACGGACCGCGGTTAACCAAATCCGACACACCTTCTACTGTAATACCGTCTCGATTCTCAGCGATGTGATCCAGCAGTTGGGCATATAGATCGTCCAATAGTGCAGTCATCGATTCACGAAAGGCATCAGACATGTCATCCCGCATGTAAGGCTCGACACCCGACTTATATTTTCCCATCGCCAACATATCCGCTTGGATGTTCAACTTCTCCAGCAACCCTTTATAGAACAGGACTTCGGCGCGTAACCCCGTTAAATTAAGGCTTCCAGTAGGCATCAGGACAACGCGTTCCATCGCAGCACCGAGGAGATACTCCGCATTACCACCGCTTTCCAAATATCCGATTGTCTCTTTTTTAGTTTCCCGGAATTCATGAAGTTTATTACGAATTTCTTGGAGCGTTGCCCACCCTACGCTGACGTTATCTATTTTGAAGATGATTCCAGCAATTTCATCATCTGTTTTGAGCGTATCTAATTTCTTAAAAAGCCCCCGCAGTGTCTTTGTTGAGGAGGTGCCAAAGGTGCCAACTGTTTTAGTATCGGTGTAGGTACCGTCCAGTGTGAACTCAACATATTTTTTAACAGGAGGAACGGTTTCTTCTGCCGCGTGTTCCTCAGCAAATACCGGCGAGACGAGAAAAAGCAACGCCAGTAGGAACGTGTATTTTTGTAAGAATCTCATTTATCTCTCCTTCTTTTCCAGTGTCCAATTTGACTTTGTTATTCTACCATAAGACGGCAAGTGTGTCAAGTTGTAAATCCTTTTGTGCCAGAGACATTCAGCTTTTCTGTAGGAGGGAATTCCGATTCCCGACTCTTTTTACCGAAAACTGAATGATGCTGCTCTTGCGTAACCTCATTGATCATTTTCCAATACGCTGTGCAACGAGCATCAAATCCAAAATGTTGACAACACCGTCACCGTTGAGATCCGGTGAATACTGCCCAAAACGCGAGGCAATAAAGGTCAAATCTAAGATATTCACGACACCGTCGTCATTGACATCCGATGGGATTCCAGTGAGAGACGCGGTCAGCGGTCTCAGTTGGATTGTGCCATCAAGACTCACACTCGCAAGTGTTTTTCCATCAGAACCGTTGGCATCCGATAGGAACGCTAAAGCGATGACAGGAGCAGTAGTATCTCCAAAAATTGCCTGTAATTGTCCTGTGTGCAGATCCCACATACGGATAGCGTTATCCCAGCCCGCACTCACAAGGGTGCTCTCATTAACACCGTAGACATCCATGGCAAACGTTAAGGCAAAAACTGGGGTAGTGTAGTTCTCAAAGGTTGTCAAGAGTTGACCGGTCTGTGTATGCCACACACGAATGGTGCTCTCCGCGTCCGAGTTCCAGTATCCGCCACTTGCCAACGTCTGATTATCCGGCGAAAATGTAAGTGCCAGAATTGAGTCGGTATGTGCGGAGAGCCTGTGTCGAGATTGAGAAGTGTCTAAATCCCATAACAAGATTGTGCCGTAAAAGCTCGCACTCGCAAGCGTCTTACTATCCGGTGAAAATGCCAACGTGGTAACCATATCCCGATGTCCGTGAAGGACTGTGGGATGGCTTATCTGTCCCAAGGTCAAATCCCACAAACGGATTTCTTTGAGACTTCCACCAGCGAGCGTGTTACCATCAGCTGAGAACGCTAACGCCACAACCGGATCGGTAGGGTTTGTAAACTCTGTTATGTGTTCACTGGTATGTACGTTCCAGAGGTGGAGGGTCGCATCTTCAGTCGCACTTGCGACGATTCGGCTGTCGGGTGAGAATGCCAACGCCGTTACATAGCGCATTGATGAGGGTAGCAGCGCAACGGCTTCACCAGTATAGGTGTCATATACGGTAATACCATTTACACTTGCAACAGCGAGTCGTGTACCATCAGGGGAGAAAGTTATGGCATTTATTGCCGTTGGACTGAGGGATGCCTCGTTATCTGTGAGCACGCGCCATTGCGTCACACCCTCGGCGAAACTGCTTGATAGGAATAGGGTATAGACGAATAGGGAGATAAAAATTCGGTACTGATTCACGGTTTTAATAGGTGTAGGTTGTCAGTACGGGTTTTCTAATGAAGATTCAGAATTTAATTCGGTAATTTCCGAACGTGCGATAAATCGCACTACTACGAACCCGCCCGTTTGTAGTAGGGAAACCATTCATGGTCTCCCGTCAATTACCCAATTTATTTCTTAAACCCCATACGAAACCCTTTCAGTTTTTGGTTAAGAGGTGTTCGTTTAATAACACCCTCTTTTAACTGATAACTGACAACTGAAGACCGATGACTATTAAAGAATGTACCGACTCAGATCTTGATCTTTAACAATTTCCGACAATTCCGATCTGACGTACGCCGCATCGATAGTGATGTGCTTTTTTTCGAGATTAGGTGCGTCAAAGAAAAGATTCTCAAAGAGTTTTTCCATGATGGTATGCAAGCGGCGGGCACCGATATCCTCGACCGACTCATTAACTTGGAAAGCAAGCGCAGCGATTTCGTCAATCGCATCATCGGTAATAGTCGCCTCAACACCTTCAGTACTTAGCAGTGCCGCGTATTGTTTCACCAACGCGTTTTTCGGTTCCGTCAGAATAGATTTAAAGTCATCCTTATTTAGGCTCTTGAGTTCTACTCGAATCGGAAACCTGCCCTGTAATTCCGGAATAAGGTCAGACGGGCTTGAGACATGGAACGCGCCAGCAGCAATGAACAGGATGTGGTGCGTACGCACAGCACCATATTTCGAGGTCACTGTGCTGCCTTCGATAATAGGAAGGATATCCCGTTGCACGCCTTCACGCGAGATGTCGGGTCCATGCCGGGATTCTCTTCCGGCAATCTTATCAATTTCGTCCAAAAAAACGATGCCCGAATCTTCGACACGTTGAATCGCTTCGTTGATGACGGCATCCATATCGATAAGTTTTTCGGACTCCTCGAGCATCAAGATAGTTCGCGCTTCGGAGACTGGAACTCTGCGTTTCTTCGTCTGATTCGGTAGGATGTTATTGAACATATCCTTGAAATTGATGTCCATCTCCTCTATACCGCCGGGCGAGAAGATTTCCACAAAGGGCATGTTCTGATGCTTGACATTGATTTCAACCGGTTTATCCTCGAGTCTACCTTCCCTTAGCCACTCCCTAAATGTCTCTCGGGTGTTGAGATAACGTTCACGCTCCTGCTCTCTGGCTTCTTCGGCTTCGGCGCCTACGTCGGGACCCATATCGAACGGGAGTTGCAGAACCCCATCATCCTCTTCATCTGGCTCGTCAAGGGCTTCTTCATCTTGTAAACGAGGTTGTCGCTGGAGCGAGCGTGGAACAGGAAAAATGCAATCAAGTAACCGTTCTTCTGTTGATTCCCGTGCTTTTTCTTCTACCGCCTCCGTTTGCTCGGCTTTGACACGGCTAATAGCAGTTTCAGTGAGATCGCGGATCATAGATTCAACATCTCGACCCACGTAACCGATTTCGGTATACTTTGATGCCTCTACTTTGATGAAAGGCGCGTCAACGAGGCGCGCGAGTCTACGTGCGATTTCAGTTTTTCCCACACCCGTTGAACCTATCATAATAATGTTTTTCGGCGACACTTCGTCCTGCATATCTTCTGCCAGCATCTGTCGCCGTGCTCGGTTACGAAGGGCAATCGCGACACAACGTTTCGCCTCAAACTGCCCAACAATGTACTTATCTAATTCCTCAACGATCTGCCTCGGTGTGAGAGCAGATGCCAAGGTGTTTTCCTCGCGCCTTGCTTTCGGTTTGTCCAAAGGTAAACCTCCGTAAAATGGCTATCGGCTATCAGCGATCAGTAACTTGTGGTAGTTATCAGAAACGATACTCACACAAGGCGTCCTACTGATGGCTGATTGCTGACCGCTGACGGCTATTTCTCTATCGTATCAACTTCAATTTTAGCATTCGTGTAGATACAGATTTCGCTCGTAAGTTGCAGTGATTCTGAAATAATCTCTTTTGCAGTCAAATCTGAGTATTTAAGCAGAGCTTTCGCTGCCGCCAGAGCAATAGACCCACCGGAACCGATTGCAAGGACATCGTCGTCCGGAGAAATCACGTCACCACTCCCGGAAATGAGGTAACTATCGCTGGCATCCGCGGCGATTAATAGCGCGTCTACCTGTCTGAGTACTCTATCGCTGCGCCATTCCCGTGCAAGTTCCACCGCAGATTTTTGAAGATTTCCACGGTACTGCTCCAGTTTCTTCTCCAGATTTTCATAGAGGGTGATCGCATCCGACGCAGAACCGGCGAAACCGATCAGGACCTTGTCGTTATGAATTTTGCGTACTTTGCGGGCGCCGTGTTTAATCGCCGTATCTCCTAAAGTGACCTGACCATCACCCCCAATAGCTACCTCACTGTCGCGGCGAACAGCTAAAATCGTTGTTGAACGAATACGCATTTTTAATGTATTGCTCCTGAACTGCGCTTCCACTTCGCTCCGCGCAGGTTTTCGATGATCCTATACGTTATTCTTAAAATCGAACGGGAACGCATTGATGAAATGAATCGGCATTTTACCAATCCGCCCCTATTTCCAGACATAAAACAGCAGAAAACCAAAGAACTGCAGTGCTCCCATAAAGATGCCGCATCGTATTCCAGCGACACCCGCGTGTTGCTCCCTTGGAAACCCGCCAACTACCCCGAAAAAGTAAGGACACAGCAGAAAAGTTACCAGAAAAGAAACCGGCACAAAAACCGGTACAGACGCAATTTGTGGTATCTGATCCACCTGCGTTGCATTCCACACCCACAGATGCGACTCCCCAAACGCGTAAATTAGGTTGCTTCCCACCGCCGCGCCGATACCGGTAACACCCGCCGCCAACATCGCAGTTCCCATGGAACCAGTTCTCGAATTGCCAACTTCGGACCCAAAGCGGGTTCGGAAAACCATCGCAAATCTCTGGTAACAGTATGCCGTCAGCGTCGCAAACACTATCCAATTGAGGATTATTCCAATCGGTGTCGTCAGGTCCGCCAGAAAATCCGAACGCAAGTAAAAGACTAAGTGCACCTTTCGCGAGAATAACCAGTCCATCGGCACGTACGTCAGGGTCGTCGCTATCCCAAAAATGGAACTACTTAAAAGCAGCGAAGCATCTTCATCAATCCGACAGATACAATAGACACACAAAATAGCCGCAACTAATACGTTTGGATAAAGTATCCAGATAGTCCCGATGCGGCTTGCTATTAAGAACGTTAAAAGCGTCGTCCCTGTTACAGCGAAAGCCGCTCTGTCCGTTTTGCTGCCCATACGCCTCAGGTCCGATGCTCTCCCTCAAACTTAATCACGAGTTGATCACCGGTGAGTTTCGCGCGGGTCGTTTTTTTGTTCGAGAGAGTCCGCGGCAGTGCGACATGTTGCTTGAAACCACCAACTGTGACAATTAACTCATCGCCGTGTTTTGTCAATCCGATTTCCTCTTTGCTCAGAAACGGGAGACGCATGGACAATTGATAGGCATCTCCCATTTTTTGGAATTGATAGGGATTTTCTTTAGAGAACTGATCCGCCGGATCAATCTCCGAATAGAGCGTGTCTGCTAACCGGTGCAGTCCCGATTCCCCCACGATTTCTTCCCTGAAGAGGTTCACCTTCCAAATCGGTACATCTGAAAAATAATCTATTGCCTCCTCAATATAGTGCTGTTGGGACCGTCGCCAAGTTTCAAAGTATGCCGCATCAACGCCATCAGGAAAGATACGATTGATAATTACAGCATCAATACACAACCCGTAAAGGCAAAAATACATAAATGCCCGCTGCGTTTCTTTGATAACAATTTTTTCCGGGTTCGTTACTAACCGGACAGTCGTGATATTCGGATCCGTCAGGACATCATCAATCCCTTCCAATTTATCGAATAAATCTTGAATATTCTGGAAGTAATTATCTCGTGGAATCGGGACGGAACTCACGCGTTCGATGACTGGACCCGCAACTCTCGCAAGATTGCGTTCCAGTTTGAAAATATGGCTCATGTACCACTCCAGTGTCGTAGGGATACTCACAAACCGAAGCGATTCACCGGTGGGGGCACAATCAAGGATGATTACATCATAACTTTTTTCGCGGACATATTGGTTGATATACAGGAGCGCGCAAATCTCCTCCATTCCCGGAAACACTGCTATCTCTTCAGCGACGAGGCTATCCAGTCCGGAACGGTTAAGCAGCGAACGGATATAGCCATATACATCGTTCCAGTATTCAACAATTGCTTCCTGAACGTTAATTTCCTGTATCCAGAGATTGTCTTTAATTTGGATCTGTTTCTCTTCGCTTTGGTGAACGAGTTTTTCGTGGTTATCAAAGGCGTCTCGCAGCGAATGCGCCACGTCAAGCGAAATCACGATCGTTTTGTAACCGAGTTCTGCGAGTTTGATACCCGTAGCCGCGGCAATCGTTGTTTTGCCGACACCTCCTTTACCTGTGTAGAGAATAATTCGCATTATTTTTAAATTTCCTATAACTTATTTTCAGTTTTTCCAGTTTTCATCTGTATATAAGTATAACACAAAAAAAGGAAAATGTCCAACGCAGAATTACACGTTCTTTCAAGTAAATCGGAGTTTCTCTGATTCATCTGACTTGTGTCCTTTTAGGATGTGTTAAAAACTAATTTACATTATCAATATAATGAGTAATATAATGCGCCTGAGTGACTATTAGCAATTTAAACGTCAAATTTTGCTCAATTTGCAACTTAAGTTGACACAGATATAGGAAATTTTGTTTCTTCCTCTAACGATACACCTATAAATAAAATGTTTGTAGGAGGGAACTCCGATTTCCGACTCTTGTTTTACAGTAAAGCCTACCCTTACTCTCTGATGGAGAATTGTGAAAAATTTGACAAACGCTCTCTTTTATAGTATAATATTATCCGGTTGTGTTCGCAATGGTGATAATACCTTTCTAAGAAAGGCACACTCGGACAACAAACTACAATAAGCAGCGTACAGCAAAGCCAAATTTGACCTTGCACGGTCTAAATTCGGTTGAAGGGACAGGAAATCATGATACTAAAAACGAAAACCTATTTCCCGAAAACGGAAAAAGACATAAGATGGTATGTGGTGGACGCGGAGGGGCAGGTGCTCGGACGTTTGGCGTCCCGTATTGCACAGGTACTGCGTGGAAAAAATGATCCGCGGTTTACACCTCACGCCGATTTAGGTTTTCGCGTTGCTGTTGTGAATGCGGAGAAAGTCGTCGTCACAGGCAATAAGAGGGAACAGAAAACCTACTTTAGGCATAGTGGCTACCCCGGCGGTGATAAATACCGAACTTTTGATGAACAGATGAATCGCAAACCAGAGGTGATTATCACAAACGCCGTTAAGGGGATGCTCCCAAAGAATCATCTCGGTCGGCAACTCATGAAGGGTCTCAGGGTTTACACTGGACCGACGCACCCGCACCAAGCACAGAAACCGGAAGTCTTAACACTTTAAGTTAAGTTGAGGAGCCGTTCACAGAAGATGCTCCTACAACTACGGAGAGTACGAACAGTATGGCTATTGAACAATTCTGGGGAACCGGCAGACGCAAGACCTCAGTCGCGCGTGTCCGAATCATTCCTGGTGGTGAAGCCGGGATTACCGTTAACAAAAAACCGATTCAAGAGTACTTTGAACGCGCAGACCACTGGCAGTCAGCACAACGTCCTATTGAGCATGTTGAGAGGGTCGGCGAATATGCCGTCCACGTCAACGTAAAGGGAGGCGGAAAGACTGGACAGTCTGGAGCGATCTCACACGGACTCGCACGGGCACTCGTCAAAGCCGATGAATCCTTGAAACCTTCATTGAAAAAGGCAGGATTTTTAACGCGCGATCCGAGAATGGTCGAGAGGAAAAAGTACGGACAAAAAGGAGCACGGGCACGCTTCCAATTCTCCAAGCGTTAGAATTGTCGAGTTCTTCGAACGTTTACAAAATTTAACGCAAGTCTCCATCTCTCGCTGGCAGGGTTTCAATCCTCTTTGGAAACCCCTTCTGGAATGCCGCACGGGCATTTTTTCTCCGCCAGCAACAGCGTACCGTCAAATCATCAGTTTTACTATAGTTCCAAAGGGACGCGTGGGCTATAAATCATGCGCGGGCAGACACCGCGCTTATCAGTTTTTGTCAGTAGGAAGAGGTCTCGTATGTCAAACATTGTCATCTTGGGCGCACAGTGGGGCGATGAAAGTAAAGGGAAACTGACTGATGTCTTCGCCGCAGATGCGGATATTGTCGCACGGTATCAAGGCGGCGATAACGCAGGGCATACCATCGTTCTTGGAGAAAAGACGTTTATTCTTCACTTGATTCCATCTGGCATCCTACGATCCGATACTGTGAACATTATCGGCAACGGGGTCGTCATTAATTTCGAAACACTTTTCGGTGAGATCGATCGGCTACAGTCGCAGGACATTGAAGTCAGTAGCGATAACCTGAAAATCAGCGATCGCGCACATCTCATTATGCCATACCACAAGGCTGTTGAACAGTGGGAACAGATGGGGAGTGCTACCAAAATCGGCACCACTTCCCGCGGGATCGGTCCGACTTACTCTGACAAAATGAATCGACACGCCGGCATTCGCGTTGGCGACCTCCTTGAGTTTGACCACTTCCAAAAGAAGTTGGATTACAACCTCGAAACCAAAGCAGACGCTCTCCAAATAGGCGGACCCGAACGACACGTCCTTCTTGAAACTTATCACAGTTACGCACAGCGGATTGCACCCTATGTGACCGATACTGTCGCTTTCATGCACGACGCACTCGCTTCTGAGAAACGGATCCTCTTTGAAGGCGCACAGGGGACTATGCTCGATATAGATTTCGGGACATATCCCTATGTTACCTCTTCTAACTGCACCGCAGGTGCCGTCTGCACAGGGCTCGGTATTGGACCCAAAGCAATTGAAGAGATACTCGGCGTTTCTAAAGCCTATGTCACGCGCGTCGGTGGCGGTCCATTTCCTACAGAGATGCCGCCTGATCTCGATGAAGAGATCCGAGAGATCGGCAAGGAGTATGGTGCCACAACACAACGCCCAAGACGCTGCGGCTGGTTAGACCTCGTCGCACTCCGATATGCCTCACAAATTAATGGGTTAACCGCTATTGCAATGACAAAACTGGATGTATTTGACACGCTTGCCGATCTACAGGTCTGTGTCGCCTACCGTTATAAGGGAAAACAGATAACGACTTTCCCGAGTAGCCTACAGGTCTTAGAGGAATGCGAACCCGTCTATAAAACACTACCCGGATGGCAGCAATCCTTGACCGAAGCACGCACCGCAGCGGACATTCCCCAACCAACCAAAGACTACATCGCGTATGTCGCAGATTATCTTGACGTGCCTATTCCGATTATCTCCGTCGGACCCGACAGGGATCAGATCGTGCAACTCGGACGCCCCCTTTGGTAGCGTAAGTCGGAATCAATGAATTTTTTCTCTGCTTTTGCGTTTTAATTTGACATCCACCTGAAAGTATGGTATTATTAAATGTTGTTAACTTGAGCCGTTAGCTCAGCTGGTAGAGCATCTGACTTTTAATCAGGTGGTCACAGGTTCGATCCCTGTACGGCTCACATTTTTTGCCCCCGTCGTCTAGCCTGGCCAAGGACACCGCCCTTTCACGGCGGCGACACGAGTTCAAATCTCGTCGGGGGTATCTCACTCAAAGCAAACGCAAAAATAGTTCCTTTAAAAGACAAGCCTCTCTTGCCAGGGGGCTTGTCTTTTTGTCGGGGCTACCTCCCAATCAGAGCTCTCATGCAAAATTATATCATTCGTTCAATTTTGCTTCTCTTCCTCTATACTACCTCTGGTATCTGCCAAATACCAGACAACATCACCTTCCACGGTACATTCGTTGATGCCCAAGATGGACATCCTATCCCAGAGGTACTCATACGCGTCGCTGCTGAAAAGATTGAGCGTGTATATCCCGATCAAGAGTTTGGGCACGCAACAGCAACAGATACTAAGGGTGCTTTTTCCCTGACCATTCCCAGCGTGGATCAAATCTACTATGCTTTCGCACTTATGGCACTCCATCCACAGTATCAAGCGAAACGCTTACAACAGGAGATGCTTCCCGGAAAAAATAAATATAATTTAGGGAGGGTTGCGTTGATGCCGACCCTACCCCTGCAAGGTAACGTTTCTGGGGAGAAAAATGTCGCTGGGCTTCTTGTGAACCTGAAGATGCACAACAGGGCGGCGAACTTCTTTCGCACCGCCGCACCGATTGAAAACGCTGCGAAGACAGATACCACAGGCAATTTCAATTTTACTGAACTCTACCCAATTGAATATACCTTGACAATTTCTCGGAACCGTCTTATCATAGCCTTTATAGAGTCTGTTAATCCACAAAAGCAGGTGCAGATTTCCGTCAATCTACCGAAGTTGAAAACGTTACGCGGCACGGTTGTCGATGCACAGGAACAACCAATAGCAGAGGCACAGATCCACGTAACTCGACACACAGAAACATCCCACGGGCACAGCGCACTTCTCTCATCAACACAAACAAACGAGGCAGGTAGTTTCCAGATGGAGGTCTTAGAGACTGAGCCACGACTGCTTTCACTTGAGGTCAGCAAAAAGGGATACTTTTCGAGAGTGTACGAGAACGTAGACCTCGATAAGATGCCCCCAATTCTACCACTTAGGAAAGGTGAGAGCGTTAAGGGGCGTGTGATCCTCCCGCAGAATATACCCGCTGACGGGCAGTATACTGTGAAGGTGTTCCCCATAGACGCACAGATGGAGCCAAGCCTGAACCCATTGGTGTTGCAAAGACCAATTTTGTCAAAACACTTTCCTGTGACAGCATCTACTTTTGTCATTGGTGGACTTTTTGCGGAAAAGTATATTCTCTATACTGTTGGAAACGACATCTCGGCGACCCGGATTGACGTGGACGCGTCGATGAATCCCGAACAGGTACTTATTGTAGCAGATCAACCCACCACAACACTTCAAGGTCAAGTTTTCTGGGCAGATACAGGTAAGCCTGTCCACAATGCTGTCGTTTCGCGTTCATGGTATCCATGGGAATTACAGCCCTATGACATGTCAATGACGTTGGATCGGTTTGAGGTGGAAACAGACGCACAGGGAAAATTTAAATTCCATAATCTAACAGGGACTCACTATCAACTCCATATCCGTGCTGTTCACGCGGTATTAGAAGAGGCACCAAGACGCTATCAACGGACGCTTGTTCACAAACAGGTTGATATTCCTGTTGCTGGCACCGCATATCGCATCTACATAGGGAGGCGAGACGGCACACCCTTTGCAAAGTAGTAGGGTCTTTAGAAAAGCCATACGCGCTTTTCTCCATCAGCGGGTTCTCCGTCCATCATAAAGGCACATAAAACTCTTAACAGACACATTCCGTATGGCACATAAACACCCCTTTACATTGACACTAATAGCAATCATCACGATTCTATTTCTCCTGCTCCCCGCAAATGCTGGCTTACACGGCGCGTATAATGACGGAGAAAGAGTCATCACTCAGGAGATTGCCGTTCCGAAAGCCGCTGGCGATTACTACCGAAATCCAGGCAAACTCATCGCATCTGAAAACGAGAACCGCTGGTTCGGACCAGAAATCGACAGTCGGGTGCTATGTTCCATGACCGCACATCCATTTAACGACGCAGGATTCTTTGACATCATCTATACCAGAGAGGATGCCCAAGTCTGGCCCTCCTCAAGACCCGGAAAAGTGTGGTGGTACCGGAAACAGGAGTGGCGTTTCGCAACTGACGACACGCCTTGGGGCACAGATACCGTCCGCGTCACCCTTGCCTCCGAGATCGGTTGGACGGACATCGACTCTGGGAACAGTACCACCGGATTCCCTTGGAGCGGCTTCGAGGAACACTGGCGCGAGGGAGACCTCGTAAAATCCAAGGCAGATATAGTCGGCTACTACCCTTATGAACATGCTGGCAAGAAGTATCTCACGCCGAAGTACGTCAAAACCGGAACGCTGGACTACATCTGCGCGACTGGGACCGGACGGCTTAACTTAAAAGTCCTAAATCACACCGAAGGGCACTTGACGGATCCGATATTCCGTCCCGATTCCAACCAACCCAGCCGCCGCGAAAAAGGGACAGATAATTGGTATGACTGCCTACCGCTAAAATAGTTATTTTCCATTGGCGAGGTTGCTAATGTACCTTCTTGTGGGAGGGGTTTGTAACCCCGAAATATGTTAAACCAAATGAACAACATCGCACATCTGCTAAACGCTCTCATTATCGTTTATACTTTCCTCCTTTTACAAGGGAGTGCAAATGCCGCTTTTTGGGAAGACCACTTTGAACAAGAGGCAGTAGATGACTGGAAACACGTCGGAAACGATTCCGTCTGGACAGTCGAAGATGGATTTTTAAGGGCAGAAATTCAGGCACAAAACCAATGGAGTGTTATATTTGAACGCTACCAATTCATCGCCTATTCTGGTCCCTATAATGACTTTACAATCACTCTTGAAACCGCTGGCGCAGCGCGCGCTCGATTCGGGATCTCACTCGCAAAGCATTTCCAAAATCCCGTGACCGAGACGGAGGAGGCTGGCTACTATCTCTTTTTTACGAACGATATGCAAGCCTCAAGGGACGGTGGTGTGTTTGTGGGACCCGGACGACGCTGGGACACCGACGCACTTCAACAGATGGAACTCCACTTCAAGGACGGCAGATTTCAATTGAATGCGGATGGCGAGTCGCGTCTCGACTTCAGGGATGCAAACTTCGGTCACATTGATGTGATCGCCTTCGTACTCGCTGGATTTGTCACAGAGGACGTTAACACCGGGAGCGCGTGGGTAGACACGTTTACCATTGATGGACTCTCAGTCTCACCGAAACGAAAGCTAACAACCACATGGGCAAACCTAAAAAAGGAATTGTAGGAGCGATCTCCTGATCGCGACTGCTGACTTAACCGACAACTGAAAACTAT
>JAAXHD010000092.1:11972-20609 GCA_012271015.1 Candidatus Poribacteria bacterium | reverse complement strand
TCTTTCTTCTTTTGGCGGATAGCGAAGGGCGGACCCGGATTACCTGCAGCGGGAACGCCTTGGGATTCGGCGATGCCTATCTGGGAAAACTACTTGACAAAAGACGAAATTTGGGATGTGATTCTCTTTCTATCTGAGTATACCGGCTATCAGCCACGCACCTTTGGGGAGGCACATTAAAAATGAGAACCAGAAATGTAACTCTCCTAATGCTGATTTTTGGGATAGTAGTAGGCACATTCCACTGTGCCGTAACACACGCCCAGAATGCTCCAGAGGCTTCTGAGAAAGGGAAAGAGGTATATGAGCAGAGTTGCGCGCACTGCCACGGAACTGAAGGTAGGGGCGACGGTTCTGCCGCTGAGAATCTCCTTCCAAAACCGAGGGATTTCACACGCGGTTTGTATAAGATTCGGTCTACAGAGAGCGGTCAACTCCCGACGGATCAGGATCTCTTTGACATTATTACCATAGGGATGCCCGGATCGTCGATGCCCGGTTGGGAAACCTCCTTAAGTGCCGCCGATCGCTGGGAAGTGGTGGCTTATATCAAGACCTTCTACGATGGGTTTAAAGAGAGTGAAGCACCGCCGCGGCAAATCAGTCTGGAAGGTAAGATCGCTTACTCTGAGGAGAGCGTGGAAACCGGAAAGGGGCTTTATGTTGAACTCGGTTGTGTGGAATGCCACGGTAACGTTGGACGAGGGGACGGGACGTCTGCCCCTACGCTGACGGATGAATGGGGCTTCCAGACCTGGCCCGCGAATCTCGCCCAAAGTTGGAATTTCCGAGGTGGTGCGGACACCGAAGCCATTTTCAAACGATTCATCGGCGGAATCGCAGGATCACCTATGCCGGCGTTTGAGGGCGATAGTTTTCTGCATTTCGGATTGACTTCAGAGGAATCCAAACGCCTCACCGAATTGGAAAACAAAGACGAAATGACGGAAGCAGAGGAAGCGGAATCCGAGCAGTTTTACGAAAAAATGGATGAGGCTGTTAACATCGCACTCAACCGCGTAGAAGGTATAGAGCTGACCGCAGCTGAGCAGCAGACGTATGATGACGCGATGCAGGTCGTCTATGAAAAGAGTTGGCATTTGGCAAACTACGTGAAATCTCTCGCGCCTGAAGAACGTCCCGAACCTGCGATCGGGAAAAACGTCCTTCGCTCGCAATACGTTCAAGATGAACTGCCGGGAATGGAGGACGCGGCGTGGGAAACGCTTCAATCCAGTCACTTCCCCCTTGTTGGGCAGGTGGTCATCGAACCGCGACAGTTTAATCCAACAATTGATTCCGTGAACATTAAGTCGTTTTACAATGACACAGAGGTCGCATTCCTTTTCATCTGGGATGATCGGACGCACACGACTGGTGACGAAACCGATGAGACAACAGGGAAACCCCTTGAGGATGCCTTGGCGATTCAATTTCCGGTGAAGGTGCCGCAAGGTCCCACCGCACCGAAGCCTTATTTTTTGTGGGGTGGTAGACTCCCCGTCTATCTGTGGCATTGGAAAGCCTCCGCACCTGAACAGGTGGTCGAGCTCACTGCTAAGGGAATCAATAGTGCTGAAGTTCAGGATGCACAAGGCGCATTACAAGCACAAGGTGCCTATACTGATGGGCAATACAAATTGTGGGTGAAACGTGCCTTGAAGACCGATGACAAGAAGGACTTACAACTTGAACCCGGTGTTTTTGTGCCAATTGCCTTCTCTGCATGGGATGGTGCGAACGGCGATGTTGACACAAAACGGGTCATGTCCAGTTGGTATACTTTTGTACTTGAACCCGTTCCGTCTTCAAGACGGTTCGTGTATCCACCTTTGATTGCAGTTCTCTCTCTCGGCTTGCTCTTCGGTTTAAGGGCAGTCGTACAGCGGAGAAATTCGTAAGAATAACCAATAACTCTACCCTTCTACTCGTACTTTTGGATATTGTATCGGAGACGAGTAGAAGCTTAAAACCGATAACTATAAATAATAAAGGAGAAAAAATGAAAACCTATCTGTTAGCAGGGGTCGCCCTGCTTCTCGCATGTTGCTATGTTGGTAATGCTTTTGCGGCTGACAGCGATGCAGAAGTGGAAATGTTGGTATTTCCTAAGTCTTATGCTGCTGGAAGCGTTAGCGGTGGCGGCACAATTAGCGGGGTCGTAACGTTTGAAGGCGACTTGCCTGAGATGAAAGTCCTGGAAATCACCAAAGATCAGGCAGTCTGTGGTGCTACCGATAAATATGATGAATCGCTTGTCGTTGGTGAAGGCAACGCTTTAAAAAATACCATTGTCTACCTCATTGACGTTTCAAAAGGCAAAGATTTTGACAAAGCCACCAAACTGGAAATTGATCAAAAGGGATGCAAGTTCAGTCCGCATGTCCAAATTGTCCCGGTCGGTGCTCGGTTGACGATGCTCAATACCGATAAAGTTAATCACAACGTCCATATCTTCAGTAGCATCAACAAGCCGGTTAACAAACAGCAGACGAAAAACCGCAGGAAAATGCCGCTTGCTGGTGTAAAAAAGGCAGAAGGACCCGTGTCTGTAAAATGTGACATTCACGGATGGATGTCTGCTTGGATCGCTTACGTTCCACATCCGTATTTTGCTGTGACGAACGAAAAAGGTGAATTCACACTTGAAGATGTTCCCGCGGGGACCTATAAACTCGGTTATTGGCATGAGGCATGTGGCACAAACAGCAGTTCTCCTGCCTCTGTTACCGTGGAAGCCGGTGGTGCTGCTACGCAGAATTTCACGTTGAAACTTAAGTAGCCATCACCAGGAGTCTGAACTGTGATTTATAGGATTACCAGATTTACCGGGATTGAATCTGTTTGTCATCATGGAAAATCATAAAATCACAAGAATCCGGGTTCAGACAACTACCAGCAACCAAATTGAGGTGAAAAATCTTTCGCATGCATATCAAACACGGCGCGCACTCGACAGTGTCAGTTTTAGCGTCTCATGCGGCGAGATTTTTGGACTCCTCGGACCGAACGGGAGTGGAAAAACCACTCTTTTTAGAATCCTGTCTACACTGATGCCGGTCACCTCCGGCACCGTTTGTGTCCTCGGGCACGACTTAACCACCGAGGTGAAAGCAGTTCGGAGTCTCTTGGGAGTTGTTTTCCAACACCCAGGGCTGGACGGCAAGCTCACCGTTGTTGAGAATTTGCGGCACCACGGACACCTCTATGGGCTTGCTGGTAAATCCCTGCGCTACCGAATTTCGGAACTTCTTGAGCGTTTTGGAGTCGCGGATAGAGCGAAGGAGCGTGTTGAACTCTTATCCGGTGGTTTACAAAGACGGGTTGAAATCGCGAAAGCCATGCTCCATTCCCCCCGTATTCTACTCCTTGACGAACCGACAAGTGGGTTGGATGTAGTGGGACGCCGGCAACTCAATGACTATCTCGGTGCCCTCGCGGATACAGAGAATATTCTCGTTCTCCTCACAACGCACCTACTGGATGATGCCGAGGTGTGCAACAGAGTCGGTGTTCTGGATGCAGGCAAATTGGTCGCCCTTGGAGAGCCTGATGAACTCAAGGCCCAAGTCAGTGGCGATGTTGTCCTCATAGAGTGCATAGACAACGAGGTCCTCTGCGCCGAAATGACTGAGAGATTTGACGTTTCGCCGGTGCTGACTGATAACCTTCTTCGTGTTGAATGTGAACGGGGACATGAGTTCGTCCGAGACTTAGTTGCGGCATTTCCAGATGAGATTCAATCGGTTCGGTTTGGGAAACCCACACTGGAGGATGTGTTCACAAAATTAACGGGCAATCCATTTTTTTAACGATTATGTCTGAGCGGGGTTTCCGTTGTCAACCCCGATCTAAAATTGGTTAAAAAACCTGTTTGAGGTTTGAAAAGGTTTGTTAACAATTGGAAAACTGGCAGCAGCTGAGCAGTGATAATTAAAAATCTGCTACCAATTGGAACGATATGGTGGCGTGAAATCGTTAGATTCTATCGCCAACGGAGCCGACTCTTCAGTGCTGTTGCGCAACCTTTGGTATTTTGGCTCCTCATCGGGAGTGGTTTGAGTGCTTCTTTTCAACCCTCTGGTACGGCAGACGGTCTCAGTTATATTGCCTACTTTTATCCCGGTATCGTTGTTTTAGTCTTGCTTTTTACGTCCATTTTCGCTACAATCTCTGTCGTGAATGATCGGCGTGAAGGCTTCTTGCAGGGTATACTCGTCGCTCCGGTGCCAAGGTGGCGCATTGTGCTTGCCCAAGCGTTAGGGGGGACGACATTAGCACTTTTACAAGGGGTGTTGCTACTCATACTCGCCCCTATAACGGGCATCCGATTTGGCGTAGCATCGCTCTTTGCCACGCTCGGTGTGATGGCACTTTTAGCGTTTGGCTTGACAAATCTCGGACTACTCATCGCGTGGCGGATGGACTCAACACAAGGGTTTCATGCAATTATGAACCTCCTGCTGATTCCGATGTGGCTGCTCTCTGGCGCGTTTTTTCCGAGTACGGGTGTGCCCGGTTGGTTAGAATGGATAATGAAACTTAATCCGTTAACGTATGGGCTCGCCGCTTTTCGGCAGAGCCTCTATCTTGACACCACCGTGAAAGCAATTGGAGAGGGACCGACTTGGGCACTTTCTTTGCTAATTACCGGTCTGTTTTGTGCTTTGATGTCCGTGGGGGCAACGCTTATCGCGTCTGCACAAACGAATTAGTTTTTTAAACGATTAAGTCTGGGCTGCTACGTCCGTTGTCCGGGCAGTCTTTCAATTGTTAACAAGCCTCTCGTAATCTAAAGTAGGTTTCTTAACAATTTTAGATCGGGGTTGACAACGGAAATCCCGACCCGAAGTCCATAGTTAAAAAAACAAAAATTTCACGCGTTTTCGCTTGTCAATAAGTGAGATCGCTGTTAAGGAGGACTTATGCTGCAATGGCTCCCAGAGAACGTATCAACGTTCGGGCAAAGCGTTGATAGCCTCTTTTACGGTATTTACTATCTTACCCTTGTTGTGTTTATCCTTGTGATGGGAACCCTTATCGTTTTCCTGATTAAGTACCGCCATCAGGAAGGAAAAAGGGCGGACTATATTGAAGGTAGCACAACGCTGGAAATTGTCTGGACAGCCGTCACAACGGTAATTGTCTTTGGACTCGCGATGCTCAGTTACCCGCAGTGGAACAATATTAAGTCGCCCACACAATTTCCTGAGAATCCAGATGTTGTTGTCCAGGTCAGTGGAAAACAGTTTAACTGGGATATGACCTACCCCGGTCCCGATAACGAGTTCGGGACGGATGATGACTTGGACTTGGAAAACGAGTTGCATGTGCCGGTCAACGCGGTCGTGCATATCCGCTTAACCTCTGAGGATGTCATCCACAGTTTTTTTGTGCCTCAATTGCGACTGAAACAGGATAGCCTGCCCAACCGGTTTATCAATGTCTGGTTCGAGGCAACAAAGGCAGGTCGTTATGAAATTCCGTGCGCTGAATTGTGTGGATTTGGACACTCCGGAATGCTCGGGTATCTCAATGTGCATACGCAAGAAGACTATGATGCCTGGGTGCAAGAAAGATGGCCTCAGTAGGCTGAAGGAGGACAATAACGATGCACGATAACGAACATGCGTCACACCATCACGAAGAAAGTTTTATTCGCAAATACGTCTTTTCACTCGACCACAAGATGATCGGCAAGCAGTTCCTCATCTACGGACTAGTCATGCTTTTCCTCGGTGGCGGGCTTGCACTCCTCTTTAGATGGCAACTCGCCTACCCTGAAAGACCACTGCCTATCATCGGCGCATCGCAACAGTACATGGATGAAGGTGAAGTTGTCACCGGTGCTGATAGAATGTGGGAGAAAATTTATGAATCCGAGAAAGAGGAATGGCTTGAGGTGCACATGCCCAGCGGGGTTGTTGAACCGGCATTTTACAACATGCTGTTTACGATGCATGCCACGCTCATGGTGTTCTTCGTCGTGGTTCCGATCTTGGTGGGTGCTTTCGGAAATTTCCTAATTCCATTGATGATCGGCACACGGGATATGGCATTTCCTGTCCTCAATATGCTCTCCTTTTGGCTGGCAGTCCTTGCGGCAATTATTATGGTGATCGGGTTCTTTGTACCCGGTGGACATGCTGCAGCAGGATGGACAGGCTACGCGCCGCTTTCCTCTGATGCGCAGTGGACAGGTGTTGACTGGGGACAAAACCTCTGGGCGATTAGTCTCCTCATTCAAGGATTCTCCTCGTTGGTCGGGTCTATTAACTACATCACGACGATTATCAATATGCGCGCACCCGGGATGACATTCTTCCGACTTCCATTAGTCATCTGGTCGCTTTTCATCGTTGCTATCCTGTTGCTACTCGCTTTCCCTGTGCTTTCGTCCGCACTCGCACTTCTCATCTTTGATAGACTTGCGGGAACGACGTTCTTCTCTGCAACAGCAGAAGGTGGCGGCGATCCGCTCTTGTGGCAGCACCTCTTCTGGTTCTTCGGACATCCTGAGGTCTATATCCTCATCTTACCCGGCATGGGTATCGCTTCCGAATTGATTGCTGTCTTTTCACGGAAACCGATCTTCGGATACCGATCGATGGTCTACGCAATGATCGCCATCGCGTTTTTAGGATGGATTGTTTGGGGACACCACATGTTCCAAAGTGGTATGCGACCCGGACTCGGCTCTATATTTATGACGACAACGATGCTCATTGCGGTGCCTTCAGCTATCAAGACCTTTAACTGGCTCGGTACAATGTTCCGAGGTGCGATCCAATTCACGACACCGATGCTCCACGGTATCGCTTTCGTCTCAATGTTTGTGATCGGCGGATTGAGCGGTATCTACATGGCAAACACGCCGGTTGACATCTTCATCCACGACACCTACTATATTGTCGCACATATTCACTACGTGGTGTTCGGCGGAAGTCTGTTCGCTATGTTCGGTGGCATCATCTTCTGGTTCCCGAAGATGTACGGACGCTATATGAACGATGTACTCTCCAAAATCCATTTTTGGCTGACGTTCGTCGCGTTCAACTGTACCTTCTTCCCGATGCATATTCTCGGTATAGGAGGGCACATGCGGCGTATCTCTAACCCGACGCAGTATGAATTCCTGCAAGGGTTTGAAGGTATGAACATCTTTATCACGATGAGTGCGTTTACCCTTGGGTTTGCACAATTGATACTGGTCTTTAACTTCATCTGGAGTATGTATCGTGGTAAAGTTGCTGAACAGAATCCTTGGCACGTGAACACCTTGGAGTGGGAGGCACCTACACCTGTACCGCACGGTAATTTCGGTCAAATTCCGACTGTCTACCGCGGTCCCTATGAATATAGTGTTCCTGGTGAAGAAAGGGATTGGCTTCCTCAGGCGGAGCCTGAACATGCACCCGCGACGGGCGGTGATTAATTTTCTAATAATTGGAATCTGGTCACTGCTCCTTGTGCAAGCCTATAGAGGCTTACAGGACAATGTTTCGCAGTGGTTTTCGGTCAATCTCAGCGGGATTAGGGATCTGTTCGATTTTCAGGGGATGACCACAACGCACTGATAGATGAGAAAAAGGTGCTTTCGATCTTCCAATGGGGCAGGAAAGATTGGAAGGTTGGAAGCAGCCACGTACCGATATAGGCATGGACGAAAAAACGAATTATAGCCCATGGCTTCACAGAATAGCACGCTTCACCGCAGGCGCGACGTTTTTATTAATTGTCATTGGCGGGATTGTCACAAGTACCGAATCCGGATTGGCTGTTCCTGATTGGCCGACAACCTTTGGATACAATATGTTTCTCTATCCACTCTCGGAGATGGTAGGGGGCATCCTATACGAACACAGTCATCGGCTCATGGGCTCCCTCGTCGGACTTTTGACAGTCGGTCTCTTTGTTTTTCTTTTGGTGAGAGATTCACGCAAATGGCTGAAATGGCTTGGGCTTGCGGCTTTGGTCGCTGTCATTGTTCAAGGTGTTCTCGGTGGACTTCGGGTCACGCAGATTAATCGCAACTTTGCGATAGTGCATGCCTGCCTTGCGCAGGCGTTCTTTGCCCTACTTTGTGGGATTGCTTGGTTCACCTCTCGTGATTGGTGGCGGAATAGAGATGAGCCTCTGGTCGAGTCAGCACAGAAGTTACGCCGGTTGAGTCTGATTACGACGTGCCTTATTTATGTGCAACTCATCTTTGGCGCGATTTTGCGACATACCGGCAGCAGACTTGATGCACATCTTCTCTTTGCGTTCTTGGTCGCGCTACACATCTTTTTGTTAGCAAGACGTGTGCTTGAGGTAAATGGGGATGCACAGGGAATGGGGCAATCGATGCCATTGGGATTGATCGGTTTGCTTGCTGTTCAGTTGATGCTCGGCACTGGGGCGTTTTTCGCGAAACTTACGGCATTCGGAGAAACATTCGCAACCGGACTTACAGTCACGATCACGACTGCACACGTCGCAGTCGGTGCACTTATGTTGGTGAGCAGTTTTGTGCTTACCCTGAAAATCTACCGATTCACTGATGCATCGGTAGTTGTCGGTGCCCCCGCGAGTGATACCCTGCTAACGGAGTAAGACAAGCGTAGTGAGTATGTTCGTAGTAGTGGATTCATCGCA
>JAAXHD010000092.1:8452-11917 GCA_012271015.1 Candidatus Poribacteria bacterium | reverse complement strand
TTAATTGGGGACCACCGTGAAACATTATCCTGCAAGCCTCTATAGGTTTGCACAGACAACGGTGCCCTTTAATAAAAGTAATAAAAGATGCGTTCAACAACGATAACGTTACCAGACGATAGAGATACGGCGAATCAACCATCGAGGCAAGCTGTTTCGGCACCAAGTGCCGCAGACTTTATCGAACTTGTCAAGCCGAGGTTGGTGGTGATGATACTCATTACGACCGCCGCGGGTTTCTATCTCGGTGCACAGCAGACAGTTGATTGGCTCCGATGCCTACATACACTTGTCGGTGCAGGGTTGACCGCCGCAGGCGTCTTAGGACTTAACCAGTACCTTGAACGCGATGTAGACGCTCGGATGAAACGGACGCAGGAGAGACCACTCCCTGGTGGTAGAATGAATCCCTTGACCGCGCTTCTTGTCGGCGCATTTCTCACGGGCGGCGGGATGCTTTACTTGACGTTTATCGTCAATGTGCTGAGTGGTTTTGTCATTTCGCTGATAGTCGTGAGTTACCTGTTTCTCTATACACCGCTCAAGCGGAAGACCTCACTGTGTACGCTTATTGGTGCTGTGCCGGGAGCACTTCCACCTGTCGTCGGATGGGTTGCCGCTCGAGGTTCGCTAACTGGTGAGGCGTGGGTGCTATTTACGATACTCTTTCTGTGGCAGATACCGCACTCTCTCGCAATAGCCTACATCTATCGTGAGGACTACGCAAAAGCGGGGTTCCGTTTGTTGCCGGTCATTCATCCGAATGGGACGAGCACGTGCCGTCAGATTGTGGTTAACTGCGTCGCACTCATCGGAATAGGCTTGTTACCGACGTTATATAACATCGCCGGTAGCGTCTATTTCTTCACAGCACTACTGGCGGGTGTAGGTTTTCTGGCAATTGGTATCTATTTGGCACGCACACGTTCGGTGAAAGCCGCCCGCTATCTGCTCTATGCTTCGCTGGTCTATCTACCGTTGGTATATATCACAATGGCGTTGGACAAGACTTTTTAAACTATTGAATCTGAGACAAAAACGCAGAGTTAAAAAACATGAACGCACCAGAGCATCATAAGCGAAATCGTCGCCTCGGTATTATCTTGGTTCTGCTATTTGTGGGATTATTTGCTATGGTGACAGCAGTGATTGTTACAGGCAGCAAAGCACCGCCAATTGTTGAAGAGGCCGCCAAGGGTATTAGCACACCAGTTTTGGGAGCTATTGGATTACTACTGATTGTCGTAGCAATCGTTGAGGTCGTTCTTCGGATTGTCCGAAGTAGAGCAAGTGGATGATGGAAACCCGTAATAACGCTGAAATACACGAACGTCCACCCTTGAGCAACGCACGATTGGGTATATTAGTCCTGCTAGGTGCGGAGACGATGCTGTTTTCAGGGCTCATCGGTACATTTCTCGTTTTTCGAGTCGGAAATGTCACCTGGCCCCCACCATCGCATATCGGGATTGAACTCCCGCGCGCCGTAACCGGCATCAATACTGTACTTCTCTTATTAAGCGGCTACACGATGTTTCAAGCACGCCGCGCAATTCAGAAGGACCGAGTGAAGCAACTCCGCAGTTGGCTTTTGCTGACAGGAGGGCTTGGTTTGCTTTTCCTTGGTGTGCAGGGCAGCGAATGGGTGCAGTTGATTCGCAACGGACTTACGCTCCAATCTGGGGTGTATGGTGGCATCTTTTATGTACTCATCGGGTGCCATGCCGTTCACGTGCTGAGTGCTGTTATCTGGCTGTTCATCGTTTTTGGTATGGCGATGGCAGGTCGTTTTTCTGCTGAACGGTACGTTGGTATTGATACGTGTACGATCTACTGGATTTTTGTTGTTGCGCTCTGGCCAATTCTCTACGCTTTAGTGTATCTCTTATAATCGTGAAAATTGCCGAAGGAACTGTTGGAATGTATAGATTTTTCTTATGGACTTCTGTCTTGATACTTGTTATGCTTGTGGCACCGATGTCCCTTGAGGCATGTCCGGGCTGTAAAGACCTTGATGACCCTATCGGTAAAGGTTTTAATTGGAGTATCCTTTTTATGATAGCGATGCCTTTTACGGTTTTCGGTCTCATCGGCGGCGCGATTTTCTTACAATGGAACGGTTATCGGTTATCGGTTATCGGTAGTCGGTTAAAGAAAGATTTTCTCCGCATCAGAAATTTCCTTAACGGACAACCAGCAACTGACAATTAACAAAGGAGTTTAAATATAGTGGAACACGCTACCACTTCGGATCATACTGAAGACGTATATGAACCTTCGCTTACGCCGGATAGCCTCGGTAAACTCGGTATGTGGATCTTTCTCGTCGGGGATACCATGTCGTTTGGCGCGTTGCTGGCGGCTTATGCCGCTATCCGTGCAGGTGCAGGTGTAATTGGCTGGGTCCCGCCGAGTGAGATTCTCGGTATTAACCTAACCGCGTTTATGACATTCCTGTTGATATGCAGTAGTGTCACGATGGTGAAAGCACTGGAGTCGATTCAGAACGGCAATGTCTCACGCATGTGCATGTTCCTTGGGTTGACGATCGGCGGAGGCGTAATCTTCCTTGGGCTACAGGCTTATGAATGGTATCATCTGATCACCCACGGATTGACACTTACGGGTATTCCCGACCACGGGTTATCAGGTGCCGCAATTAGTGGCTCAACGCTTTTTGGTCCCACTTTTTACGCTATCACAGGTTTCCACGGGATGCACGTAACCGGTGGTGTCATTTATCTCATTGTTATCTTGATACACGGCTTGCGCGGTAGATATACCGCTGAATTTAACCATGAGGTGGAAATTGTCGGACTCTACTGGCACTTCGTTGACCTTATTTGGATTATGGTCTTCACCTTCATCTATCTATTGTAGGAGGAGCTGGAAATGGCAGGGAACGGGCATAAAGAACATCCGAAATACATGAATATTTTTTACTGGCTGGCTGCGCTGACCGTTATTGAAATTGGGGTAGCAATCCCTGAATACTCTATCGTCTTGAAAGCGATACTGTTGATCGGGCTTGCATGTGGGAAAGCTATCTTGGTTGCTAATTATTTCATGCATCTGAAGTTTGAGCGAAAAACATTGGTGGCTATCGTGCTGACACCTTTTATTATCTGTGTTTTTCTCGTGTTTGCACTGATGCCTGATCTCACATCAGATGCTCGGCATGAAGGTATAGAAAAACCTGCGGAAGTCGTTGATACCTCGGCTCATTAGTCGGGCTACGATTTGGGTGCTGGATATGGACACACAAACTGAAGGTGTAGGAGGGGCGGAAACACCCAAGCAAAAACACTCCGATTCCCGACCCCGAGAACGAAAACTGGATAAAAGTACCCTCATCTGGGTGGTACTCGGTGTCATCATTATCGGCATCGCGGGCATCAATTTGTGGTCGGTATTTGACACCAAATCGGAGGTGCAGACCTCTAAAACTGCCGCTGTTAGCGTGCC
>JAAXHD010000092.1:0-8370 GCA_012271015.1 Candidatus Poribacteria bacterium | reverse complement strand
CTCTCACGCTACGCAAAGGCTTATGGTGCTGACGATAGACGTTGGCACTTTCTTACTGGGAACAAGGCGGATATCTACGAGTTAGCCGAGGACGGATTCAGTTTAGCAGCAGGACACAACGGCACTGAACTCCTTCATAGCGCGCGGTTTGTTCTCATCACATCAGATGGGAACATCTATGATTACTACGATAGCCGAAGCAAACCGGCGTTGCTACGCCTACGGCGGGATGTCAAGACACTCCTCCAAAAATGATTTTTTATTTATTCGCCGTGCGTTCAGTTAGGTTTAAATTTGAACTGGTTTCTTCTGCGTAACCCCGTCCGCTCTTACAGATCGGACTACACGCTTTAGTCAATCGGTTTGTTTAGAGGTAAATGATAAACGATGTGCCAAGCCTGTTAATTTCAGTGGCGGCTTTTGTGATTCACTTCACATTCGGATTTTTCCGTGTACGGTTTAAGAGATTCAGCCGTCCGTGGAGTAGATGCCTCTACGTTCCTATCGTTATTAACATCGTTGTGCGGCGGTTTGTTCTCCACTGGGACTGGCAAACCGCGATGGTTTACCTATGGCCCGCAACGTTGATTGCTCATATCCTCGGTGGCTTTTTGGGGCACGTTACAGAAGGGATGAAAAGGAAAATAAAAAAATGATCAAAAAAATATACGTACCCGTTGACAATTCGGATTACTCGGACGCAAGTATCGCTCTGGCAGTTGCATTCGCGAGGAAGTTCGGCTCCCAATTGGTAGGTTCACACGTTTACGCCGCAAAAATGCACGATGTTCGTTTTAAACAGATGGAGTACACCCTGCCAGAGGAATATCAGGACGAGGTCGAACTTGAGAAACAACGTCGTATCCACGATACGCTCATTACGATGGGACTGCAACTCATCTCAGATTCCTATCTTGAGGTGATGAAGGAGAAGTGCACTGAATTCGGGATCCCGTTTGAACCGAGGATGCCGGAGGGCAAACACTTCATAAAACTCGTTGAGGACATTCAGGAAGGCGATTACGATCTTGTGATTATGGGGGCACTCGGTATGGGTGCCGTCAAGGATAGTCTCATCGGTGGTGTCTGTGAGCGCGTCGTCCGCCGTATCAATACCGATACGCTCGTCGTCCGGGACCTTGAACCCGTTGAAGAAAGTGAAGGAAATATTCTTGTCGGGATTGATGGGAGTCCAGAATCTTTCTCAGGCTTGAAAACGGCGATACAACTCGGACGTAAGTTTAATAAACAGGTCGAAGCCGTTGGTGTCTATGATCCGTATTTACACTACATCGTCTTCAATTCTGTTGTGAATGTACTCACGGAACGCGCCGCAAGGACTTTCAGATTTAAAGAGCAGGAGCAACTCCACGAAGAGGTAATAGATACAGGCTTGGCAAAAATTTATCAGTCCCATCTGGAGGTTGCGCGCTCTATCGCAAAAGAGGAACACGACTACGCACTAAAAATTACCCTGCTTGACGGAAAAGCCTACGAAAAAATTCTACAATACACGCGAAAAACAAACCCGTGGCTCTTGGTCTTAGGCAGAATCGGTGTCCACAGTGAACAGGATATGGACATCGGTAGCACCGCCGAAAATCTGTTGCGCCTTGCACCTTGCAACGTCCTCTTATCGAGCCAACGCTATTTCCCACAAATCGATGTAAAAGCGGAGGAAACGCTTGTCTGGACGCAGGAAGCTATGGATAGGATGGAGAAAGCCCCCCCCCTCGTCCGTGGCATCGCGAAGACAGCCGTTCATCGGTTTGCTATAGAGCGTGGGCATTCCGTGATTACCGAGAGCGTCATTGATATGGCGATGGAAGCGATTATGCCGCAACGTGCTTCTGAACAGTTGACCCGCGTTGCGAAGGAAATCGCCGAACAGAAAGTACTGGAATCGGATGCCGTACAGACGTACATTTGTGGCGAATGTGGCTACGCCGCCCACAACCAACAGCCTGTGAAATGTCCCGTTTGTAGCTCACCGCCGGAGCGTTTCCAGATGGTTGACAAGGGGGCGTTGCAGAATGTTGCTGTAGACGAAGGCGGTGCTGCCGAAGAAGAGACATTTGACGGTGTGCGACTCCAATGGTCAGAACAGGCGAAAAAGGCACTACGGCGTGTTCCTCGCGGCTATATGCGCCGAAACGTCAAGGCGCGTATTGAGAAATCCGCACGTTCTCAAAAGATTGCCACGATCACAAACGCCTTCGCAACCCAGATTGTTGACGACAGTATGGGTGAAGCGGCGGCAGTCCGTGAAGATGCCCCCGAACTCAGAGCCGTGCAAGCGCAGACTGACGCTCAGAACGCTGAAGTCGTTCAGGACTTTGAAAGTCCGGTGCAGTGGACCGAAGAGGCAATCGAACGCTTAAATTTGGTGCCTGCTGGGTTTATGCGGAATATCACGCAAACTCGGATTGAACAGCGAGCGCAAGAGAACAACCTTACCCAAGTTACGCTTGATTTCGCCGCTCGCGTCATTCAGGACGGCAGAAGTCTTGCCAATGAGGTGCTTGGTCAGTATTATCAACAGTCATCAGATCAGGACTGATATCCTCACCCTCCTAAAGCATGGACATTCCTTTGTTCCATATCTTATAGTAGTGGACAAAAGTTGCCGAAGTTTGTAAAATATAGGTAGGGCTACGCTGTTGTAGATAATTTTTGCCCATTGATACATTCTTAGGAGATTGACATGGCATCTAAAGATTCTCGCGTTGAGACAGTTGAAGTTGCAATGGATATTTTCGATGGATCGCGTCAGATTACGGTTTCAGATGCCTATGATGCTAACGCGGACGTTGTCCTCTTTGGTGGGGATTGTAGCGAGTTGCTAAGGAGCATTCCGTCAAGTTCAGTGAATTTAGTCATCACATCTCCGCCATACAACATAGGGAAAAAATACGAGAAGCAAACGTCCTTACAGTCCTATCTAAAAAATCAGGAGCCTGTAATTGCGGAAATAGATCGAGTGCTTGCCGCTACTGGAAGTCTCTGTTGGCAAGTCGGAAATTACGTCCAGAAGGGTGAAGTATTTCCGCTTGACATTTACTTCTATGATATTTTCAAACGCCTTGACTTGAAATTACGGAATCGAATTATCTGGCGATTTAATCACGGATTGCACTGCACAAAGCGGTTCTCAGGTCGATATGAAACTATTTTGTGGTTTACGAAGGACGATGAATATGTTTTCAATCTCGATCCAGTGCGCGTTCCCGCAAAATACCCAGGCAAACGACATTTCAAAGGTCCAAAGCGCGGTCAACTTTCAGGAAACCCGCTTGGTAAGAATCCTTCTGATATTTGGGACATAGTCAAACAGGACTGGGAAGATGAAGTTTGGGATATTCCGAATGTGAAGGCAAACCATCCAGAGAAAACCGAACATCCCTGTCAATTTCCTGTTGAATTAGTCCAGCGATGTGTTTTAGCACTCACACAATCTAACGGGGTCGTTTTAGACCCGTATTGTGGTGTTGGATCAACTATCATTGCTGCCTTGCAGTATAACCGAAAAGCAATCGCTGCTGAGCAAGATTCAAACTATGTCGCTATTACTCGTGAAAGAATACAGAAATTTGCACAGGGAGAATTGCCACTCCGTCCGTTAGGAAAACCTATTCACAAACCAACGAAAAAAGAACGTACGGCGCAGATGCCTTTGGAATGGAAATAGTTAGGGGAGACGGAACGATCGTGATTATTGCTGCTGAGTATTCATTTAATGATGGGCACTCCATTCAAGATACATATCCTTACCTGTTACAGGAGGTGAAGGATATTATTGCTGTTGTTGATGCTTCGCTCTACAAGGTTAAAGAAAGCAAGGAACTCACGATGCCGGGTAAAAAGTTATATAGTCCGTCCGATCTTAATCGCTTTTTTGCTGAAGGTTTTGGATCCAAAGGATGGCGGAAGAAACGTGTAACGTGTCACTATTCAACAGACTACTACCTCCCTGGATATTCGCCTAAACAAATGCGCCCCGCTTACCGAGAAATGGACTTTCTGAAAGAACGGCTTGGAGTGGAGATTCAGTTTGGAAAATACGCATTCATGGTCTATAACGTGTGTGCGAAAATGACCATTTTTCGCAACTTGGACTACATTGAGGCTGGTATTGAGATTGTCCTTGTGAAGTCTTTCGCTGATGATATGTCTACAGGGGTCTCATATTTTGAGCAATTTGTGTGGGATTTAGAGCAGCGAGGAGTCGCTGACATTGATATTCCCGTCCTCATTTTTGGTATTGATGTGTAGGTAAGACTGTTTTTTATAAGGAGATAAATTATGTCCGAGACTCCAACGGTCACATTCCAAATACTTGGTCCCAATGAAGGGGCAGCGGACGGCACAGTCCAGAGTTTATGGTTTAAGGTGCAATCGACACCGCCGCCACCAGAGGATCTTGTTGTCGGTTTGAAGGTCTGCGCGTCTAATGGGCAGGTTCAGCAGTCGGGTGTAATCATGATCCTCAGACACGAGAGCCATTCCGCAGATCTTATCTATAAAACGGTGGACGGTAATCTCGACATAACACTGGAAATTGAGCCTTTCGCTGCCCTCTCCAATCTGGAGTTCCCCATTTTCACAAACGAAGGTTATGTTATAGAGGCTGGACATGAGTTCTTGGAATACAATGTGGGGAGTTTATCAAAAATAGTGCCTTATCAGTGGAATGGTCCTGATAGAGGCGTGTGGACAGACGAGAAGCGTTGAAGAATAGCAGTCAGCCGTCAGCAATCGGCAGTCAGCAAGAGGGCGTTGTGCGGATAAAGCGATGTCTCCTGCCACCCGAATTACTGACGACGGTTGGAAACTGGCTCCCATTCCTTATCTCAACGCGGGACACGGAGGGGTAAGTTCATTATGCAACATATTTTAAGAAATACACTAACACTCATCCTTGGGGTGTTTATTCTTGTAGAGGCTTTGTCTGCTGACAACTGGCACCAGTGGCGCGGACCGAACAACGACGGTGTCAGCCAAGAGACCGATGCACCTATCCAATGGAGCCAAACCGAGAATATCCGATGGCGTTTGCCACTTCCCGGTGCGGCTGCCTCTACTCCCGTTATCTGGGAAGATAAAATTTTCCTCACCTCTGCTGAAGGCAACGCACTCGTTTTGATGTGTATCAGTACCGGAGGTGAAGAACGCTGGAGGCGGACTTTAGGACACGGTAACCGTGTCGTCCGAGGTGGCGAAGGCAATTCTGCCGCGCCTTCTCCCGTAACCGATGGTGAACACGTCTGGACGTTCCTCGGCACTGGGGATCTCGCCTGCTACGATTTCAATGGCAATCAGGTGTGGCACACCAATCTCGCCGATCGTTACGGTCGGTTTAATCTCTATTTCGTCATGTCAGCAACGCCGCTGCTGGATAAGGATCGACTTTACATCCAGCTTATCCATAGCAATGCGTGGCTCGTGCTGGCACTCGACAAAATGACGGGAAAAGAGATCTGGAAACATGACCGCAAAAGCGACGCAACCGAGGAGTGTGAACACGCCTATACCTCTCCTATTCTTTACCGCGATTCAGAACGTGAATATCTCGTTGTACACGGCGCAGACTATGTCACTGCTCACAGCCTCGAGGATGGGAGCGAAATCTGGCGATGTGGGGATCTGAATCCGAAAAATAGGTATAACTACACCCTCCGATTCGTCGCTTCTCCCGTTGCAATGGAGGGACTCATCGTCGTCCCCTCGGCGAAAAACGGACCTGTTGTAGGCATTGATCCGGCGGCACAAGGTGATATAACGAACAGTAAATGGCAGCGTTGGAAACTTCGTCAAGGCACACCGGATGTCCCCTCTCCGCTTATCCACGACGGTTTAGTTTATCTCTGTCGAGAAAACGGGGATCTGATATGTCTTGATGCCGAGACCGGCAAACAACTCTATCGTAAGCGGACGCACCGCCACCGACATCGCGCCTCACCGATCTATGCGAACGGATTCGTCTATCTCACATCTCGGGACGGTGTTATCACCGTTGTGAAGGCGGGACGTGAATTTGAAGTTGTTGCCAGCAACTCGATGGGAGAGGTCATTGCGGCATCTCCCGTTCTCGCGGATGGCACGCTCTATCTCCGCAGTTATCAGGCACTCTATGCCATCGGTTCCTCAAAGTAGATCTTCAGAGCCGGTAGGTGAGGTTTCTAACCTCACCATAGGTGTCAATTTTAGAGAAAAAAAGCGAGGGATGGCTTCCAAAAGCATGCGCTGGAACCCAAACCACCACACACGTCCGAGAAAACATCAACCGACAGTTTGCCCTCTTGAGTCCCGTAGGGACGCTATGTTTATAGAAGTTGTAAAACCATAGATTTAGCCCTGTAAGGGCGGTATGTTTATATCTCCGCTTGCAAAAGCGGTTTGAAAATCCCTAAATTGACACTTATGGTGTGGTTGCAAACCGCACAGTGTCTTAGTCGTGAATCGTGCGACTTCTAAACTGTTTAGCCCCAGCGGGGCGACATGTGTGTAGAATCGGATTATTGTAAGAAATCAAGCCCCAGCGGGGCGGCATGTGTATCATTGAAAACATTAATGACTTTCCAACACAAATTGTCTTGAATACCTATATTTTTTGGGTAGCAAAGTGAAAACTTACGAAGAACTTCCAGACGATGCCGGTTCCAACATTATCGGGCAAGTCACGGCACAGGCGAACCGAGTCCAGAAACGACTCGCTTCGGTCAAGCACACCGTCGCGATTATGAGCGGAAAAGGTGGTGTCGGTAAGAGTGCACTCACTGCGAACCTCGCCACCGCGCTCACGCTGAAGGGGAACACCGTCGGGGTTGTCGATGCTGACATCAATGGACCGACGCTTGCCAAGATGATGGGGGTGCGTGATGCTACGCTGGGGTACACACCCGCTGGTGTCAAGCCTGCGATTACCGCACTCGGCACCAAACTTATCTCTATGGACCTACTCTTAGCGGAAGACGATGCTCCTGTCCTCTGGAATGCTCACACCCAAAAGGATGCGTTCACGTGGCGTAGCACGATGGAGGTCAGCGCACTCCGAGAATTCATCGCAGATACCGAATGGGGAGCACTGGATTATCTCCTGCTGGATTTGCCACCCGGAACCGATCGACTTCCAAACGTGGTAGAACTTATCCCTGACCTTGGCGGTGTCGTCGTGGTGACGATTCCATCTGAGGTATCGCAACTCATCGTCAAAAAATCGGTAACAATGGCGAGAGATATTCTCAAGGTCCCAATCATTGGTGTTGTCGAAAATATGGCTTCCTATATTTGTCAGCACTGCGGCAAGGAGGGACCGCTCTTTTCCACCGACAAGTCGCTGGACACCGCATTCCATCAGGACCTTTTGGGCAGTGTTCCCTTTGATCCGAGACTCTCCCGTTCTGGTGACGACGGAACACTTTATCTTGATGAATACTCGGACGCTCCCACGAGCAAGGCACTCATGCAGGTAGCTAAAAAAGTTCAAGCGTTTTTTGAATGTAGCACGGACTGTTTGGAGTAAGTTCATAGTAGTGCGATTTATCGCACGTTCCAGTTCAACAACGGGCATTGTCCCGCAAGTCCACACGCGACTTGCGCAGGGTTTCCCTACTACAAACGAAATCGAACACTCCCAATTTGAAAAAGGAAAATTAAAAAATGAAGTTTTTATGTACAGACTGTGATACAGCGATGAAATTTAAGGACGTAACCCGTCCCGCACAAGGCTCCGTGACAGCACTTTTTGAATGTCCTGACTGCTTCACAGAGATCGCCATGTTCCTCAATCCGTCGGAGACCCAGATGTTAAAATCCTTGGATCTCAAACTCGGCGGGAACAACGAAGTCGCGCAACCGATGCAAATGGTCCGTTCACAGTTAGAGACGGCAAAGACCGGAGCGATGCCGAACGAGTTTTCTCCGGGAATGATGGGTTCCGGTGAAACCGCTGAAGGCGGCAAATGCCCCTTTACCGGGGTCATCTCCGACGCATTTCAGGAAGAGACTGAACCCGCCGAGCCGAGCGGTCCCGTCTGGTCAGCAGAGGCACTCGAACGCTTAGAGCGAATTCCAGCGTTTGTCCGTCCCATGGCGAAGATGGGGATTGAGAGTTTTGCCAAAGACAACGGACATGACGAGATTACAGGCGAAGTCATGGATGCCGCACGCGGAAATTTCCCCGCACAGTTTTAGTGTTGAGTCAGCCTTGATTTAGTTCTTCTTTGCATTCCTCAATCTCTGATTGTAGGAGCGAGTTTTACTCGCGATTTTGTCTGGAGCGCACCCGATGGACCATCAAGCCAAATGAAATGCGGTTTATCAGATCGCACCCTCGAAAAAATCCGAGGCGTTTTCAGCCATTATCCACAA
>JAAXHD010000007.1:26490-33398 GCA_012271015.1 Candidatus Poribacteria bacterium | reverse complement strand
CCGATGGAGACTACATTTATCGCGGTGAACCTAAACACTATGAGCAAGTCTCTTCAAGTCTGTGGCGTGAATGCCGGAAAGAGATTGGAAGGGAGGAATTTGACATAGAAGCCATCCAAGAGCGAATGCTAACAGTGGCTAAAGACTATACCCACGAAGAAGATGACTTTGAAATCTTAACTGAACTCCAACACTACGGCGGTCATACGAATTTGATAGATTTTACCACTGATAGCCATATAGCTCTCTTTTTCGCATGCAACGGTTCTCTTGGGAAACCCGGCAGAATTATCTTGTTAGAAAGAACTGAGGAGATAAAAGATTATATCAAACCCCCTCGGAATCCGCAAAATCGTATTATAGCGCAAAAAAGTGTCTTCGTTCGGCCTCTGCAAGGTTTTCTTGAACAAAAACAATACACCGTAATTGATATTCCTAAATCGCTCAAAGAACCTATGTTAGACCATCTGCAAAAACATCATGGTATCTCAACCCAAACCGTCTACAACGACCTCCATGGGTATATTAGAAACCAAGACACCCACCTGAAAGAAGGCATAGAAGTTTACAATACCGAAACGCCTCAGAGGGAAGATGACTTACAGATTGAAGTACCTCAACCCAGTCAGGAAACGGAGACATAAGACATGCAGACACAATCAGAACAGACACCTTACGATATCACCATTGAACGCTTTAACAAAGCAATTGAACGGAGACCTACTTTTGCCCAAGGCTATAACTATCGTGGTATAGCTTATGGGAATAAAGGCGAAATCGACCGTGCCATTGAAGACTTTAACACGGCTATTAGACGCAAGGAAAACTATGCCGAGGCATATAGCAATCGTGGCGCAGCTTACCGTATCAAAGGGGACTATGATCGAGCATTTGAAGATTGTAACGCAGCGATAAGACTTGATCCAAACTTGCCAGAAGCCTATAACAATCGCGGGATAGTTTATAAACTCAAAGGGGATATAAAGTCTGCCATCAAAGACTATAACACAGCAATAGAACTTGATCCAAATTTTGCGTATGCCTACTACAATCGTGGTATCGTTTACTATGAAGAACAAGAGTTGGATCTCGCCATTAAAGACTATACCAAAGCAATAGAACTGAGACCAGACCTTGTCCATCCCTATAACAATCGTGGTAATGTTTACAAGAAAAAAGGCGAGTATGAGCGTGCTATCAAAGATTATGACGCAGCGATAGAACGTAACACTGATTTAGCAGAGCCATACTACAATCGCGGTATGGTGTTTGTCCGCTTTCAAGAATGGGAAAAAGCCCGAAAAGACCTTACAACTGCCAAAGACAAGCAGGAAAGTATCATCATTGAGCAGTTTTGCAAAGAATACGAAAACGTTGCCGATTTTCAGCAGAAACATAATGTTAAGCTACCGGAAGACATTGCCGCAATGCTAACTTCCCCGTAAGAATAGCAGTAAAGTGATGTATCGCTAATTTGTAAAATGTTACACTTTAACAGAAAATTATTTTTTTCGCACAGAAAAATCGAATAAAAAAACGCGCCTAAACCCACATACGCATTGGATTCTCAGACAATTTTAGCAAGTTATCCAAAACACAAAAAAAGTTACCAAATCGTAACTTTTTAGCAAATCCGTTAAAAATAAATTAATATCTGTTATCTATAAGGACTGAATTAAAAAAACCAAAAACGATAGTAATTTCGATAAATAAGCAGACATTTCAACATCTACCGAGTTTGGCTACCCAAAAACGAAATAAAAATGGAAAACTGAATAGCCCGGTACCATCAGTCAATAGGTTGACAATCGACTAAGAATGCTTTATACTTAAAAAACACTAAATGAGGACAACCGAGCAAAAAGGAGTAAAAACATGGCAGTCGCTAAGATTCTTGAGCATGGACAAATTACTATTCCCAAGCAAATCCGAGAGAGTTTAGGGCTTAAAAGGGGCGATATTGTGGATACACGAGTCGAAGGTGATTGTGTAGTAATCACACCCAAAAAATCGGTAACATCGGAAGACTGGGAGAAACTTCTGCAAGTCATGGATACTGTCCACGATCAAAATAGAGATATCAGCGAAAAAGAAGTCTATCAAGATGTCCAACGCGCAGTTACCGAACTTCGACAGGAAGACTATGACAAACAGAAGGAAACTGTACGTCGTCCTTGATAGTGTTGTTGCTGTGAGTGCTTTTCTTACCGATGGTTTGACAGCAAACATGGTGTCTCAGTGCCAAGAATACGTCAATCTTTACACGGCAGAAGAAATTTTGCAAGAAATCCGCCGAGTGCTCTTAGAGAAACCTCACATACGGAACCGTTATAGATACTCCGAAGAACAAGTGGAAGTCTTTATCAATCGTCTGAGGAACACCAGTACAGTAGTGGCACAACTTCCTGAAACCCGTGTGGTAGAACGCGATCCCAAAGATGATATGATTATTGCCTGTGCCGTGGCAGTATCAGCCAACTACATCATAAACCGAGATCGAGATCTATTGGATTCAGGGAATTATCAGCAAATCCAAATCGTTACTCCAGAACATTTTATGCGAATTCTAAGTTATGAGAAGGAACATAACGAAAACCGCCCCGGTTAAAGGCAGAACCATGCTGCACTGGGTCAGCAGCACCCAATCAACATCCCCTGTTTATTCTGAAAGTTTCAGAGTAAGTCTCTGAGAAACCACCTATCAAAACCGTTCAAAACCCAGTCGGGGTCTATATTCACGACCTTTTTAAAACCCACCCTTTTTCAGATTTTACTCTGAATACTCTGAAACTCGCCACATTTTCTTATCTTTATGTCTGAGCCATGCTCCGTGATCGCGATCTTATTGACTGCTAACGACTGACTACTAATAACGAATACTTCAGAACAAAAATCTTGAAAAAAACGATCAAATATGAGATAATGTATCTTGGAATCAAAATACCATATAGGGCGAAACTTACAGGTTTCCCAGTTTACACAAGTAAAGGAGAAAATACGCAAGATGCCACTGAACAGGAAAATCCGTTACGGCATGGTAGGGGGTGGACCGGATGCCTTTATCGGTGCTGTCCATCGTAAAGCCGCCGCACTCGATGGAGAAATAGATCTCGTTGCAGGTGCGTTCTCATCGTCACCCGAAAAATCTCAACAACAAGGTGCCGAACTCTTCCTTGACGCGAGTCGGGTCTATGGATCCTACAAAGAAATGGCAGAAAAAGAGAGCCAACTTCCCGAAGGCGAACGCATCGATTTTGTCTCAATCGTGACACCGAATCACGTCCATTTTGATGTCGCCAAAACCTTTATTGAAGCCGGGTTTCACGTCGTCTGTGATAAGCCGATGACAACAACGGTCGCCGATGCTGAAACGCTGTGCCAACTCGTCAAAGAACACGATGTCGTTTTTGCACTCACACATAACTACACAGGCTATCCAATGGTGAAGCAGGCACGTGAACTCGTGAAAGCAGGAAAACTCGGAACGCTCCGTAAAATCGTCGTTGAATACCCTCAGGGCTGGCTCGCAACATTTTTAGAGGATGAAGGCGCGAAACAAGCCGTCTGGCGCACCGATCCGAATCAAGCGGGTGCTTCCTCATGTATTGGGGACATCGGTTCCCACGCAGAAAATTTGGCACACTACATCACAGGACTCGACATCGAAGAAATTTGTGCCGACATGACCACTTTTGTAGAGGGACGCCTGTTAGAAGACGATGGAAATCTACTCGTACACTATGAAAACGGAGTCCGTGGCGTGCTTTATGCGTCCCAAATCTCGGTAGGTGAAGAGAACAATCTGCGTATCCGTGTTTACGGCACCGATGCATCGCTGGAATGGCATCAGGAAAATCCGAACTATCTCTACGTTCGCTTCCCCGATGGTCCTGAACAGGTTTACAAACGCGGCAACGACTATCTATCCGAGGTCGTCCAGCATAACTCGCGGATACCGTTCGGACACCCGGAAGCCTTTATTGAGGCATTCGCAAATATCTATGTAAACGCCGCACGGACAATGGCAGCGAAAATCGCAGGCGAAGCCCCAGCTGAATTCGACACAGATTTTCCAACCGTTCAAGATGGTGCTCGCGGGGTACACTTCATCAATGCCGCTGTAGACAGTGGTAAACAACGCGCCTGGATCGACGCAAGTTATACACCGCCAGCATAATCTTTTCGTAAGGTAACATAGAACAAAATGCTCGTGTATTCAGGCATCTCAGGAAATCGGAGGGATACTGATGAACACTTATAAAGAAGGGACGCATATCCCTTATGCCCCTACAGAGGACGATGAGCTTTATCCTGACTCGGATGGAAAACCTATGGCGGTTAGCGACCTGCACAGACGTATCCTCACGCGAACTTTACAAGTCCTTGACGCACATTTTGAAGAAAGACCGGAAGTTTATGTTTCTGGGGATATACTCATGTATTACGTGGAAGGAGACCCGCGTCAATCGGTGTCGCCGGATGTCCTGGTCGCTTTTGGCTTAGGTAAGAAGCCCCGGCGGAGTTATCTCGTCTGGAAAGAGGGGAAAGTCCCCGACTTCGCGATGGAGTTTTCCAGCAAAAGCACGTATCGCAACGACTTAGGTCGCAAGATGGAACTCTATGCTTCACTGGGGATCCAAGACTATTTCTTATATGATGCCGAGGGGCTATATTTATCATCCCCTATAATGGGTTTTACCTTGGTTGATGGGGTGTATGCTCCGATCTCGGCAGGTCCAGATGGAGGTTTGCACTCCACTACCCTCGGTTTAGATTTCTATGTCGGTGATGTAGGTTTAGGTATTTACGATCCGGTTGAGGATAATTGGCTTCAAACACCGGCGGAGTCAGCGTTAGCACATGCGGAGTTAGCATTAGCACGCGCCGAAACAGCTGAAACACGCGCCGAAACGGCTGAAACACGCGCCGAACAGCAAACGATACGTGCTGAACAGGAAGCCGCCGCACGTCAGAAGGCGGAGGCGGAACTCTCAGAACTCCGTGAGGAACTCGAACGTTTGAAAGCGCAAACCTAATTTCAATTTTTTTGACACGTCCGGCAGTTCGAGAATAAAAACTCTGCTGTCTCACTATCTTTTTAGATCACCAGCACAGTACCGGGCAAGGCATTCCCCTAAGACGGGGTAATCATGAAGGAGCAACACTATTATGGCAAGACCTGTAACACTCTTTACAGGCCAATGGGCAGACTTAACATTAGAGGAATTAGCAGAAAAAGCGAGCGGATGGGGCTATGATGGCTTAGAACTCGCCTGTTGGGGCGACCATTTTGAGGTTGACAAAGCACTCGCAGACGATAACTACTGCCAAGGTAGACACGATCTCCTCGCAAAATACGGACTCAAAGTTTGGTCAATCAGTAATCACCTTGTCGGACAGGCGGTCTGCGATAATATTGACAGCCGACATCAAGGTATCTTATCAGAGGCGATCTGGGGCGACGGAGATCCCGCAGGCGTTCAGGAACGTGCCGCCGAAGAGATGAAAAACACAGCACGCGCTGCCGCAAAACTTGGCGTAAGCGTCGTCAACGGTTTCACCGGTAGCTCGATATGGCATCTTCTGTACTCTTTTCCTCCGAACGACCCGGGACAAATTGATGTCGGTTTTGAAGATTTCGCCAACCGCTGGAACCCTATTTTCGATGTTTTCGACGAAGTCGGTGTTAAATTTGGGCTTGAAGTTCACCCCACTGAAATCGCTTTTGACATCGTCACTGCAGAACGCGCTATCGAGGCAGTCAACGGCAGAGAAACTTTCGGATTCAATTACGACCCCAGCCATCTCGGCTATCAAGGCGTTGACTATGTAGCATTCCTTGAACGGTTGAGTCATCGGATTTATCACGTCCACATGAAGGATGTTTGGTGGGCTGACACACCCCGTTTATCGGGTGTATTCGGCGGGCATCTGAACTTCGGGGACGCTCGCAGAAATTGGGACTTCCGTTCCATTGGTCGTGGTAACATTAACTTCGAAGAAATTATTCGCGCTCTCAACACCATGGAATATGACGGGCCCCTCTCCATTGAATGGGAAGACAGTGGCATGGACAGAGAACACGGTGCTCGCGAATCGTGTGCTGCTGTCAAGGGTTATGATTTTGAACCCTCTGCCGTTGCCTTTGATGCGGCGTTTGAAGAATAAGAATAGGATTAAGCAATCCCCCGGTAGGTGCGGTTTCAAACCGCACTTATCCCGTAGGCATCAGTAGACACAACTATTCGTCTCAGGCAGGTTCCTCATCAATTTTAGATCGGCGTTGACAACAGAAACGCCCTTCAGACATGCATGGTAAAAAAAATGGCGAAAGGAACAGTCCAGCCCCCTGAATCTCGATCCTTCATCGACCCACGCACCGGAACACAGATTCGGCAGGTGACGACCACGTCTGCCGTGCACCATCACCCATTTTTCATCATACCCGCGTATGATGACGCGATGCAGCGGTTGATATTCGTCTCATACCGAACAGGGACACCACAGTTATTCGCAGAAGAACGGAGCACGGGTGAACTTCGCCAATTAACAGATAGACCTGACATATCGGAATGGTCGGTGCATCCCTCGCGCGATGGAAAAGCAGTCTACTTCACAGCAGGTACAAGCGGATGGAAAGTAGATTTGGAGACGCTTGAGGAGAGGGAACTCGTCAATTTCGCAGTGACGGCGATGCAGGATGAAGGCATGGTCGCTGCCGCTATGGGCACAACCGCTTTGAGTCACGACAACCGATGGTGGGCTATCAGATTCAAGATCGGTAAAGAATCCGCACTCGCTATCATAGATATAGACACCGGCAAGCACGACATAATCCTGCAGAGAGATAGCATTGGACACCTCCAATTCTGTCCCGATGATTCCAACCTGCTCTATTACGCAGGTCC
>JAAXHD010000007.1:14152-26256 GCA_012271015.1 Candidatus Poribacteria bacterium | reverse complement strand
CCAACGCTTCATCTATCGGTGAACATTGGAACCGACCGTTCCCGTATGCGGCAGGTCCAATTCAGGTCTATGCCCCACAGCATACACATCCACATCCGTCCTTCAGTCCAGATGGTAAGCATGTCGTATTCACATCTGATCGGAGTGGATATGCTCAAATTTACGAAGCAACCCTTGAAATAGTTAACAGTTAACAATCGTCAATCCCAAAAGACAACTTTTAAATGAAACCTCTTAACTGAAAACTGATAACTATAAAAAAGGAGAAAAAAATGCCCATTGTCATACCGCGCCTCGTTGTTGAGGTGTTTCAACATACAAACTTCCGGGGCAGAATGGGATATGTTGTAGAGCCTGTCCCCTTTACACGAGACATCGGATTTCAAGACAATATTTCTTCTGTTCGCGTCTATAAGGGTCCGAACTTCTCGTCAAACCCGAACTACAAAGTTATTCTTTACCAGCATCGTCACTTCCGAGGTCAAAAGTTAGCACTTGGACCCGGATTTTATCCGAACCTCCATGACACCGCTTACAATTTCGCAGACAGAATTTCATCCATCAACTTCGGTTCCACGCTGGAAGTGGTTGGACCAGAATGGGGCACCATTCCCCTGATTGTGGACTGCTATGAACACGTCGAATTCCGAGGCAGGAAAATCACGATCCTGCGCGATATCGCCAATCTACGGGATGCACAGGGCGGCTCTTGGTTCGAGGATCGGATTTCGTCAATCCGTATCTTCAAAGGACCAGATTTCCCACGCCATGGAGCGGAGGTCGTCTTTTACGAACACCCTGACTTTGAAGGCGCACCTCTACCCATCCGTATGGAGCCCTCGGAATATAAAAAAGAATTGCCGAACCTACATTTACTCCCCCAAAATTTCGGAGACTCTATCTCCGCTGTGAAGATTGAAGGGTGGGCATCTTCAGGTGAGTTTACAGAGATGGTATTTGAAGATGAGTTCATCGGAAACCGTATGCGTCCGGAATGGCGATGGGATGATCCGAAGGGGGGCGGCTCTTGGGCAGAACGCCAAGGCTACTTAGAAATGCGAACTGAACCCGGGCAAGACCTCTGGCACGGTCCAGATGGTAGAAGTGGCGATATGAGCGCACCACGTCTCCTCATGGAAGTCGCTGGAGACTTCGCTATCGAAACCCGTATGCGAATTTCGCCACAGTTGAAAGAACACGGCGGCTTATTAGTATGGAAAAATCCTAACCGATTCCTCAGACTTGAGAAAACCTCGGGACCACACGCCTTCAGAGGCGATGTCCGATTTGAACGCCATGTTGGACGCTCGTTCAACTTACGCGGACGCAGCAGCGGGCTCAGAAATGTCCGGGAACTTTTCCTACGCATGGAACGCAGAGGGAACCAATTCTCCGCGTTCGCCAGCAGTGACGGCATCCAATGGAAAAGCTGTGGACAAACGAATGTCGGCATGGGACGTTCAGTGCATGTTGGATTACACGCACTATGTCCAGGAAACATCCCGCCAACCTTAAGTCGTTTCGACTTCTTCCGGGTGTTCAAGCGGAAGAGCGAGGTTGCTGAATACCGTCCCATCGTTTCTGAACAACAGGGTCGAATGTCTGATGAAGAACGTGAACGTCAAATCGCTGATCGACGAGAACGCGCTATGCGCGACATGTTCTAAATAGTTGTCAGTCATCAGTTCGGATTTTTTACTTCGTAAAAAATCCTTTTAGTCGTCTGTTAAGGGGTGTTAGGACTATCGGAGTCCTCTTTTAACGGACACTTTATCAATTGAAGGAGGGAATCAATCATGCGTCTGAAAAACAGTGTCTTTTCTCAGAACAGACAATTTGTGAAAAACTCACGACTCTACTTAGTAACCTTTCTCCTTCTCGCGTGCCTTCTATGGAACGCGCAACCCACCGGCGCGATTATCGGTGCGGTTGAAGACGGTTTAATCGCTTACTGGTCCTTCGATAAAGATACAGTAAAAATTAAAACAGAGGCAGTAGATATCTTGTCAGGACTTGCTGCCGCTGTTCATGGGGACCCTGAAGCTGCACCCGCCGGTGATTGCAAAGTGGGCGAGTGCATCCTTTTTGATGGCAGTGTTGACCGCTTCCTCGTTGAAGATTCAAATCCACCGACAATAGACCGTGATTGGGAAGAAATCACCCTGGAATGTTGGGTATATATCAACGCCTTAGACGACAGTTGGAATCGGATTATCTCACTTGATGATATGCCAACCAACAGCGCAGTCGCGAGCCTCTATTACGACGATGATGACAACCAACACGGCTTCTTCGTCAGAGCCGGGGGTCAATCAACGGTGGCGGCACAGGACAATGTCCTGGAGGACATCCCACTTGAGGAGTGGTTGCACCTCGTAGGCACCTATGATGGCGCAACGGTTCACTATTATGTGAATGGAAAACAGGAAAAAAAGTATGGCATGAAGGGCGGTAAGATTTCAAAAGGAGGACTCCTCCTCGGCATTGGAGATCGATCAGATGGATGCGATTGCGATACAATCCAGGGGTATATTGACGAATTTCGCATCTACGATCGCGTCCTGAGTGCCGCAGAAGTCGAGAACAACATGAATGCCACAGGGCTTGATGTCAGTCCTTCTGCAAGCAAACTGAGCGTTACGTGGGGGCATATCAAATCCAGACGGAGATAGATATCCAAAGCTTGTAAGCCCAACCGGGCTGGATATACGTTTAGGCATGTTTTGACTAAGCCTGCCTAAACGAACCGCAAGGAAAATTAAAAATATGGAAACGATTGGAGTTGGTGTTATCGGATGCGGGGGCATGGGCAGAAGCCTTGCCACCAGTGCACATGCTGTTGAGGGAATAGAGGTCATCTCCGTCAGTGATGTGCAAGAAGCACTGGCTGAAAAACTTGCTACAGACCTTGGTGTGTCCTATACGTTAGACTACCACGAATTACTCGCCGCTGATCGGATTCGTGCGGTCCTGATTGCGTCCCCACCATTTATGCACTCACCAATGGCTGTCGAGGCCGCGACCGCAGGAAAACACGTTTTTTCCGAAAAACCGATGGCACCCACGTTGGAGGCTTGCGACGCTATGATTGCCGCCGCAGAGGATAACGGTGTCAAACTTACCATCGGTTTGGTATGTCGCTATCACGGGACGCATTCCGTTGTTCGCGAAATCGTTCAGAGCGGCGAACTCGGTGCACCTGCCTGTATGATGGTGCATCGCATCGGCGGACCGTGGAGTAGTGGGTATAGTCACACCCCATGGCGACTGGAACGTGCGAAGTCTGGTGGGACCCTCATGGAAATCAACGCCCACGAAGTCGACTTTATGCGCTGGACCTGTGGTGATGTAACATCCGTCTATGCCGCCGGTGGACAATACGGACCCGATAAAAGCGACTATCCAGATGTGGTGCTTGCTTCCTTGCAGTTTGCAAACGGAGCAATCGGCTTGCTCCATTCCAGTCATGTCTCCGCTGTTGGTGGTTATGGCGGACGGGTCGATTGTGAAGGTGGTTCCATCTATTTTCCACAGATATGGGGAGGCGATGCCGCCATCCAGATAAAACCTTTTGAGGGTGAAGGACGACAGATTAAAGTAGCAGGTATTAAGGTGCCGCCGCCGGTTCAAGAAGAGATTCGCGTCTTCGTAGACGCAATCCGTAACGATACACTACCACCTATCACCGGATTAGACGGTCGCGCCGCGGTTGAAATCGCATTAGCCGCATATCAATCTGTTGAGAGTGGACAACCCGTACAGCTACCCCTATAAGTGTAGGGGCGATCTCCCGAAAGCGGAGAACCTTCATAGTGACACCAGTGGTTTTCTTTCTTCTCTTCATAAACATCAAATGGCAAGCCCGTAATGAAATGGAGGGCGGATCTACGGCAGGGGACGTGAATGCTTAACCCCCTTGAACGAACCGCAAGGAACAATTAAAAGATGAAAATTTCAGTCTGGGATGGCGGACTTTCTGATAGTTATCTCAAACAGGTCACACAGCTCGGAGCAGACTGTATCGACTTCGGAGGTGGTAACGCCTTTCCCGGGGTCGAGGAACAGGGTTACCCAGATTTGGACGAGGTCCTAAAAATCAAAAAACGGATCCGTTCCTGGGGCCTCGACATCAACCGTGTAACGCTCCCGAATATCACAGAAAAGTTTATGCAGGGTCAACCTGATGGCGAAACGGAATTAGAGAACACGTGTAATGCCCTCCGGGTCTTCGCGGAAGCCGGTGTCCCTATTGCACGTCAACGGTTCTGGGGTGATACGTTTGACGACCTTATGACGCGTTATTCATCCGTACATCGAGGTGGTTATACTTCCCGTGGCGAAAGCCGCGCCGCGACCAAAAATCCACCACCTACACCCACCATGGAAGCCCTCGACGAATGGTGGAAACGTTTTACCGAAATCTACGGCGCACTCGTCCCTATCGCCGATGAATACGACATTAAACTCGCTATCCATCCGTCAGATGTCCCTAATCCCGACACACCACTCGGCAGTCTCGGATTCCACCGTGTCACCGATACCTTCCCAAGTAGGAATGTCGGCTATCTCTATTGTTGTGGCACTCGGGCGGAAGCCGGCGGTAGCGCGATCGTCCTTGACGAAATCAACAACTACGGACGTAAAAGGCGTATCTTTATGGTTCATCTGCGGAACGTCCGGGGCAGCCTTGCAACAGCGGGAGCGTTTGAGGAAGTCCTGCTTGACGATGGAGATATGAACGCTTTCAAAATCGTCCGCGAACTCCAAAAAGTCGGATTTGACGGATGCATCAACGCCGATCACATCCCGAAATTGGAAGGCGATGTTGGATTAGCTTACTCCGTCGGCTATATCAAAGCGTTGTTCGCGGCACTGGCAGCATAATTCTATAGGAATGGCTATCGGTTTCCATCAATAGAGACGCAAGCGTTTCAGTAACGTCTCTTTCTTTACTGACTGCTGATGGCTGACCGCCGACAACTAATAGGCATGTGTACACCTTAGACCCTCTAACCCCTCAAAATCAGGATAAGTGGGATGCCATTCTTCGGCACTGTCCAGATACGACTGCCTTCCAAAGTTTCGCATGGCGGGATGCATTAGCGATTGCGTTCAGCCAACTTATCCCAACTTATCTACTCATCAAGCAAGATGATTCAGTGATAGGGGGGCTGCCTGCCTTCGTTTTTCAACCGATACCGGGCATCCGTCTTTGGCACTCAATGCCGTGGAACCTCTTTGGGGGTATATACCATATCGAATCGCCCCACATAAATCCTGAGATCCTGATAAGATCCATTGAAACGGAAGCGGCGGCACAAGGATGGTGTGAAATCCGTTGGACACTCACACCCAATCGTACCGAGACAGACGGCGATCTTTTCATTGAAATGGGCTACGCACGGACAGATCACTTCACGCATCTTTTGAAAACGAACGGAGATGTTGAATCCCTCTGGCATGCCTATAACAAACGGGTCCGGGGTGCCGTCAGAAAGGCAGAAAAATCGGGTGTGACAGTTACAGACACCGACAGTGAAGAGGCATTATCCACCTTTTACGACATGTATCTCATGACAGTCAAGCGGTTAGGTGGCACCCCAAAACCGTATGCGCTTATGCAGACGCTCCTGGAGCGGAAAATCGCCAAGCTTGCTATCGCTACATATCGTGGCACGATTATCGCAGGACTTCTCTATCTACACTTCAATAAGACTGTAACGTTATGGTGTGAAGCATCTGTGCCAGCGTTCTTAAAATATCGTCCTAACAACGCGATTTTCCACCACATCATCACACACGCGTGTCGTGAACAATACGAATGGGTGGATTTTGGGGCATCTCCACCAGAGAACACAGGTTTAATTGCCCATAAAGAACAGTATCGCGCAGTCCGGACAAACTTCGCCAGTTACACAAAGATCATTTCGCCACTGAAAAGGGCATTATGGACAAAGAGCGAAGGCGCACTTCGCCAAATTTATACATGGATGCAAAGGAGTGGGTAACGGTTATCAGCTGTTAGTTGTTGGAAGAATGGTTTTCAGTTCGCTCACTACGTTCGCTTTTAGTAGTCGGTTGTTGGTTACAAGAGGGTTAGGACTTACGCAGGTTGCTCTTTTGTAGCATAACCTGTTAGGTTGTGCCCTAAGAACGTCTGTATTTTTTTCAGTTTACCCTCTAACGGAGCGTCATATCGTCAAAAATGTGTAAGTCCTGAGGGTTTTACTAAACGGTAATCTCTTAGCCGATGACTGAAGATCGAAAGCATTGCGTAGCAATACACACCGATAACCATCTATCTGAAAACTGATAACTGAAACTGACAACTATAAATAATGAAAACTACTCGTAGACCCAATTTAATCTTCGTTTTCGGGGACCAGCATCGCCAATGTGATGTCGGATGCGCAGGAAATCCACAAGTCCAAACGCCTGCGATGGATAAACTCGCACAGGAAGGAATGTTCTTTCCCAATACCTACACCAATGTCCCGATATGCGTGCCAGCACGCGGATGTCTGATGACAGGCAAATATCCGTTGAATCACAAAGCTGTCTCCAATGATCTACCACTCCCGCTAACAGAAACAGGCATCGCAGAGGTATTCAGAGAAGCAGACTACGCCACAGGTTACATCGGCAAATGGCACCTCGGCGGCATGCCGAGAGACAAGTTCATCACACCTGAAATGCGCTTCGGCTTCGATCATTGGGTCGGATGGAATTGTCACCATGACTATTTCAATGCCCCTTACCACGATTCCGATGGAAATCAGATGCAGATTGACGGCTATGAACCGGAATTTCAGACGGACAAAGCCATTGAATACTGCCGAGAGCATGCTGATGAACCCTTCTGCCTCTATATGAGCTGGGGACCGCCACACAATCCATACGAACACGTGCCGGAACGTTACAAAGCGATGTATCCACCCGAAGAGATTCAGTTGCGCCCGAATGCCGTGGACACACCCGAAACGCGGAAAGATATATCCGGCTACTACGCGCATATCACGGCTCTGGATGAAAATCTCGAACGTTTGATGACTGCGCTCGCCGAAATTGGTATCGCTGACGATACGATCCTCGTCTATACGTCTGACCACGGCGATATGCTCGGTAGCCACGGACATGTCAGAAAGGAACGCCCATGGGACGAATCCAGTCGTATTCCTTTCATGATGCGTTGGCCCCGCAAAATTCCAGCAGGCGTTACCCGCGACACCTTGCTAAGTCTCGTCGATTTCATGCCGTCACTGCTGTCGCTGTGCGATTTACCGATTCCAGACGGAGTGGAAGGTATAGACCTTTCAGAAGCAATGCTCGGTAACACAATTGACGAACCACAATCCGTCCTGCTTGAAGTTCCATTGCACGGAAGTGAAGGATTTAACTTCGGTATTCGTGAGTGGCGTGGTGTTCGCACGCATCGCTATACCTACGCGCGCCACTACGACGGAACGGGATGGTTGCTTTACGACAACGACAACGATCCCTATCAGTTGAACAATCTCTTCGACGATGAAGACTCACAAGACCTTCGCGTAGAACTCGAAGCGGAACTCCAACGATGGTTAACCCATGTAAACGATCCGTGTCTGTCCGGACTGGAACACATCCGGCAACTCGGCTTATCAGAGTTGTGGAATATCAGCGAACAACGGTTCGGTGGAAGAAATCCGCGTTGGGCATAATTTTCTAATTGTGCTTTATCACAAAGATAACATAGGAGATACCAGCCCATGACTGATGAAGAAAAATTTCGATTTGACTTAACTGGATTCCTCATTCGTCCTGCGATTCTTGAACGCGACGAAGTAGATGCAATCATTGATCAGATCGACCGGATGCATCACAACAAAGAATCCTTACCGCCGGAACACCGTGCTGTACCGGGCGGTCCCGCGAGCGTCCTGATTGATCACCCCAAAGTTCTGGAGGTCCTACATGAAATTATCGGACCCGAGATCCGGTTAGAGCACAGCTACTCTATCTGGCGCGAAAAAGGACAGAGGCATGGCGAACTCCACGGTGGTGGACCACAGCAGGCAGATCCAATCTTCGGGTATCGCGTCAACAACGGGCAAATTCACGCTGGAATGGTGCGTGTCGTCTTTGAACTCACAGACATTTCTAAAAAGGATGGTGGGACGCACTTTATCGTTGGGAGTCACAAATCCAACTTCCCGATGCATCCTGACCACATGTCGTTAGAGGAAGGGAAGCGGAGCCCGTTTCTGATGACCTACGAATGCCCTGCCGGCAGTGCAATCTTCTTCACGGAAAACTTATGTCACGCCGGTCCCGTGTGGCAACGGGAGACACCGCGTGTGGCAGTGCTAAACGCCTACGCGCATCTCGCAACACATTGGCACCGGCTACCGGTGCCACCTGAAGTGCTGTCCGCTTTACCGCGTGAAAAGCAAGCCTACTTTCGTGAACCGTGGATTGCGGATTTCCGGACGCGCCCGGCAACAAGAAACACGATTGAGCGATTCCTTAGCAACGACGAACCGCCTGTTAATACCGATCGCAAACCATGATTTAAAATGCAGAATGATAGTTGCATTCTATCGCCAAACGCGAGTGTCAAGCAAATTTTATAGGTAAAAATATGAGAAAACGCGTCCTCATTATCGGCTGGGATTGCGCCACACCCGAAATTGTTTTTGACGCTTTTAAAGCCGATATGCCCAATACACGTCGTTTGATGGAAGAAGGCATCTATGGCGAACTGGAAAGCACGATCCCACCGATCACCGTGCCAGCGTGGATGTGCATGATGACCAGCCGTGATCCGGGTGAACTCGGCATCTACGGCTTCCGCAACCGCAAGGATTATTCCTACGACGCTCTCACTATCGCCAACTCTCGCGTCATCAAGGTGCCGACGCTCTGGGATCTGCTGGGGCAGGCGCAAAAGAAATCGGTCATTTTGGGAGTGCCACTCACCTATCCAGCGAAACCGTTTCAGGGATGGATGGTTACCAGTTTCCTCACACCTAATCTCAATTCACAATGGACCTTCCCAAGACGACTTACACGGGAAATCACACAAGTCGCAAGCGACTACATGATTGATATACCCAATTTTCGCACCGATCGGCGCGCAGAACTGGAGCAACAACTCCTTAAAATGACCGCAGAACGTTTCAAACTCGCACGCTATCTGCTTGAAACAAAGGATTGGGATCTCTTTACAATGGTTGAAATGGGGTCCGATCGACTCCATCACGCCTTCTGGCGATTTTGGGACAAAACACACCCAAAGTACGAACCGAACTCGCCGTTCTCAGATACGATGCGGAACTACTATCGCGCCCTCGATGCAGAACTCGGAGAGACATTAGCGTGCGTAGACGAAAACACTACAATCATGGTCGTCTCCGACCACGGTGCAAAACGGATGGACGGGGGTATCTGTGTTAATGAATGGCTTCAACAACTCGGTTATCTGACGCTAAAAACCGAGCCGAGTGAAATTACGCGGTGGACACCGGATATGGTAGATTGGAACCAAACAAAGGCGTGGGGAGAAGGCGGGTATTACGCGCGAATTTTTATAAACGTTGAAGGTAGAGAACCTAACGGGATTGTCAACATGCAAGATTATGAGAGCATCCGCGATGAATTGAAAGCACAACTCGAAGCGATTGTAGATGAGGAGGGACATAACATCGGCACACGTGTCTTCAAACCCGAGGAGGTTTATAGAGAATGCCGAAACATCGCGCCTGATCTCATCGTCTACTTCGGTAATCTCTTTTGGCGTTCAGTCGGAAGCGTCGGATACAACAGCATTTACACCTACGAAAACGATACCGGTCCCGATGATTGCAACCACGCGGAGATGGGAATGTTTATCATAAAAAATGGGGAACAAGCACAAGGACTCGTTTCTCCCAAGAGTCTGTACGATATCGCCCCAACAGTTCTGAACGAGTTCGGCATCGACATCCCAGAAGCAATGCAAGGGCAACCAATTTAAACCGTCACTGCGTTGACAATCGCCTCCGCGACAACTTCCGCCGCGAGGATACCAACAGCATTTACACCACTGCCAGTATGCGCCCCTGTAGAAAGCGCAAAAAGCGTATCTCCATCGAACATCGTATGCGCCGGACGAATGGCGCGTGCCATTCCGTCGTGTGCCATCTCTGCGACTCGGTGAGCCTCTGCGGGGGAAAGTGTCGCATTTGTAACCACAACGCCGATAGTCGTGTTGGTTCCCTGAACCAAATCTGCGTCCAAGAGCCGTTCCGTGATGTCTACGAAATCACCATTTTCTTTTCCACCTGCAAGGATCTCACCCGTCCTCGGATGCACAACATTTCCAAGTGCATTCACAACCATAATTGCCGCAACAATTAAACCTGAATCGAGACGCATACATGCCGAACCGACACCGCCCGGAGAAGACGTAACACCCGGAGCTTTACCGACTGTTGCCCCTGTGCCTGCTCCGACAACACCCATCACTACGGGTTCATCTGTAGCGTTGAGACACGCCTGATACCCCATCCCTCTATCAGGACGGACATTCGCGTCGCCAACCCCCAAGTCAAAGATAACAGCCGCGGGAACAATCGGCACACGCACAGAACCTGCAGGAAAACCGACATTTTGTTCTTCAAGATACTGGACGATACCCCCTGCCGCGTCTAATCCGAAGGCACTTCCACCTGTCAGGAGCACAGCATGTGCTTTTTGGACTAAACGTCCCGGACGGAGTGCCTCTGTCTCCCGCGTGCCCGGTGCCGCACCACGCACATCAACACTTGCAGTCGTCCCTGCCGGACAAAGGACAACCGTACACCCTGTTCGAGCGGTTAAATTGGTGGCATGCCCCACTGTGATTCCGTCTATTACCGTGAGTGTTTGATTTATTGATTCCATAGTTTACACACCGTTTCGGGTTTCCGAAGATTACTATAGCGAATTCCGATGAAATCTGCAAGAAGAATGCTACAAACACCGCGATACGAACCAAGTCAAACTTCAAACGGGTTGACTAAAAAAGGGAGGACTGCTAAAATCAAACCAACCGTATCAGGGGAGTCGGGGTTACACCCCCTCCTACAGCACACAGCAAGGGGGACATGAACATGGCAAAGTTGGCACTTAATGGCGGTGAACCGATCGTCAAAGGGAGTTTAGGGAAAAGCTGGCCTATTTACGATAAAACCGAAGAAAACGCACTTTTAGAGACCTTGCGGAGCGGTGCCTGGAACCGACGCGAGAAAGTCGATGAAGTCGGTGAAAAGTTCGCGGCGTTTCAGGACGCAAAATACGGCATCCCACTCGCAAACGGCACTGTAGCACTACAATGTGCACTAAAAGCTGCTGGCATCACAGCGGGTGATGAAGTCATCGTTCCTGCTCTGACATTCGTGGCGACAGGAACATCAGTTGTCTGTGTCAATGCGGTGCCGGTCATCGTTGACATCGACCCACTCACTTACAATATCGCCCCCGATGCGATTGAAAAAGCCATCACGCCTCGAACACGAGCGATTATTCCGGTGCATAACGGCGGCTATCCTGCTGACATGGACGCGATCATGGAGCTCGCTGAAACACACACTCTCAAAGTGATTGAGGACTGCGCGCATGCACACGGTTCACAATGGCGCGGGAAAGGACTTGGCTCAATCGGACACCTCGGTGCATTCAGTTTCCAGATGGGAAAGACACTCACCTGTGGTGAAGGCGGAATGGTACTGACAAACGATGAAACGCTCGCAGAAAAGGCAGGTCAATTCGCACAACTGAATATGCGGATGACCAACTTCCAAGCGACGCTCTTACTGAATCAACTGGAACGGTTTGAAGAGCAGGTAGAGACGCGCGAACGGAACATCGCATACCTCTCCAAGGGCATGGAAGCAATAGACGGACTCCACCCTATCCCGCGCGATACGCGTGTCACACGATGGTGTTTCTACTATTGGGATTTCCGATTTGCATCTGAGGAGTTTGGTGGTGTTTCACGCGATCGGTTCTTAGAGGCTCTTCGCGCAGAAGGCGTTCCGTGCGGTGTCGGTGCGCATGGTGAACCTATCTACAATGAAGGTCCCTTTGGCAACCCTGAACTGTTTGAT
>JAAXHD010000007.1:8080-14109 GCA_012271015.1 Candidatus Poribacteria bacterium | reverse complement strand
GCAGAAGGCAACATCAATAAATAAGAATTACCCACTCTCTGTCCCGGTTTGAAATGCATAGAGTTTTGCGTTATGCAACTGGAATCTTAACCGAATTTCCTTGCCTCGCAAATTCGTTAAATTCTGACTCAGTTCCCATTTCACACGGCAATCTGTAACAGTCGAGCGAACTAATTGACTACTGGCAAGTTGGTTCCCTGCTTTATCCAGAATCGCTACGCGCACAGAACCACCATCCGATACATCTGCTGTTATACCCACCGATGTGCCATCAAAAGTTAAGGGTTGGGTCGTTATGACGGCAGGCATGTCAGTTGTGATCGGTTCGTAGCCTGCCCAACCGTCGGGACGAAGCGTTGCGAGTGCGAGGTAACCCTTACGCCAGTTGAAAAAGTAGCCGTCTCCGGCACCGTAGTAGATACGTACTTCATCATCAAAGAAAATCGAAACAGAGGGGAAGATCGTTCCCCAGTCGTAAGGCATCGCTCCGTAACGTTCTGTGTCCGATGCAGTATGCCCAATAAATGGGACCCCTTCTTGTATGCGATGCCACTGGACGGTGTCCGGACTCCAAGCCAATTCAACATGCTGTTTGACATCAATATTGGAGTCTTCTGGATAAACCATCATTCCGAGCATCCCGATGTAAATCCCACACGTTGGAAACACTATCATATCATGCGCCTGTAGACACGGATTGGGACCTTCAAGGATAGATTTATCTGGTGTCCAGTGTAGAAAATCAGGAGACTCCGTCCGTGTTACGAGGCGAATATTACGAGCATGTTGACGGGTAATACCGACATATTTACCCAAGGTCTCTGCCCAAAAAGCGTTGGGGTGCGTGCCGTGTGCCTCGACCTGCGGTATTGGAAGAGGTTCGCCCCAGTGCAACCCGTCTGCAGAGAAAGCGACAGTCATGTGTGGCTCTCCACAGAAGAACATCTTATAACGTTTCGCTGGATCGGTTTCACGCTCGTCCTTGAAAACGCCCGCACCATTTATGCGGCGCATCAGAATGTTATTCTGTTTGCTTCCATCGAACGCAACGAGTCCAAGCTCAGGTTTCTCCCAGTGAATACCGTCTACCGAGTAAGCATAGCAGATCCCCATCTCTCGCGCGTTCGGCTTTACATCCATGTAGTTGCTCCAGTCCGGGTGCCGTTTTTCGGGTGGCGTGTGCGTTACCCGTTCATCTATGATAAACGGATTGTACCAACATTTATAGAGTGTGTCCTCCACATCATAGATGACGTTGGCATAAACGTTGTCGAAACGGGGTTCCCACGGTTTGTCTTCACCAAAGAAGGGGTTCTGTGGATGCTTGGTAATCGTGCCAAGCGTAAGCTCCGCCGCGATCACCTCGTCAATGATACGATCATCCAAAACAAGGTATTGGGACGGAGGAATAGGATGAGGTTCAGACATTTCTGTTTCCGTAAGCGTCAATACTATCGTGAATTAGGGAAATAAGTTTACATCTTGTAGGGGGTTTTTGCTTGGGTGTTTCCCTAGGTCTTGTGCCTGCCCGCAAACACACTTCCACAAAAACTTCGTAGAAAGAAACGAGTCGCGACCCAGTGGTATGTGCGCTGCTATTATTCATAGCCGCGTTTTACGCGTGCCCACGTCGTTGGAAGTTTGTCCGCTGGATCAACATCAAATGCGCCAGAGATATTTTGGTTAATCTCCGCTTCTGTCAGTGCTTTATCATAAGCGCGGACGATTGCGAACGATCCGTTGAAAGTCCGACGACGTTCATCGAAGGAATTGGCACCGATTGAAATGTCGTTTATCGGTAATTTCTTATCGAATTCAAAACCGGCTTGCTTGCTGACTTCTTTACCGTCTTGATACGCCACAATCGACTTGCCACTCGTGCCGACGACCGCTATCCAGGTCCAGACCCCTTCTTCAAGTTTCAGGTTAAGCGGTTGAACACCTTGTTTACTCCCCTTGGCATGGATGGAAACATCCAAATTCTGACCGCCGACTATCCAAAGTCGAATTCCCTGCTGACCTTCCCGTGGACTGTTCTGGAAACCGGCGAAATGGTGCTCTTCAACAAAAAAATCACCATTGCGTCTACAGAGGAACTCCAAGGTCCAATCTTGAAAAAACAGTGGTGTGTTTTTTGCGGGTGGACCGCCAAAGGTTGAAAGAGACTCCGTGGTTGTGTAATACTTTGAATTCGGTTCACTGATACCGAGTGCAGGAATTTTAATTTCACCCTCCTCGAGGTCCATTGGTTTTTCTGTGGCAAGCAATTCACCGCCTTCAGTGCCGAGATTTTCCCATGCATCCGGGTGGGCAGGGTTGTCAGCGGCATTGAGGTAGAGCACAGGATCCTCAACAACGTTAGCAAATGCAAGCGTGCTCGCCATTACCAGAAAAAATATCGTAGTGTAACTTAAAATAAAGATTTTCACGTAAATTCCTCCTAAGGTAGGGATTGGGTACCAACAGAATTGGGTAGGATTCGTAAGTTTACTAACTATATTCTATTATATCAAACGAGCATCTGATTATCAAGTAAATTATGAGGCATGTAGTCTGTAATCACATCCATTACGGAAGGAGTTCACCGTTCATAGACAAAAATTATGGCACTTCTAACGGAATATCCAATGTCTGTGGTAACAGACATTCAGTCTCGCTACAGAGTTGGTAGGTGAGCTGTAGCGTAATTGAGACATCTTTGTCGGGCTTCATATTCGGTTTCTGTTTTAACTGCAACGGAATTGTGAGACCCTCTTCATAAACGTTCAAGGATTCATTGCTAAATTCAAAGCGTGTCGATCTACCTTTGGGATACGCTACATCAAGAATTTCAAACGGCGTACCAGTATTCACCGTAACAGTTGTCGGAATTAAATTATCTTGACCTGCGAAGTTCGCGTTAATATGCCATCCCTCAGCAATGTTGAGTTGAAGCATCACATTGAATATTCCACTCTTATGGGATTTGATTTTAGCGGTTGCAGTCACAAGTGAGGGCGTTTCATTCCTAAGTCTTTCTTCTGACGTTAAATAGTGGTTGAGGGCAAAATGCATATACATGAAGGATGAAGGACTTTGTGACATAGATTGCGCGAAAATTTGCAAGGTTTCTTCAGCATAACCTCGATAATCTGTCCCAAATTCCAATAAATTGGCAACAGCAACGGCATTACCAGACGGAATAGCGGAGTCATAAGGTTTCTTGGTTCGCACAATAAGATGCGCTGCATCCGCCTTCGTGTAATAGAAGCCACCGTTTGTGTCATCCCAAAAAAGCTGAATCATCGCATCAGTCAGCCTTTTCGCTGAATCCAGCCACTCCTGTTCCCCCGTAGCCTGATACAATCCAAGCAACCCCCGCACAAAAAAGGCGTAGTCGTCAAGGTACACATCCCGCTTCACAACACCGGCAGTATAAGTATGACATAATTCACCATCCGGCTTTTTTAGGGTGTCAAGAATAAATTGAGCAGCCTTCGATGCCGCGAGAAGATACCGCTCTTCCCCAAGCACCTGATAGCCATAAGCGAGCGCATCTATCATCAAACCGTTCCAATTGACAATAATTTTTGTATCCAGCAAGGGGTACTCGCGATCAAAGCGTGCCGTTAAGAGTTTCTCTCGCGCAGATTCCACTTCCTTAAGAGCATCCTCCGCCGCTGCGCCATTAGGGACATAGAGAACATTTTTACCCTCAAAATTGGGTACCTTATCGACACCGTAAATACCAGCGAAACGTGCCGCTGTCTTCTTACCGAGGATCTTCTGAATCTCATCAGGGGTCCAGACGTAATACTTTCCCTCTTCGGCATCCGTCTCAGCATCCAAGGCAGCGTAAAACCCGCCTTCAGGTGCCGTCATCTCTCGGAAAACGAAACTGAAGACCTCTTCAGCAATACGCCGATAGCGAGGTTCTTGTGTTAACTGATGTGCTTGGAGATAAACTTTCGCCAATTGCGCGTTGTCGTAAAGCATCTTCTCAAAATGCGGAACGAGCCACTTTTCGTCAACAGCGTACCGATGAAAACCACCACCTATCTGGTCATACATCCCACCGTAAGCCATCATATCCAGCGTATATGTCACCATCTTCAACAGTGATTCATTTTCTGTGGGAGGGGTGTTTTTGCTTGGGTGTTCCCCCGATCTTCGCTCGTATTCACTCAGCAAGAATTCAAGATTGGCTGGACTTGGGAATTTCGGGGCACCACCAAATCCACCATAGGCTTCACTATAAGTCGTTCGGAGATAGTCCAATGCCGCAGTCGTAAGAGATCTATCCAGTGGCGTGGCAGTAAGTGCTCTGAATCCTCTACTTGTTGCCAACTCAATAGTGTCCGAAACCTGGTTCGCCGATTCAATGACTTCCACCTCTCGCGTTATCCATGCTTCATGCACCGCATCAAGAATCGTTGGGAACCCCGGTCTGCCGGGTACATCCGTAGGCGGAAAATAAGTGCCAGCATAAAAGGGTTTTAAATCAGGGGTGAGAAAAACAGAGTTGGGCCACCCACCGCGCTGTGTCAACAACTGCGTCGCTGTCATATAGATTTCGTCGAGATCTGGACGTTCTTCTCTATCAATCTTGATATTGATGAAGTCTTTATTCATCATAGCAGCGATTTCTGGGTTTGAGAAGACTTCCCGCTCCATGACGTGACACCAGTAGCACGTGGAGTATCCGACAGAAAGGAAAATGAGCTTGTTTTCTTTTTTCGCACGCGCTAATGCTTCATTGTCCCATGGGTACCAATCTACGGGATTATGCGCGTGGAGCAACAGGTAAGGACTCGTTTCATGGATAAGCCGATTCGTCCATTTCCATGAGCCATCAGGGTTCTTGAGTGCGGCTTCATCGGCACCTACTATTAATAGAAAATTAAGAAGCAACAAACAAGTGAGAAATTTCTGTATTGTATTTTTCATACTGGAAACCTTTGTTGAAAAATGAAACGTGTGATGAATCGCACTACTACAAACCTATGAAATTCTTTTAAAGTCCAATGCGCACAGCATGATTATTGCACAAGTGCCTGCTGTGCTACCGTGCGTCCGCGTTCTGTCAGCGTTAACTGTGTCTCCTCTTGAGAGACACAACGGTTGTTCAGGGCATATTTCACAACTTGTGCTGCAAATGCGGGATCCCATCGAAGATGCTCATGGAGATGTACTATCTCCGATTCTGCCTCAGCTTCCGGAAGGCCCTCGTGATTAAAGAGATGAATCACTAACATCGTTTGGGCAAACTCCCACTTTTGGCGCGCCCGCCTACGTGCGATAGCAATAAGTCCACGGTTCGGAACAAATAGAAAAACCAGACCGAACACAAGGAGCGTCATCGTCGCAATCGCTCCTGCAATAGAAACATCAAAGAGATACGCCAGCCAATAGCCACTTACAGCGTTCACACCCCCGATAACCGCACTCAATGTGAGCATCAGTGAAAGCTTGTTTGTGATAAGGTACGCCGTAGCAGGTGGTCCAGCGATGAGAGCAACGACTAATATCGAACCAACAGCGTCAAATGCTCCGACTGTTGTCACGGATACAAGTGTCATCAATCCATAATGAATCAGGGTAGGCGCGAACCCTAACGCAGCAGCTAAACTTACGTCAAAAGTCACTAACTTCAATTCTTTGTAAAACAGTAAAATAAAGGCGAGATTTAACAGAAGGATTGTTCCCATCACATACAGAGAAATGGGACCCAAATCGTACCCGAAAATATTTAACCGGTTAAGCGGTGCATAAGCGAGTTCGCCGAGGAGAACGGCATCCATATCCAAGTGAACATTGCCTGCAAATCTGGAGATTAGGATTACTCCGATGCTGAAAAGTGCGGGAAATGTCAAGCCGATCGCGGCATCCTCTTTCACCAGTTTCGTCCGCTGGAGCAACTCAACGAAAACAACGGTGAGCACACCCGTTCCTGCGGCGGCAAGAATGAGGAGTGGCGACGATAGACTCTCCGTGAGAAAAAAAGCGAGCACGATGCCGGGGAGTATCGCGTGGCTGATCGCGTCGCTCAT
>JAAXHD010000007.1:0-7972 GCA_012271015.1 Candidatus Poribacteria bacterium | reverse complement strand
GTTAGACTTCGTTTGTTTCGTTGGTGCCGAAGCCAATCCCATAAAAGCCCTCGATTCGGGGCAAAAAGGATCGAGAACCCTACGACCACTGTTGCACACAACACAATCGTTGGACCCGTCGGGATGCGTGAAGCACTACTACTGATAATAGTTCCACTCACGCCAGCGAGTGCCCCAAAGCATGCCGCGAGAAACACCATCACGCTAAAGTTATCTGTCCACTGCCGTGCGGCGACTGCTGGCGCGACCAACATAGCACTCATCAGGACAGCACCGACAGCCTGCAAACCGAGAACGATTGCTATAACAAGGAGGCTCGTCAACAGAATATCAAGTACGCGGGTCGGGAAACCAATCGATGCAGCGAAACCTTCATCGAAAACCAGCAACTTCAACTCCTTCCAAAAGACAAGCATGATGACAATTGCAATGCCTCCGAGTATACCTATGGTTAAGACATCGCTCTTCAGAATTGTGGCGGCTTGTCCGAAGAGAAACGTATCTAATCCTGCTTGATTTGCATTACCAGTCCGCTGAATCAGTGTATGCAGCACCAAACCGAAACCGAAAAAGGTAGAGAGCACGATCCCAAGCGCGCTATCGTATTTGATACGCGTTAGCCTAACGACACTCAAAATGAGTAGAGTGCCGAGCCAGCCTGCAATTGCCGCACCAAGGACCAAAATTAGAGGTGTTTTGCTTCCCGTCAACAGAAACGCGATTGCAATGCCGGGCAACGCGGCATGCGAGATTGCATCGCCGAGAAGGCTCTGCCGTCGCAAAACCGCATAGGTGCCGAGTGCCCCACTCACAGTGCCAAGTAATGCAGCACCAATGGCAACAATCACGAGCGTATAATCAAGATGGGTCAGGATATTTAGAGGTTCCATGATCAGTATGGAATAGAAGTAAATCGCGTTTGAAAACCGCTCCCACAAATCTGGTTTTGGCACACGGAGTATGCCTACGACTTTGTTATAAATGCGACGCGACCGCCGTAAGTTGTCCGCAAATTTTCAGGTGTAAAGGTTTCATCAATAGGACCGCTCGCGATCCGACGAATATTCAAAAGCATTACCCAATCGAAATAGTCCGTTACCGTTTGTAAATCGTGATGCACCACGACAACCGTTTTTCCTTTTTCTCGGAGCTCTTGAAGTAGCGTAACAATCGCTCGCTCTGTAGTAGCATCAACGCCTTGAAAAGGCTCATCCATCAAATATACTGTAGCGTCTTGAACAAGGGCACGGGCAAGGAAAACACGTTGTTGTTGTCCACCGGAGAGTTGACTGATTTGCCGGGTGATATACGCCTCCATACCGACCTTTTCTAAGGCATGCATAGCAAGCTCCCGCTCCTGCTTCCCCGGTCGTCGCACCCACCCAAGTGCACCGTAACGCCCCATCATGACCACATCTAAGACGTTTGTCGGAAAATCCCAGTCAACGGTGCCCCGTTGGGGGACATAGCCGACAATCCGACGCTGTGCTTCATAAGGCTTGTCATAAATCAAGACGTTGCCTGCCGCGGGACGTACCAATCCCAAAATCGCCTTGATCAGTGTTGTTTTGCCTGCACCGTTGGGACCAACAATTGCTAAAAGCACACCCGGCGGCACATCCAAGTCGACATCCCACAAGACAGGTTGATCTTGATAGGCAACTGTTAGATCTGTTACTTCAATGGCTTTCGTTTCGGACACTTGCACACCTAATTCTCCACCATAGAACTGGCAGATGTTCTCCCAATGAGTGCTGTCACAATCGTATCAATATTATGGCGAACCATACCGATATAAGTGCCTTCAGGTGTTCCCTCGTTCCCCATGGCATCGGAAAAAAGTTCTCCACCAATTTCGACATCAAACCCTTTTGACTTCACGGCGGCTTTCACTGCTTCAAGACTTCTTGTAGAGACGGAGGATTCCACAAAAATTGCAGGGATACGCCGTTCGGCTATAAAGGTCGCCAGCTCCTGAACATCAGCGATACCTGCTTCTGTTGCGGTGCTAATACCCTGTAGTCCGCGCACCTCAAACCCATAAGCCTTCCCGAAGTAGTTAAAAGCGTCGTGAGCCGTTACGAGCACCCGCTGTTCAGATGGTACGCGCTCTGCCTGTGCCTTCACGTATTCGTGAAGTTCAGCGAGTCTGGCGAGGTAGCGTTCAGCATTGGTGTAGTACATTAACGTATTGTCCGAATCGACTTCACTTAACGTATCACGAACTCTTCCCACCGCTTCCATCCAAAGCGGCACATCAAACCACAAGTGCGGATCGTATTGCCCTTCAAATTCCGGCGGTCTCAGCAGCAGACTTCGGTCAACGACATCTGTCACGGCAACAGTTTTTGTATCTCCCGACATTTTGGCAAGGATGTCACCCATTTTAGCCTCAAGGTGCAGTCCGTTATAGAAAATGAGCTGCGCCGAAGTTAATCGCTGTACATCACCGGCACTCGCCTTATAAAGGTGTGGATCTACCCCGGGTCCCATTAATCCTGTGACCTCAACGCGTTCACCACCAACATTTTTAACAATATCGGTAACCATACCGATCGTCGTGATAACGCGAAGTTTCCCTTCAGCGGAAGTATCAGGTTGTCCTTTTGGATCGCACGCAATGAACACAAAGATGGAAACCATGAGACATAATGAAATATAAACTTTCTGCATTTTTTAATTTATTGCTCCTTGGCACGGCTCCATTTCACCAAACCGTGATTTTCGGTTATTCTGTAGAAGACCCTTAAAAGAGATCAGTTTATTCTCTAATATTCAATTTCCAAAAAAGAAGCGTTCTAAGATCTCACCGACGAGGTAGCCAACCCCTGCGACACCAAGCCCTACAACAAACATGTCAATACCACTGCGAAACAAACCACGCCCAGTAAAGACACTCCGAGCAGCACCGACAGCAAAGTGAGACAACATAGCTAATGTGAACGAAATCCAGATAGCAACTAATCCCTCTGTAAAAAGGAACGGGGCGACCGGGATGAACGCACCAATAGCAGTTGCGAACCCAGTAATCCAGCCTTCTTTTAACGGGGTTGCATAGACTTCCCCGATTTTAAGTTCGGTTTGAATTTTCTCTCCGAGTGCTCTTTCCGGATCGCTCATCACTTCCTTGGCAAGCTCGCGAGCCTGTTCTTCCGGCATACCTCGCGCCGCATAAATCAGAGCGAGTTCCTCCTCCTCAATGTCAGGCATGAGGCGAATTTCCTCTTTTTCAACCTCGATTTCATGTTCATAAACCTCTTGTTCACTTTTTGCCGCAAGGTATCCCGAAGCTCCCATAGAGAGTGCGTCAGCGACCGTCCCAATGATGCCTGTCACAAGAATCGTGGAGAGATCTGATGTCGCCGCGATGACCCCAGCGACTAAACCGAAGTTCGCTGTTAAGCCATCGTTAAATCCATAAACAATGTTGCCGACCATCCCCCCAGATTCCGTTTTGTGCCACGGTTCGCCAACCGTGCCGGTGAGTTCTTTCAAACTCTCGGTATGCATCGCGGATTCTTTGGCTAAAATAAGTGCTGTCTCCTTCGCATCTACCAATGTGCTGTTCCTGTGGAGCGTTAGATAGTCCTTAACTTCACTAGCCTCCTCACCGAGCATCTGCGAAAGTGGAAACTCACTACTGAACCTACGAGCATACCACGCCATCAATCTTGCTTTCAACGTTGGTCGCTGCTTCTTAACCTTTATATCGTAGGTGGCAAGCATCTCCCGCCAACGTATTACATGCCGATTTTCCACCCCGGCGAGTCCACTTAATATGTCCTTTCGCTTTGGATCGGACTCAAGACCAGCGAAAACACTATAAAGGAAACCTGCGTTAACTTCATCCTGTAAATGGTGTTTCCATATCTTGATTGTTTTTCTATCCGGCCGTATCTGGTTTTGCTGTTCCATTTTTTTATAGTTGTCAGCAGTCAGTAATCAGTTGTCGGTTAAGAAGTTTCACGCAAAAATTCATCATTTCCGAAGATATTCCAAGTTGGTAAAGATTGTTACAGCAACTCTTAACCGATAGCCGACAGCCGATAGCCAATAACTATTCCTCCACATCCTCGACAAAGACATGTTTCGCAACCTCACGTCCAATAACGACCTGCTGTCCTGCAACGTCAATAGTAAAGGGCCCCTCAAACGGAGCTACCTCAATGACTCGGAACGCCGTGCCCGGGTAGAGATTGAAACTTCCTAAATGCCGAAGCATTGCCGAATCGGTGTCACTCACTTCAGCAACAACGCAGGACTGTCCACTACGCAAGTCCGTCATTGGAACGGACGGAGTTTTTGTCACAACGCCATTTTTATCGGGTATCGGTGCACCATGTGGATCGGCAGTTGGGTAGCCGAGAAACTCGTCCATCCGTGCTTCCACATCTTCCGAAATGACATGTTCCAATTTCTCAGCTTCATCGTGAACACCATCCCACGGGACACCAAGTGCCTTGAATAGGTAAAGTTCCAACAAACGATGGTGCCGGATAATTTCAAGTGCGATTGCCTTCCCAGCATCCGTCAGTGTGACACCCTGATAGCGCTCATGTCTTACCAGTTGCATCGTCTTTAGTTTTTTAATCATCCCGGTGGCAGATGCTGGCTTCACATTGAGGTATTCCGCCAAAGTACCGGTCGAAACTTTACCGACCTTCTCTTGCAATTTATAGATCGACTTGAGGTAATCCTCAGCTGCATGTGTAAGCATTGTTCTTTCCAATCCGCAAAGGGAACTGACAATGCTCTTCGTTTTCCCTCGCGGTAAGTTAATGTACGGGCATTATACCCATTCAGTTTTAGGCACTATGTGCCAAAACAGTTAGAAACGTTGAGAAATTAATTTAGGCATACCTAAATTATATATTATGCAAAACAAAATGTCAAATTTTAATTATTCCTTGCGGATCGGTCAGGTAGATTTGGATGCTCACGTGCTTCTCCGTATATCCACCTGCGCCTGCTTCGCAGTGAGAATGCAGACTACGGTTTTTCTTTAACAGAAGAAATAGAAGCACACGGACTTCCGATTTGCCCAGAAGTCTCTTTACCGATCGCTGATTGCTAAAAGTCGTTGAACACCTTCACAGATTGTCCCGTTTCAATAGACTCCCACGCGGCTACACCGACAGCAATCGACTTCGCTCCGTCAATGACATTCGGCGAGGGTTCTAAATCTTCCTCAAGACACTGTTGAAAGTGGCGCATATATCGGATAACCGTCTGTCCGTGTCCATAAACACTTGTATCTATTTCAGGAGGACAGATCACTTCAAAGGGTTCTCTGACGGACATTTTATCGAGCATCAACTTGACGTGTCCTTCTTTGTTGTCCGTAAAATCCCCAATTACTGTCCCTTTGCTTCCGAAAACGGAGATTTGCTGCATCGGCATCGGGGGATGGACGACATCGTAAAGCCCCATCGCTCTCGCAATCTGTCCACTCTTAAACTTCAGGTTGAGAAAAAAATTGTTCTTTATAGGGTATTCTGGTGTGAGCAAGCCTTTCGTCCCATAGGCGTGCACCTCATCCACATCACCGAGGAGGCAGCGCAATAGATCAACAGGATGCACAATACCGCCGAACATCAAATCTTGCGGTTCATGGAGTCGCCACGGCGTGAAATCATAGACCTCGCGCATGTCGTGGACATAATAGGCATCCGCCAGCATAATGTCGCCTAAATCACCATCGTCGAGAAACGCTTTCATTGTCAAAAATTGGAGATCAAACCGCATCGACTGCCCTACAAGGAATTTGATCTTGTGCTCGCGCACCAGATCCACCAAGTGTTGTGCGTCGTCTAACTTGGTCACCATCGGCTTTGTGCAAATGACATGCTTCCCCGCTTCTATCGCCGCGACGCAATGCTCAGCATGCAAGTGGTCGGGGGAATAGATAGCGATGACAGAAATATCTTCGCGCTGCACCAATTCTTGATAATCTGTCGTCCAAAAGTCCATGCCAATTTGGTTGGCGTAGTTCTCAAGTACATCTGCCCGTTTCGCGCAGATACCGCGGAGTTCATATTTCAGGTCCGGTACATCCTTTAACAGTATCGCAGTTGACCCCATATTCGTGGGGTTCATTCCAATAACGCCCAATCCTATTGCCATTTTATATCTCCTTCCTGATTCAGTTGACGTACCGCTATTTTATCACAATTCACTTTTGCTGGCAAATAGGAGATTATTTTCCGATATCTGCGTCAAGTTCCTTCGCCTTTTTGAAATCCGCCTTCGCTTCCCTTTTTTGCCCAAGCGACACTTTCACAAGTGCGCGATTATAGTAGGCTCTGGCAAAATCAGGTTTGAGACCGACGGTTTTGTCGAAATCCTCAAGTGCTCCACTATAGTCATCAAGAGCCGCCTTCGCGACACCGCGCGTGTGGTAGCCGTAAGGATGTTCGGCGTCAAGTTGGATAGCCGAATCACAATCAGCTATCGCTGCTTCGTATAGGCTTCGGGCATCTTCCATATTTCCTTTATCAAATTCATAATCACCTAAGCAAATTCTTGTATATCCTCGAATAATGTAGGCGTATGCATCATGTCGATCATAACTGGTAGCCTTATCACAGTCTTCAATTGCGGCGTAATAGTATCGATGTGCTTCCGTGGCATGCCCTTGGTTAGTTTCAGAGATGCCCAAGGCGACCTTTACCGCCCACGCTCGGCGTATGAAGGAAACTTTGGGTAGATACCGATGGCTTTATCAAAGTCTTCAATCGCTGCCCGATAGTACTGTTGCGATACCTCTGTATGTCCCTTGATAAATTCAGAGTGCCCAAGGAGGGTTCTCGTATAGCCGCGCTTGAAATACGCGGGAGTATTCTTGGGGGTAATGCTGATGGCTTTATCAAGATCCTGAATCGCTGAACGATAATATTGCTGTGCTACCTTTGGCGCATTTTTGTCAAATTGAGAGCGACCAAGGTGGGCTTTGGCATATCCACGATTTTCATATCTCATGTCCATTCCTATGAATGTAGGATTTATCGTAAAAAAATTATCAATTGCCTCTATCGCACCAGCATAGTCAGCAGCATAGAATCTCTCTGATGATTGTCCGAGGTAGAGATAGGCGCGTATTGTGTCCCTCTTCTGCCATTTCGCCAAAGGCTCAACTGCTCCCGACCGGTCGAGTAGCCCTTTGAGTACGTTTGACCCAACGGCGTAACCGATAGCACCGCTACCAGCAACAGTAATACCGACGACCTCGCCTTTGGTATTCAGCACAGGACCGCCGCTGGTACCCCCCGGACTGTTGGGTGTTACACGAAGCCACACACCGTTAAGCCGCTCCGGAAGGACGGTGTTCTCCATGATATTAAACCTATCAGCAGGATAGCCTACATAGCCTACACCGAAAACAGTCTCACTACTGCTAACTGCGTCACTATTGCCGAGGACAAGGGGTCCGCCTTCTCCAGATATTTGTAGAATGACGAGATCATTTTGGGTATCAAATGCCGTAACACCTCGAATTGTATAGTTCGCGTTATCGGTCCTCACGTGCAATGACGCAAGATCAGCATCTGCAAGACCATGAATGTTAGTAACAACCTTGTCATTTGCCACGAAAAAGCCGCTACCGATCATCGTTGAATCTCCCTCTCCGTAAACCACAGCGATCGTGGATGCTTTTACTTTTTCCGTATCTAAACCTTCAGCCACACCAAGAGGGAGTCCCGGTCCCATTGGAGTGCCGCGCGGTACAGCGTACACTGGGTGCAATTCAATACGTTGGGATGTCCGTGCGCACGAAAGCATAAGTCCCAAAGCAATGAAACCGAATAAAAGTTTACAGAGGCGTTTCATAAATATGTTTCCTTCCACAGTTAAAGTTTCACTGGCATATTCAAATGATACTGACTGTTTTCTACATTAGTTTATAATCTGGTCAGGCTCCTTCAAAAAATGTGAAGAATGCTAAAGTATACGTGAGTTTGAAAATAAAAATTGA
>JAAXHD010000431.1:2916-4996 GCA_012271015.1 Candidatus Poribacteria bacterium | reverse complement strand
ATCACGCTGTTGAAGTGGTCTTTGCGCAATCCGGTCAGCGGGTAGATGATAGTCAAAATCTGTGAGTTTCATATTGTGGTTGTCAGTTTTCAGTTACCAGTTGTCGGTCACAAGAGGATTTTGTTAAACGAGGCGAAATCCGCAGAAACACCCAAGCAAGGGGAAACGCCCTATCAAAAACACCCCTATCAAAAACACCTCTTAACTGATAACCGATAACTAATAACCGAAGGCTATTAATAGAACAGTGATTGTTGAGACCCTACAGGATAGTCGAAGTACTCATGGGCGGCATCGGTTGCGATACGTCCGCCGGGTGTTAGCATCAAAAATCCCTCTTTAATGTAATAGGGTTCGTAAACCTCTGCAATAGTGCGTTCATCTTCACTCAGGGCGACAGCGAGTGCCTTGAGCCCCGCACGTCCATTGAATTTTTCAATAAGTGTCTGAAAATAAGCGTAGTCTTGTGCGTTTAATCCGCGTTCATCAATGTCAAAGAATTTGAGTGCCTCTTCCACAACCTCAAGTGAGAGAGCGCCGTCTGCTTCGACTTGGGCGTAGTCTCTAACGTTAGCGAGCAGTTTGTTCGCGATCCGCATCGTGCCACGCGAGCGGCACGCTAATGTGTATTCCGCATGTTCATCGATATTGATGTTAAGTTTTGCGCTGTTAATGCGAATCGCTTGTTGGATGTCTTCTGGTTCATAGTAATCGAGATGGATACGGATGCCGAACCTGTCGCGAAAGGGTCCCGTAAGCAAACCTTCACGTGTTGTCGCACCAACGAGTGTGAATTGCTTAAGGGGCATTTGCACAACATCCGATGCGGGACCTTGACCGATGGCTAAATCTAATTGATAATCCTCCATCGCAGGGTAGAGCAGTTCCTGAACATATCCCTTCATCCGATGGATTTCGTCAATAAACAGAATATCCCCCTGATCGAGGTTCATCAAGGTTGAGGCGAGGTCGAGTTTCTCCATAACGGGACCGATCGCCTGTTTATAGTTGCTCTGAATTTCATTGGCGATGATACGTGCAAGTGTGGTCTTCCCAAGCCCCGGTGGACCCACAAGCAGCACATGCTCAAGTGCGTCCCCGCGCTTTTTGGCGGCTTCAATATGGATACGGAGCTGCTCTTTTGCTTTTTCCTGTCCGATGAATTCGCTGAGCGTTTCCGGACGGAGGCTGTATCCAAAGTCGTCATCTTCTTCCGCCAAATCTTGCATCCGGTCGAAATCTTGTATTTCGTGATTATCCATTTTGGTGTCCTAACACGGACAGTTATCAGTTGTCAGTGATCGGTTTTCAGTTAAGAGGTTCGCGTTTAGTAGAACGCTCTTGTAACCGAAAACTTTAATCATCAACTCGTGCTTTAACATTTATAACTGAGGCGAATTGATGGTTAAAACTGAAAGGGTTGCGTGGAAACCCGCACCGAAAACCATAGTTAAAAACTAATTTCGGATATATCGGAGGGCTTGCGCGATGAGGTTTTCTCGTTGCGCAGACTCCCCGAGAACTTGTTGTGCCTTATCGACGGCTTGCTCTGCTTCAAGTTCCGATGCCCCGAGGGTATTGACGAGAATTTGGATTGCCTCTGCAGCTGGAGCCCCAGCGGGTTTTCCGAGATCGACATCACCTTCGAGTTTCAATTTCATAATGTTCTTTTTGAGTTTGGTGATGATGACTTGGGCGATGTCTTTGCCTAAACGAGGCACCCGCATGAGGGTCGTTGCATCTCCGCGATGGACAGCGCGTTGGAATTGTGAAGGTGATAGCCGCGCGACGATGTTTTGTGCAAGGGCGGGTCCTACACCGGAGACCGTCAGAGCCACTTCAAAAACTTTGCGTCCGTCCTTTGAGGTGAACCCGTAGAGCGTAATTTTGTTGTCTCGGTTTTGATGATAGTAGGTATAAAGCGTAACAGTATCGCCGATAGGGGGTAAATCCGTTACAGTTCTCGGTGACACGTCGATTGTATATCCAATACCATTTACATCTACAATGATCTGTGTAGTTTCCTTATCTGCGAGAACCCCTTTGATATAAGAAATCATTTTTTAATTTTCCCTTGCGG
>JAAXHD010000431.1:1022-2800 GCA_012271015.1 Candidatus Poribacteria bacterium | reverse complement strand
TGTATTTTTCACGGAGTTGAAGGACTTTGTAGGAGCGGGCATGGCAGAGCGCGAGCGCAAGGGCATCTGCTGCGTGATCAGGGCGAGGTGGTTCCTTGAGTTTAAGCAGTGCTTGTGTCATCTTCTGCATCTGGGATTTCGTGGCTTTTCCGTAACCAACAACTGCCTGTTTGACTTGGGTCGGTGTATACACAGTAACGGGACGATCCGCATTCGCCGCCGCGAGTTTCACAATACCTTTAACTTCACCTACAGCGAACGCACTGCTTATATTTTTACTAAAAAAAATATCCTCAAGCACTATGCTCTCGATGGTGAATTTGGCAATCAGATCGGTTACGGCATCGTAAATTTGTTTCAACCGTACCTCTGGTGCTGTTTTTGGGCTAGTTCTGATGTTTCCGAAGCCCCGCGAAATGAGACGATTCGCGTGCGCTTCAACCACGCCGTATCCAGTATTCGCAATGCCCGGATCAATGCCAAGAATTATTCTTTTAATTATCCCTTGCGGTTCGGTCAGGTGAGTTGGGACCTTCATGTACTTTCCCGTATATCTGGGGGAAACACCCCAGCAAAAACCCAGCGCCGTTGTTGCTGGTTTTTAATTATTCCTTGCGGTTCGGTCAGGTGGGTCTGATAAATCAAGGACTTTCCCGTATATCTGGGGGAAACACCCCAGCAAAAACCCAGTGCCGTTGTTGCTGGCTACGATTTAGATGCGGTAATTAAGCTGCGGCTTCTAAAAGGTTATCGGGAATATCGAAATTGGCGTAGACTTTCTGTACATCATCGAGTTCGTCGAGGGCATCCATGAGGCGAAGCATCCGTTCCGCTTCTTTTCCATCAAGTTTAACGGTGTTTTGTGGAATCATACTGATTTCAGCGAGTTGGATTTCAGCGGATGTTTCTTGAACTGCCGTTAAAACACTATCGAACATCTCAAAGGGTGTAACGATTTCCATACCTGTTTCGGAAGCGGTTACATCTTCAGCACCGACTTCGACTGCGATGAGGAACAGTTCTTCTTCATCGATGCTATCAGGCGTAACGACGATCAATCCGCATTTATCAAAGCCCCATGCGACGCATCCACGCTCTCCGATTCTTCCTTCATGTTTGGTGAATGTGTGTCGAATCTCCGCAACTGCCCGATTGCGGTTGTCGGTCAGAACTTCTATCATTACTGCGACACCACCGGGTCCGTAGCCCTCATAAAGGATTTCCTCGTAGGTTTCACCCTCAAGTTCACCGGTGCCTCGAAGGATGGCTTTCTCAATGTTATCGTTAGGGACGTTGCTTGATTTTGCTGCTGCAATTGCAGTGCGGAGTCTTGGATTCATGTCCACATCGCCGCCGCCGACGCGTGCTGATGCGGTAATCTCTTTCACCAACTTTGAGAAGAGTTTGCCCCGTCTGGAATCGTTTGCTGCTTTTTTGTGTTTAATTGTTGACCACTTGGAGTGTCCTGACATGGTGTGTATCCTTTCTGATTTAATTAATATAGCATAAGATGGAAAAAGATGAAACTAAAATCTATGCTGTGTATGGTGTTACGGTTTCGAAAAAAATTGGACAAAACACGAAATCTGTGCTAAACTTGTTACATTCTTCGGTTAAGGAGTCTATGTAGGTTGCTATGTTACCTTTTATTCTGAAAATCGCAGACCAACCCATAGAGCGTTTACAGCGTATCAATGATGAAAATCAACCTATTGATGTTGATGTGCAAGTGGAGCTTTACTCGCGGGAAATTAGCGGCACCGATATGGAACGGACAG